>NZ_CP118747.1:1304905-1617358 GCF_030996345.1 Acidithiobacillus sp. AMEEHan | reverse complement strand
GCAGGGATTTCCCATGAAGGTAGGCCCGGCTATGGCCGCACACGCGCCTGGGTTGTTTGTCAATTCACCCGTGCCGCATTATAGCGGGAATGCATTGACCTTCTTGACGCCCTTCTCCTTCTTTACCGGTATTGGTGCAGTCATCGCCGCCGGACTTGCAGGTGGCCTCTATCTGTGTGCCCGCTTTGAGCCGGGAGATGAAATCAATGTCAAGGCGCAAAAGTGGACCACCTTATTTTCCTATATTGCCTTAGCCGCGATTGTCGTGGTGGTAATTTGGTCGTATGCCATTTTCCCTTGGGCGGCAGCAAAATGGACCGGCCCCCACTGGTGGATATGGGCCCTTTGGTTGGCGGTGGTGCTCTTTGCTGCCTTCAAATCGATGATGGCACATTCGATGCAGAGAGATTTTATCGCGTTGCTTTGGGGAGAAGGGGTGGTGGCACTACTCTGGTTTGCCATGTGGGCAACCATGTTTCCCTACATCGTCCCGAACACCTGGACCATCGCGCAGGCTGCTAACCCGGCAGACTCTATCGCGGTGTTTACCTTGTTCATGACGGGGTTTGTACCCATCATGATTCTCTATAACTGGTACCAGATCTGGGTATTCCGTGGTCGGTATACCAAGAAAGCAAGTTATCTGGCGCATTAGCAAATAAGGACGTGGGGGGCAGGCACTACCGTTTTGCCCTCCTCGCCTCCGTGCTGATCGGCTGAAACATGGGAGAACGAGCAGTGGCCATTAGACAACTGATGAATCAACAACAGGAAATGATTGGGAAAGCACGAAGTGAATTGCTTGATGTACTTGATGTGCTCGAGAATCGTCATGAAGTGCTGCAGGATAAATGGCAGAATGTTCTCGAAGCTCTACCAGAGGACTGTTCTGATGATCTCGTCCAACATAAAATCTTGATGGAAACAGAGATATCGCGTTATCGACGTTATCTGCTGTTGATCCGAGATCACCTGCTGCAGCAGGAAAACCGACTACTGCTTCGATGGTGAAAAGAAGGATTGCAAGGACAACATCACGACAGAGAAGTCCAACAAATGCCGGTTATTCTCTCTACGGATACGTTTTCCAAGATATTGGCAATAGGAGTGCCCTATGGAAATGGTGAAATCATAATCAGGGGGATATCAGATTACGTTATCCAAGGCCGATGCCGAGTCCATTAGCAGCGAGCTGCTCAAGCAGGCCGTAAATTGCAATAGAGCAGCACTGGATCTAGCTTATCTTGCAGCAGAAGCAGCATTATCTTTAGATAACACATTTCAGCAGCCGAAATACTTTCTGCAGTGTTCGTAGTCATAATGGAGATATCTTATGCAATGCAAGACAGAAGCGCAGGCTATTTCTCTGACCTTGTCAGAGCGGGAAATACGTCAGTTGGCGCAGGCGCTGCGAAATCTTCCCAAACCAGGCACCAAAGTAGAGGCTCTAGTTTCTTTATTGCAGAATATTCCCGAAATCGATAAAGAGGGCTGGGAAGACCGTAGGGAATGGGTCTGAACCATTCTCTAGACTGCACATAAGTTTGGATGCAGCAGGAGATAATTTCGCAGATTGCCAATCTAACAAGGCGATTGGGTTTCTTAACGACAGTGCAGCAGCCGTCACGTCTGTGTAGTCACTTTGGAGGCCGGGCGATTTCAATCTTGAAGTGCAACACCGCTACTTAACTCCTTGAGTTTCTGTGCCATTACTTCCGCTGGCGATTATTCATCTCCTCGTAACCGGTCTCCCCGCGGCGTTCTTTATGCGGGCTTGCGGACGTGATACAGCGGAGAACGCAGGGGGTTGGCGGCGAAGTGCTCTTTCCAGAGTCTTGGGGTGAGCTGCGCCACGTCCTTGGCGGGGTGGGTGGCCACCCGTTGCAGGACATCGACGAGGTAGTCGTACGGGTCCACCCCCTGAAGCCGGCAGGTACTGAGCAGGCTCTGGATGATCCCGAGATACTCGGCGCCCAACTCGGTCCAGCAAAAGAGCCAGTTCTTCCGGCCCAGGGGAATCGGTCGGATCTGTCGTTCGATGTGGTTGCTGTCTATGGGTACGTCGGGATCTTCCAGAAAGACTTGGAGCGGACCTTTGCGGCTATGGACATAGGCCAAGGCCTTGGTGAAGAGGTTGCTCGGTAGCAGGGCGATGTCCTGGAGCTGTTGCTCTACCCAGTGGAAGAAGGCTGTCACCAGCGGCAGGGTATGTCGTCTGCGGTATTCCCGCTTGGCCTGCCCGGTGAGTTGTTTCTCCTGGATTTCTTCCTCGATGCGATAGAACTCCCGGATCTGCCGGAGGGCTTCGGCCACCCGCTCGGGCTCATGGGCCTCGGCCTTGACGAATTCTCTGCGGCTATGCGCCCAGCACTGGGCATGGACTAGCCCTTCGTTCTCTTTCTGGAACCGGGCATAGGCGGCATAGCCATCGCTCAGGAGTACGGTGCCCGGCGGCAGCTTGCCGAGTAGCTCTTCGATGTGGACCGTGCCCCGGGTGGCGGCATAGGGAAAGCAGATCTCCTGGGCATCGCCAAAGACGGGCCAGAAATACCCTCGGTGCATCTTGCCCTTCCCTGACAATCCGGCCTTGATGGGGGTTTCATCCATGGTCAGCACCCGCGATTGGCGAATGCTCTCGAACTGCGCCGCATAAATCGGTGCAAGCAGGAAGATGGAGCGTTGCACCAAGTCCGTGAGCCAGGAGCGGCTCACCCGCAGCCCCTGCTGGGTCATGCGCTGATGTTGCCGATACAAGGGCAGATGGTAGAGGAATTTGTCGATCAGGATTCCCGCCAGGAGACTGACGTCAGCCCGACCACCCTCCAAGACCGCGGCAGGCGCCGGGGCCTGGGTGATCTTTCCGGAGTCGCGCAGTTTCACTACGGGCCGCTCGTATTTGAGAACTACATAGCTGGCGGGCTCTTGGGCCAAGCGATAGCTGATCTTGGTGTCGATGATCTCATAGGCCGAAGGGTCCAGCCCCTGGGTCTCGGGAGCCGGCAGCACGATGGTTTCGACCGGCAGGCGCGATTCGTCGAAGAAGGGCAGGCTCTCTGCCTTCTCCTCGGGGCGCTTGGCCACCGTGCGGGTATGGGCAGCGACGGTACGGGTAGGAACCGGCTGTTTTTCCTGCGCCTCGAAGATCTCGCCGAGACTGAGCTGCTCTATGGGAGGAGGCGGAAGACGGCGCTCGCTCTTGGGTCCGAAGAGCTGGCGGCGAAACCAATCCAGCTGGGCTTGAAGACCTTGGATCTGTGCCTGAAATTCTTCCCGCAGGGACTGGTTGAGGAGCACCTGCAATTGCCAAGCGGCGAGGGCTTCGGGGTAGTTGCGTGGGAGCGAGGAAGTCTCTGTTTCCATTGCAGAATCATAGCGCTAACTCCCAGTTTCCGCCAGTTTTTCGGGGACTTGGCGCTGATAGCGACGGCGTGTTTTGGCCACTTCGAGGCCCTCGAGCAGGAGTTTCAAACCGGTCCAATCCAACTCCCCCGCTGGAGGTCGCTGCCAGCTCCAGAATTGGCCGCGCTCCAGGCGCTTGGCCCAGAGGCAATACCCTGTGCGATCCCAGTAGATCACCTTCATCTGCGTGGCGCGGCGGTTCACGAAGACGAAACAGTGCCCAGACAAGGGATCCTGCCCCAGGAACTGCCGCACCAAAGCCGACAGCCCGTCAAAAGACTTGCGCATGTCTACCGGTACCCGGCAGACGAAGACCCGGATGCGCCCCTCGGGAAAAAACATCTCAGCCGCGGCGAATGGTAAGGGTGCAGCCGGCGCCCAAGTCCAGACGAATCTCCAAGGAAGAAATCCCTGTCTCCCGCTCGCTTGGCAATCCCAGCTTCAGGAACTCGGGCAAGGGGGCAACGCTGGAAGATGCCGCCGTCTTTTGGCTGGCCCCACCCCGCAGCCGCTGCCGCCAGTAGTAAAATTGCGAAAGAACCAGACCCTGCCCTTGGCAAAACTGCGGCGTTGACAGCCCGCTGGTCTCTTGTGCCGTCACCATCTCCTGCCAATACCGCGTCTTTTCTTCCGAGCTGCGCATGATCTTACTTCTCCAAGCGTCCCAAGGAGCCATCATGCTGGCAACACAATACCCTCAACGAAAGAACGCCGCGGAGCGATCGCTTACATCTCCTCGGACACTTTGGTCCAGTATTGCTGGGAGTATTGCGACAGATCGGTTCCTTTGGGGAAGTACTGGCGCAGAAGCCCGTTAGTGTTCTCGTTAGTGGGCCGCTGCCAAGGACTGTGAGGGTCGGCAAAGTAGACCCGCAAATGGGTGCGTTGTTCCAGTATCGCAACGAATCCAGCCTTTTTGCTACGGTTTTCTACAGCGACCAGAATCGGCGTCTTCCCCTCTGCCCCACGACCACACTTGCCTCCGGAGCTCCGGCCGCCCACGAAGGCATCATCTACCTCCACGAGACCGCCCAAGCGATAGATGCTATCGCGATCGGCCATGGCACGACGCATTTTGCGCAGCATCCGATGCGCGGTAATCCAGGATACGCCAATCTGCTTGGACAGTCGCAAGGCCGACAGCCCGCCTTTGTCGCAACCCATCAGGTAGATGGCCAAAAACCACAGCACCAACGGCACATTGCTGGAATGAAAGAGCATGCCCGCCGTGACCGAAGTCTGATGGCGGCAACGCCCGCATTGATAGAGTTTTCGATCCGCTATCCAATGGCCGTGGTCATGCCCACATTTCGGGCACTGGAAGCCGTTAGGCCAGCGCTGCTGCTTCAGAGCTTCCATGCAGGCTTCCTCTGTGCCAAAGCGCTCCTGGCACTGCACCAGATTCATCGCTTCTGCCTTCATCTTCAGCCCTCATCCTCTATTCGCATGCAAGGAGTTAGTGTCGCTTGGCTGAAAATAATTCGGAGGCATGTTCGATAATGACGTAAGCATTGCTTCTCCTCTTTTTTGTACACCTGCATAATGCAAAGATCAGGAATGCCCGCTGCGCGATTGCTTTTGTAGCTGAGCCTCCACTTCCAGCACGTGCCGCGTGGTAGCAATCACGGTGTCTGGGTTCAAGCTCATCGTGTCGATACCCAGGCGCACCAGAAATTCGGCCATTTCAGGGTAATCCGATGGCGCCTGACCACATAATCCAGAATGTATATCGTTGCGACGGCAGCCCTCCACGGCAAGCCGAATCATTTCTTTTACTCCATCGTCGCGTTCATCGTAGTCGAAGGCGACGATTTCACTGTCACGATCCACACCTAGGGTAAGCTGGGTGAGGTCGTTGGAGCCAATGGAAAACCCATCGAAACGCTTGGCAAACTGGTCGATCAGAATGACATTATTGGGAATCTCGCACATTGCGTAGATCTGCAGTCCATTTTCCCCACGTGTCAGTCCAAAGTCACTCATTTTGGCTAATACGGCATCTGCCTCAGAAACGCGACGCACGAAAGGTAGCATCAGAATCACATTAGATAACCCCATGTCCTCGCGAACACGTTTCATTGCCAGACATTCTAATCGGAAGCCCTCGGCGTAGGCTGGATGGGCATAACGGGAAGAGCCGCGAAAACCAATCATCGGATTGGATTCGTCAGGCTCAAAATCGGAACCACCAATCAGGCTTGCATATTCGTTTGATTTGAAGTCCGACATACGCACAACGACTGGCTTGGGCCAGAATGCCGCCGCAATTGTTCCAATGCCTTCTGATAGTCGTTGCACAAAAAAACTGGCCCCGTCCGAGTATCCCGAGAGAAGATGTTCGATGGCTTGTCGTGTATCCGGATTTTGTACTTTTTCCGGATGCAACAACGCCATCGGGTGCGCCTTGATGGATTCGTTGATGATAAACTCCATCCGTGCCAAACCAACACCATCATTTGGTAGAAACGCAGTCTTGAAAGCAATATCCGGATTTCCAATATTGATCATAATGCCGGTTCTGGGCCGTGGGATGTCTCCTACCTCTGTTTTTTCTACATGAAACCGGATAGTTCCACGATACACCTTGCCGCTGTCTCCTTCGGCGCAGGAAATGGTAACGTTCTCGCCATCACCTACGGTACTGGTCGCATTGCCAGCGCCCACCACAGCAGGGATTCCAAGTTCGCGGGCGATGATTGCCGCATGGCAGGTGCGTCCACCGCGATTGGTGACAATGGCTGCTGCGGTTTTCATGACCGGTTCCCAGTCCGGTGTGGTGGTATCGGCAATAAGAACTTCTCCGGGCTTGAATTCGGACAGATGCGCTACGCTGGTAACGACTCGCGCCCGTCCACTGGCGATTTTCTCACCGACCGAGCGGCCACTAGTGAGTACCTCTGCCTTTCCATCCATGACATAACTTTCAATTGTCGTGGCACGACGTTGTGAGGCCACTGTTTCTGGTCGTGCCTGGACGACGTAGATCCTGTCGTCGATCCCGTCCTTGGCCCACTCCATATCCATCGGATGGCCATAGTGCTGCTCGATTTTGATCGCCGCATCGGCCAATTCCAAAATGTCTGCGTCCGAGAGGCAAAAGCGCTCGCGGTCCTTTTGCGGGGTGGGAATGTTCCGCGTGGTTTCCCGTGTTTCGCCCTCGACAAAAACCATTTTCATTGCTTTGGCACCCAGGCTGCGGCGGAGCACTGCGCGATGTCCTGCAGTGAACGTGGGTTTGTGGACATAGAATTCGTCGGGATCGACGGCGCCTTGGACCACGTTCTCTCCTAAACCATAGGCTCCGGTGATAAAGACCACATCGCGGAATCCGGACTCCGTGTCTAGGGAGAACATCACTCCGGAAGCGGCCAGGTCCGAGCGCACCATTTTCATGACACCGATGGACAGTGCCACCCTGAAATGGTCAAAGCCCTGGTCCACTCGATAGTGGATGGCGCGGTCGGTAAACAGACTGGCGAAGTCACGACGACAAGCGTCAAGCAGGCTCTGGTCGCCACGAATATTCAGGTAGGTGTCCTGCTGACCAGCAAAGCTTGCAGTGGGCAGATCCTCGGCAGTCGCCGAACTGCGCACCGCCAGACTCACGTCCTCGCCGTATTCGGCTTGGAGTCGACGATAAGCAGCAATGATTTCTTCGGCGAGGTCTGTGGGTAACGTCGCGCCGTACACGATCTCACGCGCACGCTTGCCCCTTCGGGCAAGATCCTGCATGTCTGCCGGGTTGAGGTCATCAAGCGCTTCGTGCAATGCTCCCCAGGCGTTTGCGGTATCCAGCACGTAGCGATAGGCATCAGCGGTAATGGCAAAGCCGTTGGGTACACGCACCCCTTGAGTCGAGAGCTTGCGGTACATTTCTCCGAGGGAGGCGTTTTTGCCACCTACCACAGGCACGTCATTAACACCAATTTGATCGAAAAAACGGATGAATCGACTCGTTTCCATATACACTCCTGACAAGTTGGTAGGTTGCTACAACACCCCCACGATTCGGAGGGGAGGTATGCCGCGCGGGGCAGAAAATCAAACCCTCTTGTACTTTTATAGCATAGAATTCGGAAGGATGTTTCAATGTTTTCCTCTGGGCCTGTGTTCCTGGTGAGGCGGAATCGCATTCTCTCGGAGGAAGGGGGGTCACCGTGCTCACAAGCCTTTTCGCACGTCCATGCGTGACCGGCCTTACCCTGGCGATTGGATGTAGGCCCCGGACATTGTTCTGGTCATGTGCGTCCCTCCGTCCCCGTTGGGGCGCATACGACACAGTCGTCTCCCAAGTGGCGATGCCCACCATGCGGCAGTGTACGCACCTCATGACAAAGGGCGGCAATCAAGCGTATCTCGTGACGAAGCTTGCCTAACTTCTGGGTCCAGTGGGGAACGCTGCCACACCACTCCCTGGTGATCAGCCCAGGCTCCTGTATCACGAAAAACTCCAGGACTTTCTCGCGTTTCGCCCACGTGCGATGAATCTCACCGGTATCTCAATCCACCCAGTGCAACAGCATCACACGCTTTTCCAAGTCCAGATCATAGATTGTAACCTTCAGAGCGAGTCCTTTCTGTGAATGAATTTCCACCTTGGCAATTCGACGCCGCCCAGCTCAAGCGAGGGCTCCCTTTCTGAAAGACACCCCGCTGCTGGTCCTGTAGAAGGCATTCATTACATCTTCATGGGGACTACTCGCACTGCTTTGCTCTCCCGGCGAGTAGCGGACGACATAGGCTTGATAGTATCTTGGTTCTCTTCGCACACAGGAGGAGTGAATGTTTAAGACCATCCTATTGGCAGTGGACGGCAGCGCAGCCTCAGAGTCCGCAGCACTACACGCCTTCACTCTTACCCAGGCCTATCATTCGACCCTGCATATCCTAACCGTGGTGGATGTTTACGGAGCCTACTATGCTACTCCCGAGTCCATCGCGCTATTACAAGAGGAGGGAAGAGAGCTGCTACAAAAGTTCGCTCGGCAGACCAACGAACGCGGAATAACCCCTCAGACACATTTGCTAGAGACAGATGCCAGTGGATCAAGACATATAGGAGGTATGATTGTTGCCATAGCGAAGAAAATAGAAGCAGATTTGTTGGTGCTTGGCAGTCATGGTCTCCGTGGATGGCGTGAGATGCTGATGGGCAGTGTTGCTACGGAAGTTTCACAGACGGCACATTGTTCCGTACTTATTGCTCGCGATTAAGTCAAGTCTTCGAGAGTGAATTCCACATCTGAGCCAAGCGTGGTGGTTATTACTCCCCACCTGTTAATTATTACCATTGCGGTGATGACTGCCATCATCATGAATGTACTGGACATCACCATTGTGAATGTTGCCCTGCCGCACATGGAGGGTTCACTGCATGCGAATAGTGACCAAATTACTTGGGCATTGACCACCTACATGCTTGCCATGGTAATTGTGACACCACTGACCGGCCTGTTAGTAGAGCATCTTGGGCAGCGTCGTCTGATTCTTTGGAGCGTTGCGGGTTTTCTAATTTGCTCTGCTTTGAGCGGACAATCTCATACCCTTTTGGAAATTGTTTTCTGGCGCTTCATTCAAGGCGTTTTTGGCGCATCCCTGGTTCCCGTTGGGCAAGCAATTTTGGTCGAAAGCTATCCGCGAGCCAAGCGAGGTGTGGCAATGGCGACTCTAGGAATGGGCACGATGCTGGGCCCCATCGTTGGGCCAGTGCTAGGCGGATACCTCACCGAGGATCTTTCTTGGCGATGGTGTTTTTATGTTAACCTGCCTGTCGGAGCGATTGCTCTTTTGTTGCTGTTCTTTTATGTGCCAGATTTTGGGCGTAGTGACCATCCACGCCCCCTAGATTGGCTCGGATTGATCTGGATGACGATTGGTCTCGGCGGCCTTCAGTTAATTCTCAGTCTTGGTGATCAAGATGATTGGTTTAGTTCTCATTTTCTTGTCGGCGCTGCGGTGGTATCTGGGTTGGGTTTTTTCCTGTTTCTGGTACGCAGCCTCTCTATCTCCAGTCCTGTAGTCGATCTTTCTCTCTTGGCTGATCGTTCACTAACTTTGGGTAGTTTGGGCATTGGCCTGTTTGGTCTTGCTCTTTACGGAACCATGGTTATACTTCCCATCTATCTACAAGATTTTATGGGATACGAACCACAAACGACCGGCTTGGTAATGGCTCCTCAAGGAATCGGTTCCTGGATTTCTATGTGGATGGCTGGACGATTACTCAATCGTGGGGCAAATCCCCGACTGATGGTGATGGTTGGTGTGGCTTTGGGAAGTTTGGGCACTTGGCTGAGCCTTTCATATAATTTGCATATCAACCAAAGTTGGATTATATGGCCTGGAGTGATTCGTGGATTGGGATTTGGATTAATCTCCATACCACTATTTACATTGGCCTTCGCTACTCTTAGCAAAGCAGATACTCCTGCAGGGTCTGGAATTTTTAACCTGATGCGCAATCTGGGCGGATCTATTGGAATTGCTATCGTTTCGACAATCCTGACAGAAGAGGCGCAAGTGGCCTGGAACCAGATGGGCGGGCATATCAATCCATACTCTCCAGTGCTAAGAAGTTCATTAGCAATCATGGGGACTCATCCCGGAGAGCTGAATTGGCAAATCTTGGGCATGGAACTAGGTCGGCATGCGGCTATGCGCGGAATTCTAGATGCCTTTTACTTTTTATTATTTAGTTTTCTGGCTATGTTGGTTATTGCACTTCTGATGCCTTCCGCAAAAAAAACTGCCAACCCTGAGCCGCATAAGAGGTGATAGGTGTACTATGAGATCTACAAACTGGATTCGCTGGATTACCAGCGTTCTATCGTGACGGCGCCGTCGGCTTCTCTGATGAGAGAGCAGGTGATGATTTGGGTATTATGACCATCTGGCCCTATGATGTGGTGCAGTTATATAAAAAGCAATCTGGTTTTATATATACCGGGCATGATGGTGCGTACATATATCGAAATCACCTGCCTGCGGTGCGCCCCTTGCTGTGCGGTCTCGAAGTGGCATCCCAGGGTATGGAATAGCACAAAGCAGTCCGGTTAGATTTAGAGTGGTATCGCTCAACAGTGGCTCGGCCTCATTACCCTTTCTCTTTCATCCTCTGGGATGGTGCGAGTTGCAATCTCCCCAGTGTAAATGTTGTATACTAGGACGTAGCGCCTGAGGAGAAATCCATGGACATCACACCCTTCTATGTATTACTCCAGCTTCCCAAGGCTCTTGAGGGCTTGACTGAACTCACTTTCGATCTTCGTTGGTCTCGTAGCTACAGTAGCGACTTGTTATGGGAACGCTTGGATGAGACGGTCTGGAAGGCCACCAGGGATCCCTGGTTACTGTTGCAAAATCTGGATTCCAGCATTGTCGACCGATTAGCCAACGATGCTGATTTTTTTGATCTACAGCAGCATCGCCAAAAGTTGCGACCGACACGTTGGTTTCAGAAATATTTTTCAAAATCCTCCCTGCAAACGTGGATCGCTTATTTTAGTATGGAGTTTGGACTCTCCGTGAAATTCCCCGAGTTTAACAGGTCGCTGAAAAACCGAGCAATAAAATCTGCTCGGCACCTATTTTTCTCGAAAAACGCGGCCTGAAGGCAGTTCTGGACCACTTTTGTGCGGTTTTTCTGGTCAATCTGCCCGGATTCCCGAACTCTGGACGCAGTACTCCCATCACGCTACCCCCAGTCGTGCCATACGCACCAGATTGTAGGCGGTGGACACCAGAGTGAAGTGCAGCCCCACCCGTTCCAATCCACGGAATCGCGTTTTGCGCATCCCGCCCACGGTCTTCATCCACCCAAAGATCGACTCGATCCGCTTGCGGACACGAATGCTGATGTTGTACCCGACATGACGGGTCGTGCGACCATCTACCGCGGATCCCTTGCACTTACGGGCCACGTGCGGGGTGACATTCCGATCACGAAGGTCCTGGACGAAGCCATGACGATCGTAACCCTTATCGGCGCCAAGGGTGATCCGGTGGCTTCCACCCAGCTCATCCATGAGCTGTAACGCAGCATCCACCTCTGCTGTCCCATCCGCCGTAGTGACCTTCTCTCCGGCAATCAAACCATGGCGGTTATCCATGAGCACATGCCCCAGATACGCCAACCGCGAGGCATCCCCCGGTGCCTTCTTGTAGAGACGGCAATCGGGGTCCGTTACCGCGGCATGGGTGTCATTGCTGCGCTTCTGCCCACGGAAATCCGAGCCGTCGCCCTGCCGATCCTCGGGGTCTTTGGGCTGGAAGGATTTTTGTGAAGCCCAGGCTTCCAGTAAGGTGCCATCTACAGAAAAGTGCTCCTCGGATAGTAGTCCCTGAGACCTTGCTTGCGCCAAAACCGTCTGAAAGAAGCGTTGCACTGTTCCGTTGTCCAATAAGCGATCCCGGTTCTTGCTGAACACCGTGGACACCCAAATCGAATCATCCATACCCAAGCCCACGAACCAGCGGAACAGGAGATTGTAGTTCAGCTGCTCGATGAGCTGCCGTTCGGAGCGCACGCTATAAAAGACCTGCAACAGCAAAGCACGAAGCAGATGCTCTGGGGGAATCGAGGGGCGCCCCAGGTCTGAGTAGATCTGGTTGAAATGTCCGTCGAGCTCTGCCAAGGAGCGATCTACGATCACCCGAATAGCACGTAGGGGATGATCCTTCGGCACTCGCTCCTCGGGGGACAGATAACTGAACATCGCACCCGACTCTACCTTGGTTCCACGCATGATCGAATCCCTCCGTGCCCTGGTCCGCCAATTATACCACGGACTTTTTCAGCATCCTGTTAGTGGAGGGCGTGTTCGATTTCTTTTACTGCCTCTGAAGGTACCCGTAGCTCTAGTCGCAAGCAACATAACTGCTCCTAATGGAATGTAAAATTAGGGTTCTTCGATGTTTCATGTGGGTAGCCTGAGATCCAGTTTACCGAGGATCAGGTAGGCCATGTTGATAAAGTTCTTGTGGGTACGGTAGCCACGGGCTTTTGCCTTGGCGGACTGGAGGAGGCTATTGAAGCCTTCCAGAATCCCGTTGGTGATCTGGCTCTCGAACCAGCGGAGCACACCATCCCAGTGATTCATGACGGTGTAGGCGACCTTGACCATTGGCGGTAATCCGCTGTCCTTGACGTTTTCCACCCAGGCCTTGAGCAGGGTGGCGCCCTGGTGGCGATTCTGGACGGTGAAGATTTCTTGGAAGGTCAGGCGAAGCTGATAAGCCTGTGCTGTCTTGAGGTTCTGGTTCTTGAGGATCTCCCGGAGCCTGGCGCTTTGCTTGGCGGAGAGCTTTCCCGGGTTCTTGAGCCAAAGCCAGCGGCTCTTTTTCAGGTCTGGTTGGGAGAGGGCTTCCCCCTTGCGTACGGCATCTACGGCCTCATTGACGAGCTTCATGAGGTGAAAGCGATCGAAGGTGACCTGGGCGTTGGGCAGGTGTTCTGCGGCCCCTTTTTGGAAGGCTGGCGAGAGGTCCATGCTGACCTCCGTAATGGCCTCGGCGCTGCCGCCATGGGCCTGCAGATCTTCGGCGAACTGCGCAAAAGTCTCGGCATCCTTGCCGGGTGTGGCAAACAGCAGGCGCTTCGCCACGAGGTCCACAAACAGGGTGATGTAATCATGGCCGCGCCGGCTGCTCGTCTCATCGATACCGACGGAATGGACCTCTGACATGTCCGCGGCCTCGCGGGCCTTGGCGACGTAATGATCGAGCACCCGCCAGAGTCGCTGGTCCGTCTCCCGCACTAGGCGGGAGACCGTCAACACGGGCATCTCCCGGACCATGGCCATGACTAGAGCCTCAAAGAGCAGCGTGAATCCCGAGCCTTCCCGCGCCCAAGGGACGGATACCAAATGCACGCCGTGTTCCGGGCAATGGACCCGTGGTACGCGGGCATGGAGATAAGCCGCATGCTGGAAGAAGTCGAGGTGACGCCAGACCTTCTCCTGGGTGTCATAGACCGGGCAGTCCTGGCCGCAGACCGGACAGGGAAACTGACTACCCCTTGGGAAGTTCACATGCAGGTCCAGGCGCTTTTCCTCCACCGTGAACCGCACATCGTCCACCATCCACGGCGGAACCAACCCCAACGCCAGAGTGAACAGTTGATTACCTTGGTCCATCCTTATCCTCAGCTCGCTGCCCTTCCCATAAAGCAATCATACCGCCTTACCCACTCAATGTGTCGAGGAGCCAAAATTAGCTTAATATCCGGATGGCCTGACTGAGGATGACACATGCAGAGCTTGACTAATTGTATTTGGTTGGTAGCTAACGAAAAAGTGCAGGCGTCTAATAGGTGATGTTACCTCATTGGATAATGTATCTTATTCTTTTTAGCTCTGGAATAATTGCTGGTTTTGTCAATATTCTGGCTGGCGCCGGTTCTGCTTTAACATTGCCAATTTTGATATTTTCTGGGTTGACTCCGGCTGTCGCTAATGGAACTAATAGAATAGGAATTCTTTTTGAAAATGTATTAGCGAGTCACAAATTTGTCCGCGCGGGAGTCGTGCAACCAAGCTTTGCACTCAGGCTTGCTTTGTGGGCATTGCCCGGCGCGGTGATTGGTGCCTGGTCTAGCATTCATGTTGGCAGCTTCTGGTTTCAGAGGATTTTAGTAATTATCTTAGGATTCTCCGCTATTACACTCTACCTCCCAATTCGTCCATCTAAGCAGGTAATTGATCTCATAGAAAATAAGTCGATTGCAATATATCCAATAATGGTTTTGCTAGGATTTTATGGCGGTTTCATTCAAGCTGGCATCGGCTTTCTATTTATTTTCTTTCTTAGGTGGACACTGCGAATCAATCTGGCCGCAATAAATGGATTAAAGACCACTATCATTAGCGCATACACTGTGCCGGTTTTAATAATATTCGTGATGCAAGGGAATATCGCTTGGGTGTCCGGCTTGTTCGTCGCAGCTGGCGGGATTTTTGGTGCTTATTTTTCTAGTAAGATCACGTTAAGTTCTCATGGAGAATTTTGGATAAAAATCATGGTTACTTTTGTGATTCTTGTTATGGGTATTAAATTATGGTATTTTTAGAAAGTCGCTATCGGGTACCTCGAATAACTCCTTGGTCTCACGGATTTGGTAGAATAGTGACAGTCCGGAGAGATTGGGCGTGATGGGATGATTGCGGGGAGAACTGCGGTAACGAACGATCTTATGTCTTGGTACCAGTTCCTATGGGCTGGTACCCTTCGGTTGATCCCCGGAGCGAGGCGGGTCAGATTGATGGCAGGCTAAGGACTTGATCCTGAATAGCAGATTAATCATCCGCCTCAACTTTGCTATTAGTTCGGACGGTATCCGAGGCCTGCCATTGGCCTGCCCAGATAAGGATGAACCGGCATAGTCCGCAGATCACCGCTAATCGTTAGCACACGGAGGCTAGCATGATTGAACCAACCTTTTTCGTTGGCATCGATGTGGCCAAGACCAAATTCAATGTCGTGCTGCTGAATCCGCAGGACAAGTAAGGCAGTAAGGTATTCCCCAACACTCCCACGGGCTTTCAGCAATACCGTGAATGGCTGAAGAAGCACCAAGCGTTGGAGGCGCTGGAGAACAATCGCTTGGAATTAGCAGAGGGGCCCGCACGGAAGTCGGTGGAAGCCTTCCTGAAAGTTATCGGACAGCAGATTCAGACGGTACGTTTGCAGATTGAGATCTATATTGACAACCATTCCGGCCTCAAAAACCAGAAGGAGCTGCTCTCCAGCATTCCTGGCATAGGAGATGGCACCGCTGCCAGCTTGCTCGCCTTCCTCAGTCCATGGGACCGTTTCCACACGGCCAAGCAAGTCGTAGCCTACGCTGGCCTCAATCCACGCATCCGTCAGTCGGGGCAGTGGGCTGGCAAAACCCCCATTGCCAAGGCCGGGAATGGCCTCCTACGTAAGGCACTGTATCTGCCAGCGGTGGTAGCACAAAGATACAATCCCGCGCTCGCAGCATTCTGTGGCCGCCTCTTGGCCAACGGAAAATGCCCAATGCAAGTAGTCGTCGCGGCCATGCGCAAGCTTCTACACGTCGCCTACGGCGTGCTCAAATCGGGGAAACCTTTCCAGGCAGCTCGCTATTGCGTAATGGCGTTCAAGACGGTATCAGATGGCAGATCAGGAATGAGCCCTGAAGATGGATGGCTTTGCCGATCCACTGCAGAAGATCGATGCAGTGGTGGATCTCTCTGCATTGGACGCGGCCATAGAGAAGATTCCTCCCCGTCCTGCGCAGCCCAAGGGTGGGCGGCCATCCTATCCCACGGAAGTGATGGTGCGAATTCTGGTCATCAAGCGCATGTATGGCCTCTCTGATGAGCAGACCGAGTACCAGCTCCTGGATCGTCGTAGTTTCCTGTGTTTCTGCGGCTTGGAACATTCTCGCTACGTTCCTGAGTTCCTGACCGGACCACGATTTGGAACTTTGAGAACCGGATTGGAGTAGAGGGTGTCTCTGCCTTATTCGAGGAGCTTGATCGGCAACTTCACGCCCATGGCTTGGAAGCACGTGCCGGGCAAATTGTCGACGCCACCTTGGTGCCTACGCCGAAGCAGCATTTTACCAAGGTAACCGGTCTCCCCGCGGCGTTCTTTATGCGGGCTTGCGGACGTGATACAGCGGAGAACGCAGGGGGTTGGCGGCGAAGTGCTCTTTCCAGAGTCTTGGGGTGAGCTGCGCCACGTCCTTGGCGGGGTGGGTGGCCACCCGTTGCAGGACATCGACGAGGTAGTCGTACGGGTCCACCCCCTGAAGCCGGCAGGTACTGAGCAGGCTCTGGATGATCCCGAGATACTCGGCGCCCAACTCGGTCCAGCAAAAGAGCCAGTTCTTCCGGCCCAGGGGAATCGGTCGGATCTGTCGTTCGATGTGGTTGCTGTCTATGGGTACGTCGGGATCTTCCAGAAAGACTTGGAGCGGACCTTTGCGGCTATGGACATAGGCCAAGGCCTTGGTGAAGAGGTTGCTCGGTAGCAGGGCGATGTCCTGGAGCTGTTGCTCTACCCAGTGGAAGAAGGCTGTCACCAGCGGCAGGGTATGTCGTCTGCGGTATTCCCGCTTGGCCTGCCCGGTGAGTTGTTTCTCCTGGATTTCTTCCTCGATGCGATAGAACTCCCGGATCTGCCGGAGGGCTTCGGCCACCCGCTCGGGCTCATGGGCCTCGGCCTTGACGAATTCTCTGCGGCTATGCGCCCAGCACTGGGCATGGACTAGCCCTTCGTTCTCTTTCTGGAACCGGGCATAGGCGGCATAGCCATCGCTCAGGAGTACGGTGCCCGGCGGCAGCTTGCCGAGTAGCTCTTCGATGTGGACCGTGCCCCGGGTGGCGGCATAGGGAAAGCAGATCTCCTGGGCATCGCCAAAGACGGGCCAGAAATACCCTCGGTGCATCTTGCCCTTCCCTGACAATCCGGCCTTGATGGGGGTTTCATCCATGGTCAGCACCCGCGATTGGCGAATGCTCTCGAACTGCGCCGCATAAATCGGTGCAAGCAGGAAGATGGAGCGTTGCACCAAGTCCGTGAGCCAGGAGCGGCTCACCCGCAGCCCCTGCTGGGTCATGCGCTGATGTTGCCGATACAAGGGCAGATGGTAGAGGAATTTGTCGATCAGGATTCCCGCCAGGAGACTGACGTCAGCCCGACCACCCTCCAAGACCGCGGCAGGCGCCGGGGCCTGGGTGATCTTTCCGGAGTCGCGCAGTTTCACTACGGGCCGCTCGTATTTGAGAACTACATAGCTGGCGGGCTCTTGGGCCAAGCGATAGCTGATCTTGGTGTCGATGATCTCATAGGCCGAAGGGTCCAGCCCCTGGGTCTCGGGAGCCGGCAGCACGATGGTTTCGACCGGCAGGCGCGATTCGTCGAAGAAGGGCAGGCTCTCTGCCTTCTCCTCGGGGCGCTTGGCCACCGTGCGGGTATGGGCAGCGACGGTACGGGTAGGAACCGGCTGTTTTTCCTGCGCCTCGAAGATCTCGCCGAGACTGAGCTGCTCTATGGGAGGAGGCGGAAGACGGCGCTCGCTCTTGGGTCCGAAGAGCTGGCGGCGAAACCAATCCAGCTGGGCTTGAAGACCTTGGATCTGTGCCTGAAATTCTTCCCGCAGGGACTGGTTGAGGAGCACCTGCAATTGCCAAGCGGCGAGGGCTTCGGGGTAGTTGCGTGGGAGCGAGGAAGTCTCTGTTTCCATTGCAGAATCATAGCGCTAACTCCCAGTTTCCGCCAGTTTTTCGGGGACTTGGCGCTGATAGCGACGGCGTGTTTTGGCCACTTCGAGGCCCTCGAGCAGGAGTTTCAAACCGGTCCAATCCAACTCCCCCGCTGGAGGTCGCTGCCAGCTCCAGAATTGGCCGCGCTCCAGGCGCTTGGCCCAGAGGCAATACCCTGTGCGATCCCAGTAGATCACCTTCATCTGCGTGGCGCGGCGGTTCACGAAGACGAAACAGTGCCCAGACAAGGGATCCTGCCCCAGGAACTGCCGCACCAAAGCCGACAGCCCGTCAAAAGACTTGCGCATGTCTACCGGTACCCGGCAGACGAAGACCCGGATGCGCCCCTCGGGAAAAAACATCTCAGCCGCGGCGAATGGTAAGGGTGCAGCCGGCGCCCAAGTCCAGACGAATCTCCAAGGAAGAAATCCCTGTCTCCCGCTCGCTTGGCAATCCCAGCTTCAGGAACTCGGGCAAGGGGGCAACGCTGGAAGATGCCGCCGTCTTTTGGCTGGCCCCACCCCGCAGCCGCTGCCGCCAGTAGTAAAATTGCGAAAGAACCAGACCCTGCCCTTGGCAAAACTGCGGCGTTGACAGCCCGCTGGTCTCTTGTGCCGTCACCATCTCCTGCCAATACCGCGTCTTTTCTTCCGAGCTGCGCATGATCTTACTTCTCCAAGCGTCCCAAGGAGCCATCATGCTGGCAACACAATACCCTCAACGAAAGAACGCCGCGGAGCGATCGCTTACAGAGTAGCCACCATCGATCAGCTCCACGGCAGCCTCGCCCAACCGCTCTGAGTAGCGAATGCTGAGGTACTGGGAGCCGCGATCAGAGTGGTGAATCAATCCCTGGCCAGGGTGGCGCGCATGAAGGGCCTGCTCCAAGGCATCCAGGACAAAGTCTGTATGCATCGCAGTGCTGGTCTGCCAGCCGACAATCTTCCGGGCAAAGGTATCGATGATGAAAGCCACATAAATCCACCCTTCCCAAGTCGACACATAGGTGAAATCTGCCACCCAGAGCTGATCGGGCCGATCCGCGCGAAAGTCCCGATGGATAAGATCTTGAGGGTACGGATTCCGCTGGTCTGGAACCGTGATCCGTTGCCGTTTGCCGCGCCGGACTCCTTGCCAGCCCTGTAAGCGCATCAGCCGCTCGACGATGCAGCGGGCCACCTGGACCCCTTGTCTACGCAGCTTGTGGCATACCTTGATGGCTCCATAGACCTGCCCGCTTACCTCCCAGACAGCCTAAATAAGCGGTAGAAGCTCCTCCTCTCTTCTGGCTCTCCGGCTCCGCAATTCTGGACGTCGTCGACAAGCAAGGGCATGACGATACCCCCGATGGGGCCACCTGCAAAACGCGGCAGATGGGCTCGACCCCATAGTCTCCTCGGTATTGGTCTATGAAGGCTCTCAGCGCTTGCATCGGCGGTCGAGCTCCGCCTGGGCAAAAAACGCTCTGGCGAGCTTCAGGATCTCATTGGCGCGCCGAAGCTCTTTGACCTCCCGCTCCAGCTCTTGGATTCGTTGCCGCTCCGACACCTCCATATGTTCGTAGGTAATAAAGTTTGCTCACAGCCTTCGCTATTTCCAGCAAGCAGGCGTCGCCAGCCGAAGTAGTGGTCCGGGTGCGTGATCTGGTTGATCGGGTCATCCCCTGTAGGGGAAGGTTCGGCAGCAGGCTAGCTTCGCTCGGTATGTCGCGTGCGATGAACGGCTGTTGTGCAGCGATAGCCGTCATTGACATGACCTGCTGGGCTTGGTCGGGATGTTTTCTGGACACAGAATGGTGGATGGGATGTTTGACGGTTTTCTACGCCAAAAAGTGTCCAGAAACTAGGGTGTTCAGAAAACAATCGATTATTAACCGTCTTTAGAGGCGTATTTTTGTCTCCATTACGGTTACTGCATTACCAGATAAAAGAGTGCGGTTTCCGAGCACTTCGCAAAGAAGATTTCCACCACGCTGAGAAAGCTGTTTCGCTTGTAATTTTTTCTTTCCAAATCTGCTAGCCCAGTACGGAGCAAGAGCGCAATGGGCAGAGCCTGTAACCGGGTCTTCTGGAACGCCGAGTTTTGGTGCAAAAAAACGACTAACAAAGTCAACCTGATTACCTGGGGCAGTGATTGCTACGCCGCGAGAATCCAATGTGCTTAGAAGAAAATTATCTGGTCTTATTTTTACTACCATCTCTTCTGTATCGTAAACTGCAATGTAATCATCAGATAACAAAACTTCCTTTGGTGGTATTCCCAAAGCATTTACTAATATCTCCGGCGCATCGATCTGTTTTAAATCATAAGAAGGAAAATCCATCTGGATAACATTATTTATTTTATTTACGATCAATTCACCGCTACGCGAATCAAATAAAATCCTGTCATTTTTATAACCTAGTTCTGAAAAAATAACGTGAGCTGCTGCTAAGGTTGCATGACCACAGAGATCAACCTCCGTTAATGGTGTAAACCAACGTATGGAAAATATTTTTTTCGTTCTGACAAAAAATGCGGTCTCGGAGAGGTTGTTCTCCATCGCAATATTCTGCAACAGTGAATCATCTGGCCAGAATTTAAGTTGGCAAACGGCTGCTGGATTTCCTTTAAAGGCGCGATCAGTAAAAGCATCAACCTGATATTGTTTTATTTTCATGAATTACCCCATGGTAGCTATCTGTAGTTGTGACGTGCATATCCTAACTCGTACGACAGACAGCCAACTGCTGCATTCCTTGGTCTTGCGGCGTCGCAGTAGTCGGTCGCATAACTCTGCTCCATGTCTACAACTTTTGCTACGGTCATAATAGGCTTGGTGGTCCTGAATGTGAAGTGGACCTCACCGCCCAATCAAGCAACACGCACCGCCGTGTGGCTAGCAGGTTTGCATGCGCGGCTCCACACTGCCGTTCATATCTGGACAACAATTCTTGGTCTGGAACGGCCCTTGGAGGCGTGGATATGTGGCTCTTCATCAGGTTGAGTAGGCATGGGGTAAATTGTTGTGGCGTAGTCGTGCCCTCAATAAGAATTGGCAATAACCAACCAGGCACGAGCAGAATTTCTGCCAGATCCAGCAAGGTAGCCATCTCCGGCACTTGCGCAAAAATGCCGTCCCGGAATTCAACACTACCAATCGCAGGGGAGCGGCCTGGACGCCAAGATATTGCTCGGCTGTTTTTTCGGCAAAAATTGGCATGCCAACAAGGATAAATCGTGGCGTCGTCGCCAAAGCCAGGGGAGAGGGAGGAAACCCGCCGGTAAGCACGCCAAGGCCAACCGTGGCCAGCAGCCAAAGAACAGCTGCCGCCGCTACGCTCGTAGTTCCGCCGGTGGCCTTGGCCACCGCATAGGGCATGCAGACAGGGTTGAATCCGCTTTTCTGTTCTCCGAAGAAGTGTTACCAATCAAGTATCGAATCGGAAAAATGAAACAGGCAGCGATAATCAAGTATCGCGTAGGCAATGCCCATATGCTCTGCCCCTGGCAACTCCCACCCCAATATATGCGAGATACTGGACGACGCTCCGCCTCGGAATTGGTGGCGTACTGGGGATCGAGCTGGAAGCGAAGACATGGATTACCCCAGCAACGCGCTACTCCCCCTTTTGTGTGGCCCTGACTTTGCCTACACTGCACCATCTTTCTGTAGTCATGGATCGGGTATGCGCGCCAGTCAATTCTTTCTTCCCACCCTCAAGGAAACCCCAGCGGAGGCTGAGCTCATCAGCCATCAGCTACTGCTCCGCGGGGGTTTCATCCGCCGCCTCGCTTCGGGCCTCTATACTTGGCTGCCGCTCGGCCTGCGCGTCCTGCGCCAAGTGGAGACGGTGGTCCGCGAGGAGATGGAACGCGCTGGCGCTCAGGAAGTGCTGATGCCGGTGGTACAACCTGCAGAGCTGTGGCAGGAATCTGGGCGCTGGGAACTCTATGGACCGGAACTACTGCGCCTGAAAGATCGCCATCAACGTGATTTCTGTCTGGGACCGACCCACGAGGAGGTGATCAGCGATCTGGCGCGGCGGGAGATCCGCTCTTATCGACAACTGCCGCTGAACCTGTATCAAGTGCAGACGAAGTTTCGCGATGAGATTCGTCCGCGCTTTGGACTCATGCGCGCACGTGAGTTCATCATGAAGGATGCCTATTCGTTTCACATCGACCAGGATTCCCTGCAGGCTACCTATCAGGATATGTATGACGCCTACAGCCGAGTCTTTACCCGCCTGGGCCTGGAATTTCGTGCCGTCGATGCCGATACCGGGGCCATCGGTGGTAAGGCTTCCCATGAATTCCATGTGTTGGCGGATTCCGGGGAAGATGCCATCGTGCATTGCTCGGCCTGTGACTACGCGGCCAATCGGGAGCTGGCCCGCAGCCGTCCGCTGGACGACAGCAACGATCCCCTTCTACCTGCCGAGCAACGGGCCACTCCGGGGATTCGCACGGTAGAAGAACAGGCGAAGATGCTCGGCATCAGCACGGCTCAGGTGGTCAAGAATCTTCTCGTCTTTGCCGATGACAAACCCGTGCTGCTCCTGCTGCGGGGAGACGACGAGCTGAATCTGGTCAAGGCAGCACGGGCGCTGGATGCAGATACCTTGCGCCTCGCCAGCGCCGAGGAAGCCTTGGAGCTGCTCGGTGTGCCCTTTGGCTTCCTGGGCCCCAAAGATCTGCCGGCCCCTCTACCCATTGTGGCGGACCAACGGGCTCTGGCCCTGCGTAACTTCAGTACGGGCGCCAACAGTGTCGGACAGCACTGGCTGAATCTCAACTGGGATCGCGATCTGCCGCGCCCGCAAGCAGCAGACCTCCGTAACGTTCAGGCAGGAGATGCCTGTCCGCACTGTGCCACGGGCAGTCTAGGCATTCGCCGCGGTATCGAGGTAGGACACGTTTTTCAGTTGGGCACCCGGTACAGCGACAAACTGGGCGTACGCATCCTCAACGAAGCCGGGAAAGAGCAGGTCGTGCTCATGGGCTGTTACGGCATTGGCGTATCGCGCATCGTCGCCGCTGCTGTCGAGCAGAATTTTGACGAACGCGGCATTTGCTGGCCACCCGCCCTGGCCCCCTTCGACGTCGGCATCGTTGCCATCCAGGCCAAGAAATCACCAGAGGTTCTGGCGGCTGCCGAGGCGATGATGGAAAGCTTGGAGCATCTCGGAATGCAGGTCTTTCTCGATGACCGTGACGAGCGTCCAGGGGTGCAGTTTGCGACCATGGACCTGATTGGCCTGCCGCACCGCCTAGTCATCAGTGAAAAGACCCTGGCGCAGGGCGTCTGGGAGTATCGCGGCCGACGCGACAGCCAAAATCGCCTGCTCAGTGAGGCAGAAGTGCTGAGCATTTTGCAAGGAGAGCGCAGATGAACTACCAAAAAATCCTCGTCGCCATCGATTTCAGCAGTATGGCCAGCGTGGTGCTCGAGCATGCGGAAGAGGAGGCGCGACTGCATCAGGCGGAGCTCACCCTGTTGCATGTCTTCGATACCCAGATCATGGACCTGCAGCTACCAGAGGAGTTGTTACCGAGCTCTTTGGAAATGGTACAGCGCCTGCGTTCGCTGGCGCAGGAGCGACTCGATACCCTGCAGAAGCCCATCCGCGTTCCGAGCCACAGCGTGTTGCTCGAGAAAGCTGGTGGTATCGGCCGGAATATCTGTGAGTATGCGACGGAAAAGGGTCAGAACCTGATCGTCATCGGCAGTCAGGAACAAGGGGCGATTGGTCGCCTATTGTTGGGTTCCGTGGCCACTGCCGTGGTCCATCACGCGCAGTGTCCGGTGCTGGTGGTCAAAACGCCAGCGGCCGCCTAGTCTGCGGCAGGACTGTGTTGCGCCGCCCAGGCGCCGATTTGCGTCACCAGATCCTGAGCGGCCCGGTTCATAGCCATCGCGCCCCCCGCAGGTCCGACCCTCGGCAGAGGCGCTTGGACGGCAAAGCTCTTCTGTGCCAGAACCCGATAGCCCTGGGCTGCCAGCAAGGTGGCAGTGCAGGAAATCTGCGCCTCGCCGGCTGTGGCACTGACGTAGTGCACACTAAAGTCCTGCAGACCGAGTTGTAGCAGCAGCTCTGGATGCCCCGCCTGCGCCGGCCCCAAGACGGCGCGCCAGGTGCCTTGCTGGCGCAGGCGTTGACTCAGCAACAGGGTGAGCATCTGGCCCGGAGCCGCCGCCCAGCGCGCGTCGTTGTATGGTCGCAGGGCCTGCGGGTCGGCATACTGCAAGCGGTAGAGGTACTCCTCGCCGGCCAGCCAGCTCGGCGCCGTGACGGCTTCCAGACGCAACACGCCGGCCTGATGCTGCCCTGTGGGCTGGCTATGCGGCACCGCCGTCAAGGCATACGGCTGCTGCCAGGCCGGCGCGCTGGCACAGGCCGCCAGGGCCAGACCGACTGCCGCAAGCGCACTGGACGCAAGAACACGCCAAGACATCGCCTTTCCTCTCATGATTTCCCTCCGGCAAAGCCCGACTGTCCAGGCCCGGGCGGAGGGGAGCCACGCCCATACAGGAGTGCCTGGGGGTTTTGCCGCAATTCCCGACTCAAGGCGCCCAAATCCTCACTGCTTTGCAACAGGTTCTGCGTCAGGGTATTGAGCTGCGGCAGGGTCTGATCATTGAGGACGGCAACACTCTGCTGACCAGAGCTTGCCAGCCGCTGCAAGGCGATGCTGGTACCGCTGAGCTGGTGCAAAGGCGCCTTGGCGGCAAGCGCCAGCTCATCGAGGTGACGCAACAGTTGCTGACTGGACTGCATGGTCGAGCGGGTCGCAGCAATGGTCGACGGCAACTCCCGCAGCGCCGGCTGTAAAGCGGCCTCCAGCTCGGCCAGCTCGGCGCTGGCCTGATCCAGATGACGCAAGGTCGCACTGAAGTGCTTGCGGTTCTGTTCGTCGAGGAGGTCGTTCATGCGTAAGGCCAATTCATTGCCATGGTTGACCAAGGATTCGCCGCTGCGGGACAGCACCTGAATGAAACTGGGATGCATGGGAATGTCGGGGGCCTGCCCTGGCGCATGCGCCAGCGGCGAAAAATCCGTACCGGCATCGCTGAGCGACAAATAGCTCAAGCCCGTCACTCCCTGCGGTTCCAGCTCGGCAAAGGTCGCTTTGGTAATGGGGGTCTTGGCATCGATACTGATCTGCACCTGTACCATACGCGGATTGCGTGGATCGAAGCCAATGGACTTCACCTCGCCCACGCGCACGCCCTTGAAACGCACCGGCGCCTGCACCGTAAGACCGGTCACACTGTACGGGGAGATGACATTATAGAGTTTGCCGACCGGCGCCGAGTGGTGCATCCAGAGTCCAGCCGCGGCGAGTGCTGCCCCCAACACGACAATAAAGACCAAGGCAATCAAAGCATGCGCCCGACTTTCCAATGATCGACCCCCGGAAAAATTGACTTGCCCTGGACGGCATGCCTAAATGTAGCAGGTATTTTGGATGATTCCCATGCACTTCGACAGCCTTCGCCAAACCATGATCGACACCCAGATTCGCACCTGGGATGTCCTCGACCCGGAAGTTCTGCAAGTTCTGCAACGCGTCAAGCGGGAACAGTTCGTGCCCACGCAGCTGCAGGGCCTCGCCTTTGCCGATTTTGAAATCCCTTTGGGGCATGGCGAACGCATGTGGACGCCGAAGATGGAAGCACGGGTTTTGCAGGAGCTGGAAATTCGCCCGCAAGACCAGATCCTCGAGGTAGGCACCGGCAGCGGCTACTTTACCGCCCTGCTGGCCAGCATGGGCAAGCTCGTCCACAGCGTGGACGATCGCGCTGATTTTATCCACGCCGCCGAAGGACGTCTGCAGCTGCAGGGCATTACCAATGTGCATCTCTACGTGGGCGATGCTGCGGGCGGCTGGCCCGTACCCGGCCCCTACGACGTTATTGTCCTAACCGGCTCTCTCCCACAGCTTCCCAGGGCCTTTCTCGAGCAGCTGAAGCCCGGCGGGCGCCTGCTCGCCATCCTCGGTGAGTCACCGCTCTGTGAGGTGCGCCGCTACCGCCGTACTGCCGAAGGCAGTTTGGGCAGCAGGGATCTGTTTGAAACAGACATTCCCGCGCTACGCCATCCCGTCAGCAAGAAATTCCAGTTCTGAAGATGCGCATTCGTGCGGCGCGCAGTCTCGTCCTCGTCATCGACCTGCAGGACAAGCTGCTGGCCATGCTGGGGGGCGAACGCAAGGAAACCCTGCTGTACAACGTCCATCGCTTCCTGGGCAGTGCCAGAGCCTTGGAGCTTCCCATTCTGCTCTCGGCCCAATATCCCAAAGGCCTCGGCGCGATCGACCCCAGCCTCCAGGATTTCGGTACCGTCTTCGAGAAGACTGAGTTCTCCTGTTACGCAAATCCTGCCTTGCGCAATGCCCTGCGTTCCCGGGTAGATCGACGGCAGATCTGCCTGCTTGGGGTAGAAAGCCACATTTGCGTGCTGCAGACTGCCCTCGACCTGCAGTCCCAAGGCTGGGAGGTGGTTATCCCCATCGACGCGATAGGCAGTCGCGATCCCCAGCAGGGCGAGTGGGCACTCGCACGTCTGCGGCAGACTGGCGTCACCTTGAGCAGTACCGAATCCATCTTTTACGAATGGATGGAGGACGCTGCCGATCCCCGTTTTCGAGAACTGGCACCCGCTTGGCGCTGAGGCATTCGTGAATTTGCAATACCATATCCGCCTCCACGCAAGTGCGCATCTGATTCAGGTAGATCTGCATCTTGCCGAGCCCGACCCTGACGGCCAGATTCTCGCGCTGCCCGCCTGGGTGCCCGGTAGTTATACCGTCCGTGATCTCGCCCGCCACATTGTCAGCATGCGGGCAACTGCGGGCGGGCTAGAGTTGCCCGTGGAAAAATTCCGCAAGGACCACTGGCGCCTAGCCCCTGGCAACGGCCCGGTAACCATCTCCTATCAGGTCTATGCCTTCGACAGATCGGTGCGCACTGCCTATCTCGATGATATGGGCGGGTTTTTCAATGGCCCGGCGGTATTTCTGCGGGTGCTTGGCCAAGAGCAGCGGGAACATATCCTGCGAATCAGCGGTCCAGCCGACTGGCAACTAGCCACCAGCATGCAGGCGCTCTCTGCCAGCGCCTGGTCGTGGGGCGAGTTCCAGGCAGCCGACTACCGCAGCTTCTGCAACCATCCCTTGCTCTTCGGCCCCCTCCACCGGGTGGATTTCTGTGCTGGGGAACTGCCTCACCACCTTGCTCTGTTGGGCCACGACAACCCAGAATTGTTGCGCGTGGGCGAGGATCTTGCCCGAATCTGTGCCTACCAGCAGCAGTTTTGGCGCGGCAGCCCCTTCTCGCGCTATCATTTTCTGTGTATGGGTGGGCAAAACGTCTACGGTGGCCTCGAACACCAGGCATCCTCCGCCCTGTTGTGCAGTCGTAGTGATCTCGACGGCACCGATCCCAAAGGCTACCGTCAGTTTCTTGGCCTCGCCAGCCACGAATATTTTCACTCCTGGCTGGTCCAGGGTATCCGGCCGGCGGCATGGAGCGACAGTTTCTGGGAAACAGAGATTATCAGCCGCGATCTCTGGGTCTTCGAGGGCATCACTTCTTACTACGATAGCCTGCTTCTGTGTCGCGCAGGCCTCTGGTCTCCTGGCGAGTACCTGGAAGAGCTGGGACAGGAAATCACCCGCCTCGCCCGACGTCCCGGGGAGGCCTATCAGAGTCTTGCGGAATCCAGTGCCGACGCCTGGACCAAGCTTTATCATCCGCATCCATCCGCGGCCAACTTCGAGATCAGCTACTACAACAAGGGCGCCCTGGCCGCCCTCTGTCTCGACGCTCGACTGCGGCAGCGAGGCTCAAGCCTCGACGCGTTTCTACGCCAACTCTGGCAAGAGTATGGACAAACGCAGCGGTCCCTGCCCGAGGGCGAAATCTTTTCCCTGCTGGAGACAGTCTTGGGAAATAGCGTGGGTAACGAAGTGCGGCAGTGGGTTATCGAAGCGCAGCCTCTACCGCTAGAAGAATGCCTGCAGATTCTGGGGATCGATCTGCACTGGCGTGCCGCCCGCGACGAGCAGGACCGTGGTGGCCAGGAGACGGAAGGTCGACGTTCGGATCTCGGTGCCCACTGGAAAAAGGCAGCGCTGGGCGTGGAACTGACCTTTGTGCGCGCTGGCGCTGCGGCGGAACAGGCGGGCCTCTGCCCGGGCGATCGTTTGCTGGCCCTGGACGGAGAAGAGATCCTCGCGGAGCGCCTGCAGACCGAATTCGATCGACTGCCCCCGGGAATCCCCCGGCATCTGCACTTTCTACGCGATGGCCGGATGCGTGAATGCGACTGCCTTCCGCTCGCCCCCCCGCTGGATACTGCCTATCTGCAGATCAGCGACGGCGGAAATCAGCGCTGCAGCGAATGGCTCAGCGGGACTTTGGCAAATCAGCCTGCGGCGTAGTCCCGACGAATCCGCTCCACCCGAATCGCCTTACCGGTCTGCGTGTCGATTTCTGCCAGCAGACCACAGAGGCTCGCCACGCCATCGACCACAGGTGCCTTGGCAGGCATGGCGTCGATGAAGCGACGTTTGGCAACCTCCCTATCCACCCCGATGATCGAATCGTAACAACCGCACATACCGGCGTCACTCTGATAGGCCATTCCCCCCGGGAACACCCGCTCGTCCGCCGTGGGAACATGGGTATGGCTACCCACCGCCATGCTAACCCTGCCGTCCAGATGCCAGGCAAGGGCATATTTTTCACTCGTGGCCTCCGCGTGCAAATCGACGAGAATCACGTCACAGTCGGCTAGATCGTCGCTCAAGGCTGCATCTGCAGCGCGGAAGGGACAATCATAGAGCGGATGCATGAACAGGCGCCCCATGAGGTTGAGCACGCCCAGGCTCCAGCCATTTTTTTCGATACGCAGCGCCCCGCGCCCCGGCGTACCGGGAGGCGCGTTATACGGCCGAAGCAGGCGCGGCTCCTCGACGATAAAGGAGATCGCTTCCTTTTGATCCCAAACATGGTTGCCAGCCGTAACCGCATCAACGCCCCAGGTAAAAAATTCGTCCAGAATCTTGCGCGTGATTCCCGCACCGCCCGCAGCATTCTCGCCGTTGACCACTATCGCATCCAGCCTCATCTGCGCGCGCAGATCGGCCAAGCCGTGCTGCAAGGCACGGCGTCCGGGCGCTCCCATCACATCGCCCGCAAAGAAGATTCGTATGTTCATCGTCGAAAACTCCGATATTCTCGTTCCGTGGCAATGGCATCCAGAGGAATATCCCATGGCTCCGTAGGCAATTCTTGCAGCTCCTGAAAGGCGTGGGCCACCCCCACCAAACGCGGTCGACGCCAGTGACGGCGGTGCCGCAACGACGCCAGGCTACGATCATAGAAACCGCCCCCCATGCCCAGTCGATGGCCGGTAGCATCGAAGGCGACCAACGGCAACAGCAACAAATCCAGCTCTGCGGCGGATTTCCAGTAACGACGCGCCACCTCGGGCTCGGGGATGGCCAAACGATTCTTGCGCAGGGTTGTACCTGCGGAAAACGGCGCGAAACGAAGTTCGGTCGCATGCAAGCCAGCCAGGACGGGGAGAAAGAATCGTTGGCGATGCGACCAAGGCAGTTGCAAAATGGGCAATGCGCTGATCTCCCCGCGCATGGGCCAATATAAAGCAATGGTATGCGCCTTGCGGAGAACCAGAGATTTTCGCAACTGATGGAGCAGGCCACCTTCCGCTTGGCGGAGATCAGCGGCGCTCAGGGCCGCACGCCGTTGCCGCATGCTGCGACGAATATCGGTTTTAGATACTGACAAAGAAAAACTCCCCGCTTGGGTCGTGGCGCCCGCTATCCCACGAACCTGACGACCAGGTCGGGAGCCCCGGAATCGTATCAGGCTACTCCGCAGGGGAGCGGCACACCAACGATATGGACCAAGGCCCCCTGGATAGACAATGTTGGTTCAGGAAATATCCCGGAACCACGAGCCCCGCAGGGAGTGATTCCAAGCTACTCCGCGCCCTGCCCCATGTCAACCAGGTTCTGCAGTCGGGCAGTCACGGTCTCCAAAGTGTGCTGCGCCTGTTGCAATTCACCCTGGCTGCGCTGCAGGTCGGCAGCGAGATTCAACGCGACCATGAGCAGGGCGCGCTCGCGTTGGACGCCCACGCCCTGACGCACCTTTGCTGCCTGCAACCGCTCCTGCAGCAAGGCAATGGCTTGCCCGAGCAGATTCCGTTCCTCGGGCGAGCAGGTGATTTGATAGGACTGATTGAGAAACTCTGCGGCGATCAGTTCGCGCGTATCGGCGGCATTGCCCTGACTCATCGCTGATACTCTTCCCGTTCCCAGATGGAGATTTGCTCTAGTAAGTGATCCAGACGCTCGCGAATGTCTTGCTGCTGTCGACGAAGCTGCAGATTTTCTGCTTCCAGGATCTCTTTTTCCCGACGTAGCCGCGCAAGTTCGGCAATCTGACCTACCCCCCGCACCTGGCGGCGCAGAGCGTGATAATCGAGTATCATGGCTTCGACTTGACCCAGGAGAGATTCGACCCGAGATTCCCGCACGCTTACCCCCGGCTTCCGTGTGAAAAGGAGTGTACGAAGGGCAGCAGGCATTTGCAAATCGATAACCCCATGAAAAAGACCTCCACCCCTCTTGTTTCCGGGCAGAATTTTCGTAACCGGCTCGGCCTTGCTGCCGTCGTGGTGCTGCTGCTGTTGTTGGTCGTGCTCGCCCGCCTGCTCGACCTGCAGGTGTTGCATTATCAAAAATTCCGGCAACTCGCCCACGACAACCATGTTGCCCTGGTTCCCGTCAACCCACCCCGCGGCTTGATCCTTGCCGATCATGGCCAGGTTCTTGCGCAAAATCAGCCCACCTACGCGGTGGAAGTCACACCGGATCAGACCAACGACCTGGACAGCACCCTCGATCGGCTGCAGAAACTGCTCGATCTTTCCGACGGTGATATGGCCCGTTTCGACAAAAGCATGGCGGCCAAGGCGAGCTTCGATCCCATCATCCTCAAAGCCGATCTCAGTCCCCAGCAAGTCGCCGCCTTAGCGGTGCGCAAGGCAGAATTTCCTGGGGTACGCGTTACCGCACTGATGCATCGCAACTACCCCTTCGGTGCCCTTTTTGCCCATGTCGTCGGCTATGTGGGTCCCATCACCGCGAGCGATCTAAAACGACATCAGGCAGAGAACTATCGCGGGCGGGACTACATCGGCAAGACCGGTCTGGAAAGCCACTACGAGCAACGATTGCGCGGCCAGATGGGGTATCAGATCAAACAGATCGATGCTGAAGGCTTGCAGGTCGGCACGCTGGAAGAGCAACAGCCGGTGGCTGGCGACAATCTGGTGACCCATTTACGGCTGCGGGTGCAGGAGGCAGCCGCCAATGCCCTTGAGAGCAACCATTATCGGGGCGCCGTCGTCGCTCTTGATCCCAATGATGGGCATGTACTCGCCATGGTCAGCAGCCCCAGTTTCGATGCCAACTGGTTTGTTGATGGCATCAGCACGGCGCACTGGCGCAGTCTCCTCGACAACCCCGGTCATCCCCTGACTGACCGCGCCGACAATGGCCTCTACCCGCCTGGCTCCTGCGCCAAGCCTTTCTTCTCGATCCAGGCCATTCAGTCGGGGGTAATTGGCCCGGATTTTCAGACCTATTGTCCGGGCAATTTTCAGCTCGGCGGACACACTTACTGGGACTGGAACCGCAGTGGTTTTGGCGAAACCAATCTAACCAAGGCGTTAGCCTGGTCCGTCGATGTCTTCTACTACAAACTGGCGGTGAAGATGGGCATCCAGCTCCAGGATCAAACCCTGTGGCGCTTCGGTTTTGGCAAGTCGCCCGGCATCGATTTACCCGGCGGCCTGGCAGGCTTGGTTCCCACCCCCGAGTGGAAGCGGGCCCATCTGCACGCACCCTGGTATACCGGTGATTCGGTCATCCTGGGCATTGGGCAGGGCTATCTCCTGGTGACCCCCTTGCAACTCGCTCGCGCCGTATCCGCCATTGCCAACGGCGGCTATCTGGTGCAGCCACAGGTCGGCAAGGAATGGGTCAACCCCAGCACCGGAGAACGGAGTCCCATCCCCAATGCGGCACCGGAAAATCTCCATATCGATCCGGTAGCATTACATGCCGTGCGCAAGGGGATGGAGGCCTGCGTCAATACCGGAACCTGTCATACCGTCAGCATCCCCGGCATCAGCATCGCCGGCAAAACCGGCACTGCACAGATTCCCGAGGGCTATGCCCATGGCCGGACGATTTACAACAATGACTCCCTGTTCATCGGCTGGGCTCCGGTAGATCAGCCGAAAATTGCCGTGGCGGTGGTGGTGGAGAATGGCGGCCACAATGCCTGGCAGGCATTGCCGGTGGCCCGTGCCACCATTGCCGCTTACTTGCAGCCTGACCGCGACCCCGGCCCTCCCGCGGCGCATTTGCATCCGCAGCACTGACCGCGCAACAGTGACACAATTTGGCCGCCTCAGTCTGTCAATCCAATCTTGCCGAGGGTACCTCGGCTGGCTGGGTAGCCAATGCCCGCGGTTCCCAAGCCGGGAAAGCGAAGGAGGTGGTTGCGACGACGTGCCAATTCGCTCTGAAATCTCCATCGCTGGCTCGTTGGGCTGACACACGTCTTGACTTTCCTGGCGAAACTGCGCACACTCCGCTGATCTTTCGCCCCAGCAACGGGGCCTTCGTTTTGCATGTATCAGGAGTGGTAGCGTGGCGAATTCGGCTCAGGCGCGCAAGCGCGCAATTCAGAATCAAAAGCGGCGGCTGCACAACGACAGTCTGCATTCCCGTATGCGCACCTACGTCAAGCACGTGCTGCGCGCCGTCCATGAGGGTAACCAGGAGCAGGCTCGTGCTGCCCTGCACACTGCCGAGTCGATCATCGACAAGACCGCGAGCAAAGGCGTCATCCATCGCAATGCCGCGGCGCGTACCAAGAGTCGCCTGTCGGCACGGGTGAAGGCGATGGGAGAGCAGGCTTCCGCCTAACTCTCTCTTGTAGCTAGCGAGATACGGGGCCAGTCGGACGACTGGCTTTTCGCTTTTCAACCGTCGAGCAGAGCGCGAAGGCGCACAAAGGCGTCCTCGGTTTCCTCGGGTGCAGCCACTGTGTTCGCAGCGCCTGGCCAGTCCAGATGCTCGGCGGGGATCTCTTGCAAAAATCGCGATGGTACGGGATTCAGGGTTTCTCCATAACGCTTACGCTTCTGGCAGAAGCTGAGCTGCAAACGAAAGCGCGCGCGGGTCATTCCCACATAGAACAAACGACGCTCCTCGGCGATCTGCTCCGGCGTCTCGCTATTGCGATGCGGCAATAACTCCTCTTCCAGTCCCACCAGAAATACCTGCGGAAATTCCAGCCCCTTCGCCGCATGCAGGGTCGACAAGCGCACGACATCGCGATCATCGTCCTCTTCCCGTTCGAGCATGGTATAGAGCATCAGACGTTGCAGCAGCTCACCGAGATCCTTGGGACCATCCTCCTGCTCAAGCAGACGGCCCATCCAATCCAACAATTCCTGCAGATTCTCCCAGCGGCGCCGGGCACTGCGCTCATCTTCCTCGTCCAAAAGATATTGCCAGTAGCCAATCTCTTCTGGGATGCTTTGCAAGACCGGGAGCAATTCTGCAGCGCGCTGTACTTCGTCATTTTTCTGATTGATCCAGTTGGCGAATTCTTCCAAGGCGCTGCGACTGCGCACCGGCAACTCCAAATCTTCCGCAAAGATGCTGGCGAAGAAGGACTGCTCCTGGACCCGCGCATGTTGCCATAGGCGTTCCAGACTTTGACTGCCGATTCCTCGGCGCGGGGTGTTCACGGCCCGCAACAGCGCTGGATCGTCTTCGGGATTGTGGATCAATCGACAATAGGCAAGAAAATCCTTGATTTCCGCACGCTCGAAAAACGAGATCCCACCGGAGACCTGATAGGGGATCCGCGCCGCGCGCAACGCTGCTTCCAGCGGGCGAGACTGATGATTACTGCGGTATAGCACCGCATAATCGCGATACGCACCATCACGTTGAAAGCGGTCACGCAAGATCGTGTTCGCGACTCGCTCCGCCTCATCACTCTCATCCACACAGGCATGCACCTGGATGCGCTCGCCCTCCCCCAGATCCGACCACAATCGTTTTTCGAATAAGTGCTCGTTTTGCGCGATGACGGCATTGGCAGCTCGCAGAATACGGGCCGTAGAGCGATAATTCTGCTCCAGCTTGATCACCTTTAGGGTCGGAAAATCTTCGGCCAGACGATGCAGATTGTCCGCAGCGGCGCCACGCCAGGAGTAGATGCTTTGATCATCGTCTCCCACCGCCGTCAGATTCTGGCGCTGTTGCAACAACACGCGCAGAAGCCGATATTGCGCGCCATTGCTGTCCTGATATTCGTCTACCAGGAGGTAGCGGATGCGATCCTGCCAATAGGCGCGCGCTGCCTCGTCGGTGCTGAGAATGCGGGTGGGCAGCAGAATCAGGTCGTCGAGATCCACGCCATTACAGGCACGCAAGGACTTGTTGTATTCGGGGTAGAGGGCCTGCGCCAACGCACCGATCTGATCTTCGGATACGACTTCTTCCGGCGTCAGGCCATCGTTCTTGAAGCGCGAGATGCGGGCCTGGATCACCTCGGCAAGATCGGCCGCCGCTCCGTTGCTCTCACGCAGCAGTCCGCGCACGATTGCCAGCCCATCACCGGGATCGATGACACTGAAAGCCGGACCGTAGCCCAGGCGCGGCAGCTCTCGTCGTAGAATCTGCAAGCCCAGACGATGAAAGGTCGAGACCATCAGCCCGCGCCCTACTCGCCCCTCCAGACGCTGAAAAACCCGCGCCTTCATCTCGCGCGCCGCTTTGTTGGTGAAGGTAACGGCGGCAATGTGCTGCGCCGCGACCTGCTCGTTCTGAATCAGGTGGATGATCTTCTGGGTGATCACCCGGGTTTTTCCCGAGCCTGCACCGGCCAACACCAGCAGTGGCCCATGCACATGGCGCACTGCTTCCCATTGCGGCCCATTGAGATCGGGACGGCTACTCAGCCTGAGCCTCCAACGGCGCCGGCGCGCTGCCCGCCTGTTCGGCAAAGCCACCACGATAGGCCCACCAAATGATGACCGGCCCGAGAATGATCATGGGAATGGAAAGCACCTGTCCCATGGTCAGCGGACCGAGGACAAAGCCCAACTGAATATCGGGTTGCCGGACGAACTCGACCAGAAAGCGGAACACACCGTAACCAAACACAAACAGTCCACCCACCGCGCCGATGGGACGGGGACGCCGACTGTAGATCGCTAGAATCACGAATAGCAGAACTCCTTCAAGCAGGAATTCATAAAGTTGTGACGGTTGGCGCGGCTGCGGTCCCCCGGCCGGGAAGACCATCGCCCAGGGCAAGTGACTCACCCGGCCAAAGAGCTGATCATTGATGAAGTTGGCGATGCGGCCGAGACCCAAGCCAATGGGAACTGCGGGTGCGATAAAATCGAGCGTGGGTAGGAAGCCATGCTGCGGCTTGCTCCTGGCAAAGAGCCAGCAAGCCAGTACAACCCCCAGCAAACCGCCGTGGAAGGACATGCCGCCATCCCAGATAAAGAGCATGTGCAAGGGATGCTGCACATAGTAGGGGAGGTTGTACCAGAGAATATACCCCACGCGGCCGCCGAGTATGGCGCCGATCGCCACAAAAAATTCGAGATCGACCACCTCGGATTTCTTCCAGGGCGTGTGGCTGCGGCGCCCGCGGCGAATCAGCCACAAGGTGGCAATGACAAAACTAATGATCTCAAGCAGACCATACCAATGGATGGTGATGGGCCCCAATTGAAAACCGATGGGGTTGATATTGGGATAGTGCAGCATGGAACTACTCCCTTACAGATAAGTCACGATGGCCATCTGATACGATTCTGTCAAGCAGAGCCTGCGGCGGGAATCTGCATGGTGACACAATGCAGACTGCCATGCTGGCGCGCTAGTTCGATACAGGGGAGCAGGACGATTTCGCGATCCGGGAACGCCGCCGCCAGCCGCTCCGCCGCTACCGCATCGGCAGGATCATCATAGCTCGGGACCAGCACAGCACCATTGATGATCAGAAAATTGGCATAGCTAAGGGGCAGTCGCTCGCCATCTTCATCATAGCGAGCAGCTGGCCAAGGCAACGGAATCAGGTGATAGGGGCGGCCATCGATCTGGGGAAATCCCGCCAGTTCTGCTGCCATCTGCTGCAGAGCGGCGAAGTGATCGTCCAGGGGATCATCGCAGGACTGATAGGCAATGACGCCCGGGCTGCAAAAACGCGCCAGGGTATCCACATGGGCATCGGTGTCGTCGCCCTGCAAATAGCCCGACTGCAGCCAGAACACCCGCTCGACACCGAGCAGAATGCAAAGTTGGCTGCTGATTTCTTCTCGGGACCATTGCGGATTGCGATTGGGCGAAAGCAGACAGGCCTCCGTGGTCAACAGCGTGCCCTGGCCATCGCTGTCGATACTGCCGCCTTCCAGCACCATACCCAAGGATTGCAGGGGCAGATCACCATACGCTCCCGCAGCGTGCAGGCGCCGCGTCAATTGATTATCGAGGTCGGCGGCAAACTTCAGGCCCCAGGCATTGAAGGCAAAATCCAGCAGTCGACGGCGTCCATCCGGGTGCCGCAGGGTAATGGGGCCATGGTCTCGCGCCCAGGAATCGTTGCTGGGACCACGATGAAAATGGCAACGCGAGAGATCAGCGCCCGCTGCGCGCAGCTGTCGTTCACCTTCGCGCTGGCTGGCATCGTCATGCACGGCCACCAGCAAATCTTCCCGCTGACTGACAGCCGCGCCGATGGCAGCAAAGACCGGTAAGACCTGCTCCAGCCGCGGCGCCCAATCCGTGGCCGGATGCGGCCAAGTCAATTGCACCGCCTGCTGTGCTGCCCACTCTGCAGGCAGGGTAAACCCGTCGGCCATGATCGCTCCCCGAAGAAAAATCAAGCCGCATTGTAGGTCCTCGCCACGCTTCCGTCACCGCCTTTTGGCGGCTACACTCCGCTGATGACCATCAGACAGGAGCGCCTCGACCATCTTCTTTCCCGACTGGGCTATTGCAGCCGCTCGGAGGTACGGGACTGGCTGCGCGCAGGCCGCATCAGCGTCCCCGGTGTAACGGAGAGGCTACGATCTGGAAGCAAGGTCAATGCCGATCAAGTCCGTGTCGATGGCGAGGCCATCGATCCAGCACGCCCTCTCTATCTGCTCTACCACAAAGCTCTGGGCACGGTCTGTGCGCACGACGATCCGCACAGCATCTATGATGACTTGCCCATGCGCTGGCGCTACCGCCGTCCGGTCGTGAGCAGTGCCGGGCGCCTCGATCGCGACACCAGTGGCCTGCTGCTGCTGAGTGACGACGGGCAATGGCTGCACCGCTGGAGTCACGCGCGTAACCTCGTTCCGCGTCACTATCGAGTGCTGCTGGCGGAGCCATTGCGGAACGATGCGGAGCAGATTCTCGCCAGCGGCAATCTGCTTCTGGAGGGCGAAAACACCCCTTGCAAACCGGCGCAGGTACAGAGACTGGGCGAGCGGGAAATCCGCCTGACCCTGCGGGAAGGGCGCTACCATGAGGTACGCCGAATGATGGCAGCTTTGGGCAATCATGTGCAGGCACTGCATCGCGAGGGCTTTGGCCCCTTTACTCTCGGCGATCTGCAGCCCGGTGCCTGGCGCTTTTTGCAGGAAAACGAGATGCAGCAGGAGACCGCCGAATGAGATGGAGCCCGCATGTTACCGTTGCCGCCGTCACCTGCGATACCTCCGGGCGTTTCCTTCTCGTTGAAGAGCTCATCGATGGTGTACCCTGCCTCAACCAACCTGCCGGTCATTGGGAAAGAGGGGAGAGCCTGATCGAGGCCGTCATACGTGAAACCCGGGAAGAGACGGGTTACGATTTTGTCCCGGAAGCCATTTTGGGCATCTACCACTGGCAACATCCGCACAAAGACCTCACCTATCTCCGCATTGCCTTCGCCGGCCACACCAACGGACATGATCCGCTGGCGCCCCTCGACACAGGTATCCTGGGTCCGCGTTGGTTGCGGCGGGAGGAACTCCCCGCAGCAAGGCTACGTACGGTAATGGTAGAGCAATGTATTCAGGATTTTCTTGCCGGACAACGCTGCTCCCTCGATCTCCTTCATTCGCTCTAATCTGCAAATTTGCCATCCGCAAGCGCCCATGACCTCTCCCCAGAATTTTGTTACAGTGGAATAAATTCTGTAGAGAGACACAGCGATGATCGACGCAGACGGCTATCGCCCCAACGTGGGCATGATCATTTGCAACCAAGACAATCAAGTACTCTGGGCAAAAAGAGTAGGTGAGAATGCCTGGCAGTTCCCCCAGGGCGGTATTGATGGCAACGAGAGTCCCGAACAGGCGGTATTCCGTGAGCTCCTGGAAGAAGTCGGCACCAACAAGGTGTGTATTTTGGGCCGTACCCGGGGCTGGCTACGCTACGACGTGCCCAATGCGCGGAATCGCAGTCGGCAACGGCGCTATCGCGGACAAAAACAGATCTGGTTTTTATTGCGCTTTGAGGGTAGTGAGGCGGAAATCAATCTGAAGACGGCGCACCCAGAATTTGAAGACTGGCAGTGGGTGGATTATTGGCGCCCGGCGGCAGAAATCATTGCTTTCAAGCGGCGCGTTTACTGCCTGGCCCTGCAGGAGCTGGCGCCACTGATCGGCGCGCCACCGGCGCCCTTCCCCGTTCCAGAACGGGGCAACACGCTGCCCCATCGGGGAAGTCGTTACCCACAACGTCGTCGGCACCCCAGCAGCGCAACGTAAAAAGGCTGGCCGCGGCGCGGCCAGCCTTTCCGTCCTTCACGAACCTGAATTACTTCTTTTTCAGACAGCTGCTCATGAAAGCCTTGCGCTGCTCGCCCTTCATGCCCTTCGCACGGGCATTGCAGGTCTTCATCTTTTCCTGCTGTGCGGTGAGCTTGCGCGGAGCCTCGGTTTTCTTCTCCACTTTCTTTTCCATCTTGTGCTGCTCTACCTTCTTCTCCATCTTCATCGGCGCGACCGGTGCGGCAGTTTCCGCAAAAGCGGCACCGGAGACCAGGAACGACACGGCAACACAGGAAGCCAATACTTGTTTCAACATGGTGTTCTCCTTTGGTTTTGAGTACAACAGCAACTACAACAATCCTTTCAAGCTTTGCAGGGCCTGATCCAGACCTCCTGCGTCCGGAGTCTGACCTCCCGGCGTCAAACGATCGATGATCCCCGGGAGGACTTGACTCAACCCCTGCGTGAGGGTTTGCGGATCCACACCGATCACGCTGGCGATGTTTTGAATTCGATCACTGCCAATGGCGGATTCGATTTGATCCGCGCTGATCGGCTGGTTCTGTCCATTGGCGATCCACGAATCGACAACTGAACCCAATCCGTTGTCGCGCAGCTGTTGCAAAGTGCCGCTCACCCCGCCTGGCTGGTTCTGCAAAAAGCGCAGTGCAGTGCCCAAAAAGCCATCCTGATCCGCGCCAATGGCCGCCATACCACTGGATAACACATCGTCAAGCAGGCCCATGTCCGCCCTCCCGTTTTCGTATATCCGCGGTGGAAAATACCGCAGAGCATCAGGCCATTCAAGGGTCAGCGTGGAATGCTGCGTCGCTTACGCACTTCCACGGTCACGGATCGTGTGCTCGAACGAGAGGCGGGTTGAGCAGTGACCGGATGCGCCGTCTCCTCCGGGATGGGAAGGTCTTTTGGATACCAGAACTGCGGTCGACCATTCTGATCGGCATTTCCGACAGGCGTCGACTCGGCCGGACGCCGGGGGACGCGCTGATCCGTCCCACTTTCCTGATCCCGCGCACGCTTGCGCTCCGGGGTGATACCATACTGCGGTGCAACGATGGGCATAACGCTCCCTTCTGGGTCAATCCTGACTTACTTGCTCAAGGAGGGGCATGGTGGAGCCTCCCCTACCTTGGAACTCTAGCATAGTTCGCAAGGAAGAAAAAGAAATATCAGGCAGTTCTGGAGGCGAAAAGCGGAGAACCCGCCCGACTCCACCGGGTTAAAGGGCAGGAAAATCAATTTATAAGAGAACTTTAATTTAATAATAATTAAACTTAACCAATAACTATCAATAATAAATGTTATAGGATAATCAGAAAAATAAAAAAATAATAGTTGCTTTGCGTTTTCCATTTGACTATAAAACAGATGAAAGAATGCTTTTTCTCATTCTTTACTAATTTTCGGGACAGGAACAAAGGAGATACACCTATGAATACACAGACACTCGGGCGGGAAGACCGTATCACATTATTCTCCTGGCAACTGCTTTTTGCCCGCGGTATTGCCGCGTTGGCATTCGTGATTGCCGCGCTGCTGGATTTCGGTGCCACCATGACACTGCTCATCTGGTTTTTTGCTATCTATGTCTTTTTTGACGGCGGCTACTCAGCGATTCGTCTGGCACAGAAGGGCTCAGGCGCCTGCCCGCGGGTTTTGATCGCCCTGAAGGCCGTCGTTGGCGTCGCTGCCGGCATCGCCGTTATCATTTTGGCCACGCAGGGCAACATGGTGTTTACCCTGTTGACCGTATTTGCCTGGGTCGCCATCGTCGGCGTGCTGGAAGGGATCTGGGTAATTCGCAATGTCCAGAACAAGGAAATGGTCCTGATCATTGGATCTTCGGCCTACCTCGCCCTGGCCGTTTGTTTGCAGGTGATCTTTGCCGTCGCTCCACAGGCAGGCTCTGGCATCTACAATTGGATCGTCATCGGATTCTCGGCAGCTTTTTCGGCAGCCATGCTGGGTATGAGCTGGGCGATGCGGCGCAATGCCCTGCGCACCAGTGGAGGCAAGCCTTCCGCTGTTGCCGCTCACTAAGATCCATCCACCAGAATTTCCTGTTCCATGGGTGCGAGGAAGTGCTGCAAAGCTTCCTCCACCCTAATTGCCACCCGACAACCGACTACGAATGTTCAACAAAAATACTGAATGTGCTCTGCGCTGTTTGCTGTTCCTTGCGGAGAAGGGGATTGGGGTACCGATTCTCTGTCGCGACATCGCGCACGCCATAGGGGTTTCTGAACCCTGCGTGGCGAGCGTTTTACGGATTCTGGCCAAACGCGGTGTATTGGAGTCCCTCAAGGGTAAGGGTGGCGGCTTTGCGCTGCGACCTGAGGCTGCGAGCCTGAGCGTCTACGACATCCTGCAAGCGGTAAGCACCGCCCCAGAAAAACAGGTACACTGTATTCTCGGACAAAAAGAGTGTTCTGACCTCCACCCCTGCCCTCTGCATACCGCGTGGATGGAGCTGCAGGAACAACAAAACAAGCTGCTCAGGGGATTTCTTCTGGCAAGCCTACTGCCGTCCTGAGAGACAGCAGAGGAGGCGTCAGACATTGAACAGGAAGTTCATTACGTCACCGTCGTGGACGACATAGTCCTTGCCTTCGGCACGCAGTTTGCCGGCCTCTTTGGCACCCGTCTCGCCACGATAGTGAATATAATCTTCGTAAGAGATTGTCTGCGCTCGGATAAAACCACGTTCGAAGTCACTATGAATTACACCGGCGGCCTGTGGGGCGGTGGCCCCTACCGGGATCGTCCAGGCACGCACTTCCTTTTCACCCGCCGTGAAATAGGTCTGTAGACCCAAAAGCTGGTAGGCGGCGCGGATGATTCGGTTGAGTCCTGGCTCCTGCAGTCCCAGGTCCTGCAAAAACGCGAGCTGCTCTTCTGGCTCCAGCTCCGCCAGCTCGGACTCGATGGCGGCACAAACCGGTACCACCCGAGCGCCCCGCTCCCCTGCCCAGGCCTCCAGGGGCGCGCGCCATGGGCCATCTTCGAGCTCGTTCTCGGCTACATTGGCAATGACCATCAACGGCTTCAAGGTCAGCAAAAAGAGTCCGCGTAGCGCTCGGCGTTCCTCTGCCGTCAACGGCGCGCTTTGCGCCGGCTTGCCAGCATCCAGATGCGGCTGCAGTTTATTGATGGCGGCAAGCTCCTCGATCGCCTCCTTGTTGCCGCCCTTGGCTTGCCGGGTTGCGCGCGCCTGTGCCTTTTCCAGGCTGGCCAGATCCGCCAACACCAGCTCCGTCACGACAGTTTCCAGGTCAGCAACGGGATCGATTTGCCCATTCACATGCACCACATTCGGATCGACAAAACACCGGGTCACTAGGGCAATGGCATCGGTCTCGCGAATGTGCGCGAGAAACTGATTGCCCAGACCCTCGCCTTGGGCTGCGCCAGCCACCAGTCCGGCGATATCGACAAACTCCATCACCGCCGGCACCACCTTCTGCGGATGAACGATCTCGGCAAGGGCGTGCAAACGGGAATCGGGGACACTGACCAGCCCCACATTGGGTTCGATGGTACAAAAGGGGTAGTTTTCTGCCGCAATTCCCGCCTTGGTGATGGCGTTGAAAAGAGTGGATTTACCAACGTTGGGGAGACCAACAATGCCACAAGCCAAACTCATGGAGAGCTCCTATTCGCTGTGCAGGGTCTTCATGGCAGCTTCCTGCCGCCCGGCGAGAAAATCATCCAAAACACCCAAGCTGCGGTCGATGGCGGCATGGATTTCCCTTTCTTCCATCGCCCCAGGGCGTGCCAGCACATAATTTACGACACGATCCCGGTGGCCGGGGTGACCGATGCCGATGCGCAGGCGCCAGTAATCCCGCGTACCCAGAGCACGGTCGAGATCGCGCAGGCCGTTGTGCCCACCATGGCCACCCGACCACTTGAAACGCGCCACGCCCACGGGGAGGTCGAGATCATCGTGCACCACGAGGATACGCGCAGGAGGAATTTTGTAGAAGGCGGCAGCGGCCTGCACCGGCGCACCCGAACGATTCATGAAATCCTGCGGCTGTAGCAGGAGGACATCATTGCCGTCCACCTCGATTCGGGCCAACTCCGTCTTCCACGCCTTTTCCAGGCGCCAGGACGCATGCTGACGTAGCGCCAGCTCCTGTACAAAGCAAAAACCCGCATTGTGGCGGGTTTTTGTATAGTCCGACCCGGGATTGCCCAGGCCAGCGATCAGCCAGTCCATGGAATGGTTTACTCTGCCGCGGCGCCTTCCTCTTCGTCAGCCGCCGGACCATGGGGGCATGGATCGACACCACTTCTTTGTCGTCCCCATGCTTGAGCGCGACGAGTACGACACCCGCGGGAAGCGTCAGATTCGACAAGTGGATACTCTCTCCCACCTGCAGCTCTGCCACGTCGACTTCGATGGCTTCCGGCAACTTGCCGACTGGGGCCTGGATCTCGACTTCCGTCAGCGCACGATGCAGCAGACCGCCTCCCATCTTCACTCCCCTAGCGGTCTGTTCGTTACGCAGATGCACAGGCACATTCAAGGTCACCAGCTCGCCCTGATGCACGCGCATGAAGTCCACATGGAGGATCTCATCCTTGTAGGGATGCATCTGCAGGTCGCGAATCAGCACGCTTTCCTTGCGGCCACCCAGCTCCAGGGTGACGACGTTGCTGTATACCTGTTCATTGCCAAGAAACTTGTAGGCGGCAAAGACGTCCAGGCTGATGGATTCCGCCGGCTTGCCGTCGCCATAAACGACCGCCGGGATCCGGCCCGCACGGCGCAAGCGCCGGCTGTTACGGCGCCCTTCTTCACTGCGTGTCTCGGCAGCAAGGACAAAATTTGCTTCGGTCATTGATGATCACTCCTTCTATTGCGTTGTCACGAGCGGGGCGAGGGACGACCGTGCCTTTCTCCCCTGAATGAGGCGCAGACTATACGAGGATCAAGTCCCTGGCGCAAGGTGCTGCTGGCCGCGCCGCAGCAGGATGGTGCGGGTCATTCCCTGCCTGGGGGCCGGCCAGTGACAGCATCTCGGGAATATGCCTCGCCCGTACCGAGGGCCTCGGCACGATCGGCAGGTACGCCGACCTCGCGTGCCGCCTGGGTCATCAGACGCCGATAGTAGTAGCGTGCCAATGCCGGATTCTTGCGCACGCCAAGACCCTTTTCATACGCAAGACCCAAGTCGAAATCGGCCTTCGCCACCCCCAGGTCGGAGGCGATGCGATACCAGTGCAGTGCCTGTTCCCAACTCTTGGGCACCGTGCGTTCCGCTTTGCAAATGGGCGGAGCGTAGAGCGTACCCAGGAAAAACGCGGCCTCAGCATGGCCGCTGCCCGCCGCTTGCTGTAGTCGCGCCAGAGCCTGCGGATCCTGTTCCGCCTGATTACGCAGGGCTTCCCAATCTTGGGCAAACGCCGCCGTTGCAAGAAAAGCGGCGACCAAGGCAACGGCGCGGAGGGGCAATCTCATGCGCCGGCGTGCTCACGGGTAGCATGGAAGGTGATCTCTGGCCAGCGCTCTTGGGTCAGTTCTAGATTCACCCGTGAGGGAGCAAGGTAGGCCAGCCGATTGCCAGCATCTTCCGCCAGATGTTCTTCCAGCTTGCGGCGGAATTCCGCCAGGCGTTTGGCATCCGCGCATTCCACCCAGCGCGCCGTCTGCACATTCACGGGTTCAAAACTGGCCTCGACGGCATATTCGCTTTTCAGCCGCTCTGCAACTACATCAAACTGCAGGACCCCGACCGCACCGAGGATGAGGTCGCCCCCTTGCAGGGGCCGGAAGACTTGCGTTGCGCCCTCCTCCGCCAGCTGCTGCAGGCCTTTTTGCAACTGCTTGGCTTTGAGAGGATTGCGCAGGCGGACGCGACGAAACAGTTCCGGGGCAAAGTACGGGATCCCGGTGAACTGAAGGTCCTCGCCCATGCTGAAGCTGTCACCGATTTGGATACTGCCGTGGTTGTGTAAACCGATGATGTCACCAGCGTAAGCGTCTTCCACCAGTTCACGTTCACGCGCGAGAAAGGTGATGGGATTGTGAATCTGCATCTCCCGACCCAGGCGCAGGTGACGCACGCGCATGCCGCGCTGGAAGTGTCCGGAACAGATGCGTAGAAACGCGACCCGGTCGCGATGCTGCGGGTCCATGTTGGCCTGAATTTTAAAGACAAAGCCCGAGAACTTTTCTTCCTCAGGCGCGACCAGGCGACTGGTAGCAGGACGCGCCAGCGGTCCCGGCGCCCAGTCGACGAGGGCCTGCAGCAATTCGCGCACACCAAAGTTATTGATGGCCGAGCCAAAAAAAACCGGTGTTTGGCGTCCGGCGAGAAACGCCTCGAGATCGAAGGGGTTGGCGGCGGCACGCAACAGCTCGATTTCAGCGCGCAAGTCCGCCATTTCCTCTGGAAATCGCTCGTCTAGCGCAGGATTATCGAGACCAGAGATGATTTCCAACTCCTGCTCACGACTCTCCTGTCCCGGCACAAAAACCAGCATCTCGTCGCGCAGCAGGTGATACACCCCGCGAAAGCGCTTGCCCATGCCCACCGGCCAGGTGACCGGGGCACAAGCGATACCGAGTACGGATTCCACTTCATCCATGAGCTCGGTGGGGTCGCGGCTTTCGCGATCGAATTTGTTCATGAAGGTGATGATCGGGGTGTCGCGCAGCCGACAGACTTCCAGCAGCTTGATGGTCTGCGCTTCGACGCCATTGGCCGCGTCGATGACCATCAGCGCCGAATCCACTGCCGTCAGCACCCGATAGGTATCTTCGGAGAAGTCTTGGTGGCCTGGCGTATCGAGCAGATTGATCACGTGATCGGCATATTCGAACTGCATCACCGAACTAGCTACGGAAATTCCGCGACTCTTTTCGATGGCCATCCAGTCGCTGGTGGCGTGACGATTACTTTTGCGGGCCTTTACCGTCCCTGCCATCTGTATGGCCCCGCCAAAGAGCAGCAGCTTCTCTGTCAGGGTCGTCTTACCGGCATCCGGGTGCGAGATAATGGCAAAGGTACGACGGCGACGAATCTCGTCCAGACTGTGGGGGCGCGCCAGCGCCTCGGCATTTTCCGACATCTCGTTCAACTCTCAGACAAAGTGGGGAGGGCATTGGCCAAGGAGAGGGATAACACCAAGGCGTCCTCGCGACCCTCTTTGTTCCGATAATACTGCAAACGCACGCCGATTTCATGAAAGCCCGCCTGATGGTAGAGCTCCTGCGCAGCGCGGTTAGAAACTCGCACCTCGAGAAACGCCCGTTCGGCGCCCAGTTGTCTGGCACGGCCCAGCAAGTGGTGGAGCATTTCCCGGCCATGTCCACGGCGCCGATGGAAGGGATTGACCCCCAAATTCAGCACATGGGCCTCCGCCGCCCCCACCGAGAGGACGCCAAAACTCAGCAGCTGGTCGCCTGCCACACCCACCCAGGCGTCGTAACCGGCGAGCAGACAGTCCCGAAAAATCCCCCGCGTCCATGGACCGGGAGAAATCTGTTCTTCCAGGGCCGCTACGGCATCGAGATCATCGCTGGTCATGATCCGCAGCGGCATTATTTGCCCTCCTCGGCCTGGGAAGGACGGATGTAATGCGGCTCCAGTGCTTCGGGCGGGATTCCTGGATCGCCGGCAGCGGCGCGCAGGCGGGCAAGTTGCAAGACCTGCAGCGCTTGGGGATACGCGTCACCGCGCCAGCAACGAACCTCGGACCAGTGCTGTGCATAGGGAGTCCAGCCGGTGCCCAGGCCCCGCCACGGCTCTGCTGTTGGCGGCCAAGCGAGGTCTTCAGGGCGGCAGACCCGTTCTGCGTCAAGAAGCTCGGGAACACCAGCGTCATCGGGGCGAAAGGCCGCCGCGTAGACCTCTCCTTTGCGGGCATCGAAGGCTGCCAGAACCCGTTGACCGGGTGTCGAGGCTGCCAGGGCCTGCAGGCTGGAGACGGGATAGAGTGGCCGATCCGTTGCGATGGCCAAACCTTGCAAGGTGCTGATCCCCAGCCGCACAGCAGTGAAGCCGCCCGGACCGACGCCGCAGGCGAGAGCTTCGATTTGCCCGAGCTGCAGGCCGGCGTGAGCCAGGAGGGCATCGATCATCGGCAAAAGCAGATCGCTGTGGCGGTTGGGGGCGATGACCATGTCCTGCCAGAGATCCTGGCCATCCGCAACGGCTACTGAACAGGCCTCGGTCGCGGTCTCGATGGCCAACCAGATGTTCTTCATGCGCTTGCCCGCCAAAAGTCCCGCACTTCTGCGAGCTCACTACTCTGCCGCATGGGCGGCAAACTCTGCAAGAAAATGCGACCGTAGCCCTTACTGCGCAAACGCGGATCACAAAGCATCAACACCCCACGGTCCTGCTCCGAGCGAATCAAACGGCCCGCCCCCTGACACAAGGCAATGACCGCCTGCGGAATCTGCAGGTCGCGAAAGGGGTCTCCACCTCGCTCCCGAATACGCTGCATGCGCGCCTGCAGCACCGGATCGCCCGGACTGGCAAAGGGAAGTTTGTCGATAATCACCGTCGATAGCGCCTCCCCTTGGACATCGATCCCCTCCCAAAAACTTGCCGCTCCGAGCAAGACTGCATCGCCCGCGGCGCGAAAGCGTTCGAGCAAACGCGAGCGCGGCGCCTGCCCCTGCACCAGTAACGGATAGCGCAGACGACTGGAAAGAAGCGTCGCGGCCTCTTGCAGGGCACGATGGCTGGTAAAGAGAAAAAAGGCCCGGCCTGCGCTGGCCTCCAGCACCGGAAGGGCCGCCTCCAGACAGGCGCGGGTATAAGCGGGACTGCTCGGCTCGGGAAGGCCATCGGGCAGATACAGCAAGGCCTGGCGTGCGTAGTCGAAGGGAGCTGCGGCAAGAAAATCCTGACTGTCGTGCAAACCGAAAAGCTTTCGCGTTTGCACGAAATCACCACCGATACGCAAGGTGGCACTGGTGAGCAAGACCGTATCGAATTGCGAAAACAGGTGTTTTTGCATGGTCTCCGCAGGGTCGAGAGGGGTGGCGTGCAGCAAGAGACCACGCCCACGTCGCTCACACCAGCGGACTTCCTGTTCCTCCAGACCGGGGGCGGCGAAATGCGCCAACATACCTTGCAGCTCTTCACCACGGCGCTTGCACTGCTCGAGGCCCTTGCCGCGTATGGCCGCAGCGTGCAACTGCTCCTGCAGGGGTTCGAAACAGCGCAGTAGCGCGCGAAATTGCTGGGCCACGTGCGCATCATCATCGGGTCGCCACTCCTGCCTTCCCTCGCCAGCACTCTCCTGCCAGCTCTGTACGGCACGCTCCCAGTCCTGCACTGCGGTGCACAGGGCAAGATCGTCAGCGGCCTCTGCCAGGGCTGCAACGCGCAGATCTCGCCCCCATTCGCTCAGGCGATGGGCACTCAAATGCCGGCCGAAAAATTGTGCGGTGAGCTCCGGCAGTTGATGCGCCTCGTCGACGATCAGCGCATCGACAGCTGGCAGCAAGTCGCCTTTTCCATCCGCCTTCAGCGCAAGGTCCGACAGCAGAAGATGATGATTGACGACGATCAGCTCCGCTTCCTGCGCCTGGCGCCGGGCCTCGAGGACCGGGCAGGAGGATTGTTCAGGGCAGTCCCCGCCGAGGCAATTGTCTCGGGTCGAAGTCACCAGCGGCCAGACCGCAGAATCCTCGGCCACGCTGCGCAATTCCGCAATATCGCCCTCCCGGCTGCTGGCAGCCCAGTCTGCAACCCGCAGCAAGTCGCGCTGCAGAGCAACCGCCACGCCTCCCCGCAGCGCTTCCTGCAAACGATAGGGACAGAGGTAATTGCTGCGCCCCTTGAGCCGCTGGATACGCAGCGACTGCGGCCACGCCTGGCGCAAGAGCGGCAGATCCTTTTCAATGAGCTGGTCCTGCAAGGCGCGACTGCCAGTAGAGACAATGACCTGCCGACCAGAAAGAAGCGCGGGTAGGAGGTACGCAAAACTTTTGCCCGTTCCCGTGCCCGCCTCTATCAGTGCCACCCCGCCGTCCATCAATAATGCAGCCACCCGCGCCGCCATCTCCTGCTGTTGGCCACGCACGCGAAATCCCGGCAGCAACGCGGCCAGGGGACTTGTCGCGCCCAGTATTTCCTGCCAATCAGACAGACTCCCGGCAGCGCTCAAGGACCGGCCCACCTGAGGCCTCGACAAAAGCAGTGGCGCGATTTACCCTGCCGGGCATGTACAAGCGCCGCGCTCGCATGGTCTTTTTGCACGAACAGCACCCGGAAGTCGCCAAGCGCGCGGTTGCGCTGGCCGAACAGTCTGGCGGAAGATGGCTGGAAGCGCGACATGAGCACCTGGATCGAAATTGGCCTGATTTGTTGATCCTATTGGATGGACGAAGCCCAGACAAGCTGGAACTTTCCCGTCACACTCGCGGGAAGTCGTGGCCCTTGGGGCCAGACTGGGAGTCAGAACTGCAGCAGCGTATCGCCGGCATGATTGGCGGCTTCCGCCTGCTGGCCCGCCTGGATGACAGCAGCGCGCCATCGCAATGACGTCACCGCTGTTTTTGTCCCGACCTGGGCAGTTTTTCGAGCCAAACTGTGCGGCTCGGCCCAGCCGAGACTCGACTATATACTCCAAAGCATGATTCTGCGGATATCCATCCTAAGGTCCCAGAATTGCTACAGGTTGCAAGCAAAATAGCAAAACAGGGAGGCAACCGCATCATGTCTGTTCAACTCGAACAGCAGTATACACGTTATGACAAAACGTTTCCGAGCAATTTCAAACAAAATCTCGCCTGGACGGTCTTTCTCACTGCTGGCGCCCTCGGCATCTGGGTCGTTTTTCGGGCACAGTTCTGGATGTGGCAGTATATCATCCTCGCTCTGTGGTACGCCGGTCTATTGTGGTTCGGCCTGAAATGGCCGCACTTTCGTTTGTTCACTCTGGCAGTGTTGGCGATTGCCAGTGTTGGCGTAGGACTGTATGGCCTCGGCTACCGGAATGGGGATAGCCTGCTTCTGCGCTACTTTCTCCACAGCAACGCCATGTTTGACTGGATGAGCGTCGCCATTCTCTGCAGTGCCGTTGGCTACTATGCCTACCTTTTTCGCGGGAGCGAGACTGGCGGACGCTGGGGCCAACGCTTTGCCTGGGTTGGATCTGCCTTGGGCTTCGCCGGGCTCGCCATTCGCTGGCGGGAAACCTACATCGGACACCCGAGTTGGGGGCACATTCCAGTCAGCAACATCTACGATGTCATGGCCTTGTTCTGTGCCATGACCATCCTGTTCTACCTGTACTATGAAGAAGAGAGCCAGAGCCGTGGCCTGGGAGCGTTTGTTCTGCCCTTGGTGCTGATTGCCGATATCTTCATGTTCTGGGTGGGCGCGGCTTATCACCTCGACCGCATTGCGCCGTTGATTCCCGCACTACAAAGCTTCTGGATGAAGATCCACGTACCCTCGATGTTTGTTGCCTACGCAAATTTCTACATCTCTGCCATGGCCGGTCTTGCCTACCTGCTCAAGGAGCGCGCAGTCAAACGGGGGGGTTTTTTGCGTGATCGGCTGCCCAGTCTGGAAATCCTGGAGCGCAGCTACTCGGGGACCATCGCTTTCGGATTCCTGTTCTTTACGGTCGGCACCATCCTCGGAGCGGTCTGGGCGGCAAAGGCTTGGGGTGGTTTCTGGTCCTGGGACCCAAAAGAGACCTGGGCTTTGATCGTCTGGCTGAATTACGCTGGTTTTCTGCATGCGCGCAGTCAGAAAAACTGGCATGGACGCCCGATGGCCTGGTGGGCGCTGATCAGCCTCATTGTCGTCACCATCTGTTTCATTGGCGTCAATCTTTTCTTGGGCGGTCTCCATTCCTACGGGAAACTCTGAAGCGCAAGGGCACCCCAAAAGGCGAGGCAGCAAGCCTCGCCTCTCATTAGGTGGACATCAGGAAAAGCTGACCCCGTGCGGCAGCCGACGTGCACCATCAAAACGCGCGGCCCAGTAGGGGTCGCTAAGACTGGCTACCTGCACGCCCGTAGCCGGCGTTTGTGCACTCACAAACTTGTCATGACCGATGTAAATGCCAACGTGAGAAAACGCGCGATGCATGGTGTTGAAAAAGACCAGATCGCCCGGCTTCAGGTCCCGGCGGGGGATTGCCGGAAGGCTGGCCGCCTGCGCGTAGGACGTACGCGGCACGAAGATGTCAAACTTGGCGAAGATGTACTTCACGAATCCGCTGCAGTCGAAGCCCGTGCGCGGACTGGTCCCACCCCACACATAAGGCGCACCGATAAAACGCAAAGCAGCGGAAACCAGACCGTGCGGTGAAAGCCAGCTGCCATTGTCGGAGGCAGCTTCCGCCGTCGCGTCCTGAGCTGCCAAAGCCACATCATTGCGCAGTTCAGATCGGGCATTTTCTCCGCCAGCAAAATCCCCTTCCTGCTGCAACGCCTCCAGAGGGTGGCTCGCCCAGTAGTAGGCCTGGCTGGCGAGCATCTGCAAGGCAACACCCAGGGTTCCACCCGGGCGCGACGCTTCGGCATTTCCTTCGGCCGGAGTCACGGCCACGGCCTCACTCGCTTTGACCGCCGGAACGGCAGCCGCAGGCGTGTTGTCTGCCACTTTGTCGAGGATTAGGGAGGCGTTGATGAAGTGCGCCGAATCCACTGCGTGTACTTCGTCAGGGATGGGGCGCGAGAAGGAATAGTGTGGCAGGGGGTTGGGCTGTGGTGCAGCACCCACCCCGGCGAAAGGCACAGGGGAAAGGTGCATCAGTTGTAAGGCGCTTGGAGCCAGGCTATCGAAACTGGCCGACTGACTATCCACAGCATCAGCAACGACTTTGGCCGCGGGGGATTTTCGATAGGCCTTTAGCCCAGCGACCCGCGGCTTATGCTGCCAGCGCTCATGCACAACGTACGTTTTCCGGTGATGGTCAACAACAGCATGCAAGTGTTTGGTGCCTTCGTGATGGCGCGTCGCGGTATGCGCCTGCGCTATGACCGTTCCCGAAAAAAATACCGCCAGCGTTACCGCCACCCCCAACAAACTTCTACGCATTGCGTTTCCTCCAAACGCTCTGGAAGCATCGCTGCATGGGTTCTATCGCGAGAACCACAGGCAGAGACACACCCCGACGACACACCGCACCACGCCACGACGGCAGGTCGCCTCCCTACACCCGATGCACTGTATTAGCCATAACTAACACGAATGCCCCATAACTCTCCTTTGGGAATCTAGGCGAAAATGTTCCATCACGCAAGCCTCTGTAAGCCCCCGAAACAGGAGAAAAAAGTTCCGCTGGCGCAAATCCTGCTTCTTCCTGAGGGACCTGTTCTTGGGGAGGTGTATTGTGGCGACGCGCAAAGCTTTCTGGTCCAGCGTTTTGATGAATTCTATATTTATTATAAAGGGTTACAAAAGTATCCGGCTAGGTTTCGCCCTCACTCTGCTGAGTCTGCTCCTGGTCACTGGCTCGGCACTTGCGCGGGTTGGCGCAGTCCCGGCGAAGGTATGGTCGCAGTTGGGACACAGCCACTGGATCGCGCAAGGGACTGGTACGCGCGTGCTCTATGTGATCTTCGATCCCAACTGTCCTTATTGCCATGTACTCATCGATGAGCTCCAACCCCTGATCCAACCGATGCATCTGCAGGTACGCTACCTGCTGGTCGGGTTTCTGGATCCAGGCAGCAGTGAGGAAAAGGCCGCTTATATCCTGCAGGCGAAGGATCCTCTTGCAGCCATTCTCGAAAATGAAAAGAAGTTCAATATGGAACATTTCGGCGGCGTACCCGAAGTACTTCCCGATGCCCGCAGTGAAAAGATCCTCAAAGACAACCTTGCGTTGCTGACCAGCATCGGGCAGAAACTCGTACCCACCATGATCTACCCGGAAAAGGACGGTAGCTATCAGGTCGTTCAGAAGGCTCTCGGGCCAAATAGCCTGCGTGACGTCCTGAAGGATATCCCGGAGCAAGGTAAGAGCTTGCCAGCTCAGTAGCCCCCACGTATCCTTCGGCGAAGGAAAATCGCGGGGGAATCATGCAAGTACGGGTGGCTGCCATACAGATGGCGATTTCGGAGGAGCGCTCCGCCAACATTGCCAAGGCCGAGCATTGGGTGCGCCAAGCAGCAGCCGCCGGCGCTAACATCATTCTCCTGCAAGAACTGTTCAGCACCCCATATTTTTGCAAGGATCAGAACATCGATTTTTTTGCCCTTGCCCGCCCCCGCACGGATGACCCTGCACTGCTGCGCATGCAGGCCCTCGCGGCCGAACTTGCGGTCGTGCTGCCTGTCAGTTTCTTTGAGCGCGCCGGCAACGCCTATTTCAATAGCCTCGTCACCTTCGATGCCGATGGCCGCGACCTGGGTCTGTATCGCAAAGCGCATATCCCTGATGGTCCCGGCTATCAGGAAAAATTCTATTTTAGTCCTGGAGACACCGGTTTTCAGGTCTTTTCCACTCGCTATGGTCGGCTTGGTGTCGCCATCTGCTGGGATCAGTGGTTTCCTGAAACGGCGCGTATCCTCGCCTTGCAGGGGGCGGAGATACTGCTTTACCCCACCGCCATCGGTTCAGAGCCCATGGCGCCCGAGATCCATAGTCGCGACCACTGGACACGTACCATGCAGGGTCACGCCGCTGCCAACGTCATGCCGGTCATTGCCGCCAACCGCGTTGGCAGAGAGGATGGGGAGAGCGCCAGCATCACTTTCTACGGCGGCTCCTTCATTACCGACGGTACGGGTGCTCTCCTGGCCCAGGCTGATCTGAAAGAAGGATTCATACACGCCGACCTGGATCTGCAGGCCATCGCTCGCCAGCGCATCGATTGGGGACTGTTCCGCGACCGGCGCCCCGATCTCTATGCCCCCATTTGCAGTTTTGACGGCCAAACTGGTAATTGACTTTCCGCAGAAAGGAGACCGACGTGCGCATGATCACCGCTTTCCGCCACGCAGTTTTTCATAATTATGCCCGCTTTGATGGACGCATGTCCCGTGCCGAATTCTGGTGGTTTACCCTTGCCAATTTTCTTATTGTTATGCTTTATGCTCTGTTTGCCGGCTTCATCGGAGCGTTCTCCGCTGGAGAGAATTCCGTACTCGGCGGCCTGGTGATCGCAATCTACGCAATATACATGCTTGCCCTATTGCTACCCAATCTCGCCGCGCAAGCACGTCGCCTACATGACGCTGGGCTTTCAGCTTGGCTACTGCTGCTCAACCTCCTACCGTACATCGGTGGACTCATCCTTTTGATTTTGTATATTTTCCCAGCGCGGGCAACAGGTGAAAAATATGGCCCGTATTACGACAACGTTACGCCCTGACCATACGCCCTACACGGACGCCCGTCGCCGGTTCTGCAGCCAGGCGATAATCGCCGGGAGCAAGGAAATCAGGATGATCAACAACAGGAATGGAGTCAGGTAGGCCTTTACCCAAGGTAAGCTGCCCAAAAAGAACCCAGCAAGGAGCAGACCAACGATCCATAGGACGGCGCCGACCACGTTGAAAGAGGTAAAACGGGCCCAGGGCAAGCGCGCAATACCAGCAACAAAAGGCACAAAGGTGCGGATGATCGGCAAAAAGCGGCCAATGATGATGGCCTTGCCACCGTGCTTGCGATAAAAGGCCTCGGTCATCGCCAGATGACCGGGCTGCAGACGCCAGCGACCCGAAAACAGATGCGGCCCGAAACGTCGGCCCAAGCTGTAATTCAGAGCATCTCCCAGCACTGCCGCGGAAACCAGCAAAGGAATCAGGATCGCCAGCGACATATGGCCCGCTCCGGCCAGAGTGCCACAGACAAAAAGCATGGAGTCACCGGGCAATACGGGCATGATCACCAGCCCCGTCTCGGCAAAGAGGATGAGGAAGAGTCCCAAATAGACCCATGCCCCATATTCTCGCAAAAACAGCGCCAGCCATTGATCGAAATGCAGGACCACCTGCAGCAGGTGCAACATCAAGGCTCGTCGCGATAGCGCTCGTAATGGCGCAGAAAAAGGCTTTCCAGCTCAGCGATTGCTTCTTCTGCGGGCAGGCCACCGACGGCGTGCTTCGACATCACCGAGGCGGTGTCGTTGAGCATCAATTTGGCATCGAGCATGTGGTATGCCTCGCGCAGACGTTTGATGGCCCCAACCACTGTCTCCCCCTCCCGCGCGGGAATCGGCAGAGGCTCATGCAGGGTAGGATTGGCGTTGGCTGCGGTATCCTTCCTGCGACTGACGAGAAACTCGGCGAAAGTCAGTAATTGCTCACGCTGCGAATCATCCAGCTTACGACTCACGCGCAGTAAGCGGCGCTCATAGGCGTTCATGACTTCTCGGCTGGGGCAACGTTGAGAGCAAAGACCCGTGGCTTCCGCTTCTCGGACATCAAGGAAAGTTCCTGCACCAAGGCCACCAGTACTCGATCCGTGGTCTTCTGCATCTCGGGCCAGAGCTCGCGCGCCTGCGCCAGTAACTCCCCAATATTGTCCGGGGTTTCCCGATCTTCTTCCATGAGTATGTCTTCAATCAGGCCCGGCTTCATTTCCGGGCGGAAGAGCATGGCCATGGCGCCGCCGTCCTTCGGTCGGAAGGCAATCCAGCGCCCCTCATCATCGACTACCAGGGGCTGTATGGACTCTGGTAACTTGGCAGTACCCGCAGACCACACCATGACCTGACGTCCATCGACCGCCCGCGCCAGTGGATCGTCACGCCCGGCAGCGGTCGCGTGCGCGGTCGTGAAGTAAGCATTGTGATAAGGCTCCAAGCTAAGCTCCGCACCTTCATACTGTGCGATCAGCAACGCTCCCAGTCCCAAACCGACAATGGGACGTCCAGCCTTGCGAAAGGCACCGATGGTCTGTAATTCCTGTTCCAGCCAAGGATATTTGTCCTGCTCCATGGGCGACATGGGCCCACCAAGCAGAAATAATGCGTCAAAAGTCAGAGCGCTACTCGGCAACTCCTGGCTGAGAAAGACGCGGAAATAACTGAATCCAATATCCCGCTTTTCCAGCTGGCTCTCGATAATGCCCAAGAACTCTGAATAACTATGCTGTACGACGGCAAAATGCTTCATGATCGGATCACCCCGCGTTGCTTTGGCAAGCTGAGGAAGTCCTTGGCACAACGCTCTTTGGAAAATTCGAGGAACTCGTCCATCACCAGACTACGGAATTTCTGCTTTTGGTAGACGAAGAAATAGGGTCGCGCCAGCGGCGGGTCGAGCGGACGGGCGACAATCGAACCCAGGGCGAGCTCCTTGAGGACCGTCGCCTCAGAGACAACTGCAACCCCCAAGCCACCCTCTACGGCACCCTTGACCGCCTCCGGACTGCCCAGTTCCATGGTGATATGCAGATCTTGGGGATCGACACCTTCCTGACTGAGATATTCCATGGTGACTTCCCGGGTGCCAGAACCCTCTTCTCGCGATACGAAGGGGAAGTCGAGCAGCTCTCGAGGCGAAACCGTCTGATGTTCCGCCAGCACATGATCCGCCGGCGCGATGACGATCATGTTGTCCATGCAGCACTTCAGCGTGGCCAGACTCTTATTGGTCACCACCCCTTCGACCAGACCCAGATCGATGCTGTTGTCTTCAATCATGTGTACGATCTTGTCGGTGTTGCCGACGTGCAGCCGCACCTGGACATCCGGGTACTTCATTTTGAAATCGCCCAAGACGCGCGGCAGCATGTATTCGGCAATCGTCGTGCTCGCGCCGATCAGGAGATGGCCGCGGAGGTCTCCTGTCATCTCGCCGACACGGTTGGACATTTCTGAATACAACGATAAAATCCGTTCCGAGTATTCGTACACCACCATGCCCGCCTCCGTGAGGCTGATGCGGTTGTGGGTACGATCGAAGAGGCGGGTATTGAACTGCTCTTCCAGTTGCTTGACCTGGAAGGTCACCGCCGGTTGCGTCATGTGCAGAGTCTCCGCCGCTTTGGTGAAGCTCAACAGACGCGCCACCGTGTGAAAGACCTGCAATCTTCTATCTGCCATACTTTTCCTGTCGCTCGCGACTTTGCCAGAGTTTAGGGGTAATATCAGAGCGGTTCAACACATTTTCCGGGAGAATCACTGGTGCCGAAAGCCTGGGAGAAACTCGACCTCAAGGGCGAGGGGCTGCAGAGCGTGCAGATTCGATTACAACGACTGCAGAAGAAGACCTCTACCGCCTATCTGAGTTGGCTGGGGTTTTTCCTGGGCCTACACCGCTTCTACTTGCAGCAGCCGCTGGCTTGGCTCTATCCAATGGCCAGCCTGGTGGTCGTCATCCTCGCTCTGACACTGCCATGGTCGTTTCCCCTGGGCCTTGGCGTATTGATGCTGCTCTTCGCCCTGATCGACCTGCGCCAATTGGGCAACTGGGTCAGCCGGTTCAACCGCGAGCAACGCAAGGCCGCGTGGTTTGCCCAGCAAACGCCGGCAGCACCCAAAGATTTTCAAGGACGCCCGGAAAATCTCGATGCCGGCCAGCAGTGGGAGAAGGAATTACGGGAATACCGGAACATCAAAGAAAGCGAGCGCGCTGGTCATCCGGCCGCACCAGGTGCAACGAGCAAGGGCTTCACCGCCGGCAGCCGCCGCATGTCCTTTGCCGAACAAGAGCGCCTCCTCACCGAGATCAGTAGAAAGAAAAAGGGAACTGACTCCGATCAGCCATAGGAAACGCGTCCCCTGCTCCGATAATGGCGGCCGCTGCCGTGGGAGAAAGCAAAATTCAACCCAACTACTTATGTTTTGCGAAAAACGGCCCGATTCTCTCGGCTTCTCTCGCAACCCGCTGATTTATCGCGCTTGCATTTAACATGATAATGGCGAAGAAAAGCATCAGACCTACCAACACATTGGCAACCAGTAACGCCACGCAAAGACTTCGCCTTGTGGTTAGACCCTACTTCTCCTTCTCGAACATGGCCAGGAAGCGCTCTTTCTCCAGGGGTGGCTGTTTGGCAACGGCGAGGAAATCAGCCATGTGCAGGGGATTGCTCATCCCCACCAGAGTCACCGCAATTCCTGGCGTCGAGCGGACGAATTGCGTAGCGCGCTGCGCAGCGTTGGCCAGCTCGGGCATGGCCTCTTGCAATGATGGCACCTCTTCCCGCCCGAGAAGCCCTTTGCCGAGCGGGTGACTGGCCATGACCGTCAGTTTGAGCTGATAGGCTGCCTGAATGGTGGAGGCGATGTTACCTTGGCCGGTCACCTGACTGAAACGTGTATAGGCCTCGGGCATCAGGGCGTTGAAGGGCAGCTCAACGATGCGCAGGTGGTGGCGTTTGCCCTCCCCCGCCGCCTTTTCGGCCAGGCCCAGCAGGCTGGTCATCGATTGAAACAGGGGATTATCAGTCTCTACCCGGCAGGCGTTGAAGGTGGAAATTCCGTAGTAGCGCAGTTTGCCCTCCGCCACCGCCCCCTCCAGGGCCGCAAAAACATCGATCAGCTTACGGTAGACCTGCTCCTTGCCAATGACGGGGATCTGCACTTCGGGTTGGTCCACCAAGAAGGCGTCCAGGGTTGCCAAACCGGTCTGCGCGCGCAGCTCATCCAGTTGCCAAAGGAGATATTCTGGGCTGAGGCAGTGGATACCGTGAGCAAGATCTTCTTTTTTGCCGCGTCCTTTGGCCTCGACTTCCTCAGCAAAAAAGGTTTCGAGATTATCTGGTTTCCCGTTGGGAAAAGTGAGAAAGCCCCCCTTGCCCAAAACAAAGAATTCCTCTCGCTTGATCCCCGCTTGTAGGGCCTTGGCAATCCCGGCACCCACCGCACGTCCCGCGTGCCCATAGCGATAGTTGGCGCCGGTATCGATCACATTGATTCCTGACTGCAGGGCCTGCACCACGATGGCAGCCACCGCCAGATCCGTTACCTCGTCGATGGCGCCGGGGAAGGTGCCTACTCCAAGGGAAGAGAGCTTGATACGGGTATTGAGGAAATCGCTGTAGTGTCCCTCGGGCAGGCCCGCGGCAACAAAACGTTCGGCGTACTTCTTGGTCGCCAGACTGTTGGCGGCGCCAGGGATCAAATCAGGGGATTCACTCATGCCCAGACTCTCCTATCGATAAAAAGGGGATGCTGTCGCAAAAGGATTTGCAACCGCTCGCTGATTTCCGGTCGTATCGGGCCCTGATGGGGCAGGTCATCGAGGCGTTCGAATTGACGCGAATAATCCGGGGCATCTTCATCATCCAGTTCCCATTCCACGTCTTCGAGCAACGTACGACCAGTGGCAGGCATGGCGTTGGGCAACTCCCGGCCGGAGAGGATGGCCCAAAGGCCGGTCCAGCAACGCGCCAAGGCAATGGGATGATAGCCGCCCCCTCCGAGTACCAACAAACGCGGACTCTCGGCGACGATGCGCCGCGCCATTTCCCAAAAAAAGACGTTGCTGATACGAAACTTACTCAACGGATCGGGAGCGAGGATATCGGTACCCGCCTGCAGCACCACCACATCGGGAGCAAAGGCCTCCAGCACCCGCGGCCAGAGGCTGGAAAAAACCTGCCGGTACTCGCTGTCGTTGACCTCCGGCGGCAGCGGCAGGTTCACGGCGCCACCCGCTTGGTCCATCAGGCCACCGCCCTGGAAAGGATAGGCATAGGCAGTATCCATGTGGATGGAGACGGTCTGTACCTCGGGGTCGGCGACGAAGGCCGCTTCTACCCCATCACCATGGTGCGCATCGAGATCCCAGTACAGTACCCGCAGACCCGCACGGCGCAATCGCTGAATGGCCAATACGGGATCATTCAAATAGCAGAACCCGCGCGCCTGATGGGGCGCGGCATGGTGCATCCCTCCCGCCGGACTGAAGGCCGTCTGCCCCTGCAAGACGAACTCCGCCGCCTGGATGCTCGACCCCGTTGCGAGATTGGGGGTATCAAAAAATCCCGGGAAACAGGGGTTCTCCAAGGTGCCAAGCTGGTAGACGCGGCGATCTTGATCGGTGACACGACCGCGAAATTGCGCTTTCTCGAAGGCCTGAATGTACTCGCGGGTATGAAAGCCCCAGAGCTCGATATGGCTGGCGGGCCGGCCCAGGCGATACTCCGCCGAGCCCATCGCCCCATAGCTGTTGATGAGATCCAGGGTCAAGGACACGCGCGGAATGGCAAGGGGATGATTTCTGCCGTAGCTATTCCGCCGATAGCGCGCCGCCCCCACGAAGAGCGCCGGACGCGTTGCTGGAATCCGCTCCCGCAGGAGCCGAGCCTCGTTCATCGATGGCCTCGTAGACGCAGATAGATTTCCGGGAGTCGCTGCGGCAAGTGGTCGATCTGGGGCAGGACCAGATAATGCCCCTGCCCGAAGACCAGAGGCAGATAGTCGCCACCGCGTGGGTCAAGGCTGATACAAAAGGCATGCACCCCCAGCTCTCTCGCCTCGCGCACCGCCATACGCGTGTCTTCCTGCAGATAACGGGGATCGCCACCATCGTCATAATCGGCAGGACGGCCGTCGGAGAGGATCAGGAGCAAGCGCCGCTGTGCAGGGCTGCGCAACAACTGGCGGGTACTGTGACGAATCGCCGCTCCCATACGCGTCGCCAGACGTCCGCTCAAGCCCCCGAGGACCGCCCGCGCCCGCGCGTCGAAGCGCTCGTCGAAGCGCTTGATCGGATAGAGCAATACCTCCTGATGGTACTTGCTGGCAAAGCCATAGAGGGCGAAGGGATCACCTACCTCGACCAAGGCCTCGCCAAAGAGCAGCATGGCCGCGCGGAGACGATCGACGACGCGGATGCCGGTATCTGCCGCCTCGGCCATGATCGAAGTGGAGAGATCGGCAAGCAGGAGCACCGCGGTATCGCGCTGCAAGGGCCGACGTTGTCGGTAGATATTGGCCTTGGGGCTCTGCCCGGCGCGCCGCTCGACGACAAACTGTACGGCGGCGTCAATGTCTGGCTCTTCCCCCTCCTTTTGTCGCCGCAGAGGTGACATGCGCGTGGGCTTCTGTGCCTGCAGGGCCTTCTTTAGACGGCGCATGGTGCCGTCATATTCCGCAGCAATCTCCACCGCTCGTGCCTCGTCATGCTCCCGCAGTTTGCGCTCGTGTACCCGCGCCCAGTGATCTTTGTACTTTTCCTGCCGATAGTCCCACTCCTTGTAGGGCCAACCACCCTTCGGGCCTTTTACGGCGCGGCCACTGCCATGGACCTTGGCAGGCATGGGAATCCCCACTCCTACCCGACCGCCAGTACCTTGAATGTCCTCGGGCGGAATCTCCAGATCCGGGTCGTTGCCTTCTGCTTGCTGCGGCGCCTCGCGCGGCTTTTCTTTGTGGCCGGCTGCACCGAGCTGTCCCCCGGCGTCCATCTCCACCGCCTCACTCTTACCCTGTTTACGAGGGTAGACCGGGCGTGCCGCATTGGGGGAGTGTCCGGGCAGGAATGCTGCCGCCCGTTCCGCCAGAGTGATGGGAGGAAGCTCGGTGTGCGCGTAGCGCGCCAGCGCCAAGCGGAAGGCGTCGAGGATACCCGCAGACGGAGATGCGAGAATGGCCAACTCCGCCGGAAGCTGGGCGGACGCCGCTAGACGAGTGAGATGCAGGGCTTCGCGCCAGTAGGCCCCGGCCGCACCCGGGGGCAGCGCTCGCTGCCCCGCGGCGCGCAACAGCCGCGCCAAATACCCCGGCATTTCCCGCTCCATGGCGAGATCGACGCGCAAATCTTCCAAGATATCGAAGATCAACTGAAAGCGCAGCAGATCCGCACCGAACTGGGCAAAAAGCGGACGCCAGGTGATGCGCTGGTCGGCATCGAGGGGCGGATGCTCGCTGCCGATCTCCCGGAACAAGGCGCGAATGGCCTCCTCGTCGTAACTACCAAAGGCCAGATGGGCGCCGGTGTGATAGAAGGCAAGAATGGCCTCTTCTCGATCGGGCATCACTGCGGGAACGAAAAGACTGCGCCCATCGGTTTCCAGGAAGCTGCGTCCTCCTTCCACACTCCAGTCGCCGTCCTCGAAGGGCAGGTGCAGCCCCGTCCAGGCCTGCAAAAGCAGGGCGAAGAGACGCTTGTGCGGACCAATGCGGAAGCCCGGCAAGACCTCCAGCAAAAAGGCACGGGCCTCGTCGCTCTCGAGTTTGTACCAGGCCTCGCCCCGGATACGACCGGCAGCAAGAATGTCGCGACCGCGCAGCGCCCAGTCCTGCACCCCCTCCAGCCCACAAATGGCACGCACCTTGATCGCGCCCTCGAGATAGCTGGCCAGCCCCAGACGACCCTTGGCCAATTCCCGTGCCGGCGCCAGCAGGATGCGCAGGTCTTCGGCCGCATAGGCACCAAAGAGCCGGGCTATGGGCGTGCGAAAATACGCTGCAGCGCTATCGACATGACGGTCGATCCAGTCCGCGCCTTCCTCATACCAGATCTTCTCTCCGGCTACGCCGTATTCCTCGCGAACCTGCGCGGCTTGCTCGAAATACCCCACTGCTGCGCGAAAGGTGCCGCGCTGGGTGAGAAAGACGCGCGACTGTTCCAACCACGGGTCGAGACCACCAAAGGCACGCACCAGAGCCGCAGTTGCATGGAAAAAGGCCTTGCCCGCTTCGCGATCGTAAAAAAACAGATCTCGACCCGTCTCCAGATACCGCAGAACTGCTGCATCGCCCAGCGCCTCGACAGCGGGCAGGGCTGCTCGAGCGTCGCGACCGGCTACAAAACTGATCGCTTCGAGATGCTCGAGGATCTCCTCGCTGGCAGCAGACACGTCGGCCTCAGGCGCCAAAGAAGGTGGTAAAGATTTCCGTCAGTGCCGAGGCGAGTTCAGGATCGTCCGTTTGTGGACTGATGATGGCCGCCTCGATGGCCTCGAGCGGGGCCAGGCCCGCGGCCATCAGGGTGCCGGCATAGACCAGGGCTCGGGTGGAAGTAACCTCCTGTAGGCCCTGATCCTTGAGATTACGAGCTTTCGCCGCCCCCTGCACCAGCTTATTGGAACGATCGGCATCCAGGCCCGACTCGCGCATCACGATTTGCGCCTCCAGCTCCGCCGGCGGGTAGGTGAAGTTCATGCCGACAAAACGCTGCTTGGTGGAAGGCTTGAGATCTTTCAATACAGTCTGATAACCGGGGTTGTAGGAAATCACCAACAAAAAGTCGGGGTGGGCGGTGAGTTCCGTTCCCAATTTATCGATGGGCAGGTGACGGCGATGGTCGGTCAAGGGATGGATGACGACGGTGGTATCGGTGCGTGCCTCAACAATCTCATCCAAATAACAGATAGCGCCTTCCCGCACTGCCCGAGTCAGGGGACCATCCTGCCAGACCGTTTCGTCGCCCTCGATCAGGAAACGTCCCACCAAGTCCGAGCTGGTCAGATCCTCATGGCAAGCCACGGTGATCAGGGGACGCTTGAGGCGCCACGCCATGTGCTCGAGAAAACGGGTCTTGCCACAGCCCGTCGGACCCTTGAGCATGACCGGCAGGCGCCGCCCCCAGGCCGCCATGAAGATCCCCAGCTCACTCCCCACCGGCTGGTAAAACGGTTCTTCGCTGATATAGCGCAGGGCGTTGTCGCCATGGCTGCTCCGACTCATGATGTCTCCTCTTGCGATTGTTCGGTATGGCTGCGGGCGTAAAGATACAAATGCCGCAGGGTGTGCAGCAGCATTTTTTGTGGTTGCGGCGGCAAGGCATCTGCGCGATCCATTGCCAGACAGTTCTGGTAATACACTAACTCGCGGCAATTATCGCGGATGGTATTCCAGTGCGGCTGCCCCTTCACCAGAGTTTTCCAAAGCGCGAGCAGATCCGCGTTCGGATCGGATTCCTTACCCTCCGATGCCAGCAACGCCTGCAATATGTCGCCAGCAATCGCCATGCCTTCCTGCAGATTTGCAGAGAACTCGCGATTTGCAGCATTGCGCCCAAGCCCCTCGATACGGGCTTGCGCCGCGTCCAGCCGCGCCAGCGTCAGGGTTTTGTCGTACATGAGAACTCCTCTCGCGTCGCTCTAAGCTACCTTTTTTCCTCTGCTTCGTCTAGGATAGGCGTGTTTTACCTATCGACATCCACAATGGATTTTATGCACGGAAAAGGGGCTTTCATGAGCAAGAAACTCGTCAAGATGGTCAAACTCAACAACCTCCAATACAACACCAATCGTGACCCGCAGGTCTATCGTCGGGTGGTGGGGCATCCCTTCCGCATCCAGGCCATGCTTGACGGGCAAGGTAGCGCCAAGGTGACCCTGACCTGCGAGGGCAAGACCTTGAAAGAGAGCAATGTCGAGTTGCCCGGCATGTTCTCCTACGAACTGACCTTCAAGGATGCTGGCGTTCGCGTTGCCACACTGACAGTTTCCAGCGACGGACAGAGCGAGAGCCATGAGCTGCTCCTCGACACCGAGGCGCACGCCAAAGTCGGCTGATCGACTGCGGTGCCCGCCTACTGACGGGCACTGACTTCCCTCACCAGGAAAATTGGCGCAGGAACTCCGGCAGTTTTTGTAGGATTTCCTCCTGGTTGAAGAAACGGTCGGCCCGCGCGGAGCGTGCAGCCAGGCGCTCTTCTTCGCTGCCCCCATAGCAGAAAATGGGGATGTTCAACTGGTGTTCACGGCGGATTTCGTCGATCACGCTGTGGTCGATCGCCGGATCTCCCAAGTCCAATACCAAAAAGCGATGCAGCAGGATCTCCTGCCAGTCGTCAAAATCCTCCACCGCCAAGGCCGCGGTCAGCGACCACTCGGCCGGCAGGCTGTCACGCGCCAGCTTGAGCATTTCCTCATCGCTCGTCATCCAGATCAAGCGCTTGCGTAAGCGATCTTCTATCGTCGGCATCCCATTCTCCTGTTCTTCATGAATCGGACCAGACAGAAAGTTCTTCCAGTCGTTTCTGCCAAAGCCTCGCGCTGCTACCGAGATAGCCATCCAACAGGCGCGGAAGCAAGGTGGAGCCCGCGGCAACTCCCTGCAAAGCCCAGCACAATTCCTCTGGCCAGGTATCACTCCCGATTTCCCGATAGTAACCGTCTTCCGTCCAGACCCGCAGCCAGCCATCCGGCCAGTGTTCTTCCGTGAGGAATGCCTCAGCGCGCAGTTTGATACCATTGCGCACCCGGCGGCGGCCCTGGCTCCACCAATCCACTGGCTCGCACTCCACCTTTTGCCATGCTGAACGATTTGTGCTGCCAAGCGTCGCCTCGGAAATCTGCCAGTCCTGTGCCAGCAGTTGCGCCTTCCACGCATTCTTCAGATCGCCATGACTGGGCAGCATCGTGGACCCGAGCTCTGCTTTCCAGCTGGTGAGCGAAGCGGACAAGGCGCGCGCCAGCGTGTTGCGGAACTCCGGCGACGGCGTGGCGACACTGGCGACGAGGGGGCGCCAATCGGTCTGCAGCAGAAAACTCCCCGCCAGCACCAAACTCTTGCCGATGGTAGCGGCACCGGTACTGCCAATACGCCGCCCGCGACAGCGAAACTCCTGCCCCGCCGCCAGCTCTATAGGCAACCCATACTGCGCGTGGACGGCCTGGATGGTCGGTGCCATCCGCCCCAGCAAGTCCTCCGGACGTCGACACCGCGCATCCGGGGTAGCCAGGAAAAAATAGTTCAGATGCGCCGGCTCCACCCAAACCAGCCCACCACCAAGAGGACGCTGAACGACGGCTACGGACGCGCAAGCGGCCTCATCCAGCTCCGCAGAGGCAGTCTGGGCGGCACCGAGACTCAGATGCGCATCGGCAGTCGCCAGCAAGAAAAAGATGGGATCATCGGCACGGCGCAACTCGGCCAAGGCCTGATAGGACTGGTGGAGTTCCCCTGCACCCAAATGCCCGAGATCCAGCCAGCGCAGTTCCCTTCGCACTCCGGGCACCACGCTCGACTCTACTCTGCGCGCTCCTTGGGGCGATAAAAGGAGGAAAAATAGAAATCGCGCTGGTTCAGCTCCTCATGCCAACGGGCACGGTCTTCCACCCCCTGCTGCATGATCCCTGCCATGGCCATGGCCTGTTCTCCGTCGAGGATGAGAATACCGTCGATCAGATCTTCATCGAGCTCAATGAAATGCGCAGCCAACCCTTGCGGCTCCTGCACGTGGACCAGATAGGACTTACAGGCGGGATCCTCGGGGTCGAGAGGCGCCATCACCAGCCGCCCCAGATAGGCCATGCGAGCGAGTTGGTTGAAGCGAGGAATTTCGAGCTTCTTGCCCTTCTTGTACTTGTTCAGCTCATTCTTGAGGGTACTGACATCGGCAATCGGTATCGTCTTCATAGGCTCCTCGCGTATCCAATGCCGCCTAGTGTCTGGCCTACCGACCTTCGATGCAAGCCCGCTGAGCGCAAAAAGGGGGAGACTTGCGTCTCCCCCGTACCCTTGAGGAGGGGTAACAGTCTCAGAAGTCGTAACCGACTTGGATACCGTAGGAGTTCTCGGCAAGGGTCGAAGATGCTGCTTGCAGAGGATCTCCAGGAGCGAAGGGCGCGGAGCCGGGGGCACCAGTCATCGTATTGCTGAAGGCATGCATGTAGGCCTCGGTCAACTTCCAACCCATTCCCAGCTTTTGCGTTGCACCGAAGGTAATCGCATTCTGGACGATAGCGGGGAAGATGGTGTTGGACGCAATTGCCGCACTGGTGTTCGGCACCGGGTTGGAGCCCCAAGTGTAGCCCGCACGCACTTGCAGCCAATTGTTGACATCATACTGCGTGCCAATATTGGCTACCCACTGGTTGCGCCAGTTGAGTGGTAATGCCACTACATTGGTGCCCTGCCAAGGACCATAAATATTGAAGGTGTTGAGGGTATTGTGCCAATTGATCCATTGCCCTTCCACACTGACTAACCATTGCGGGATGGGTCGGATAGCCAATCCCAGAGCGATCTGCTGCGGGTAGTTTAGATGACCACTGTATTGACCAGGATTACCTTGCGTACCGTTAGGCGTTGCTTGAGCACCAGCCTGGAAAGTGAGAGGAGTAAAAATCATTGGTGATTTGTAGGTCGCACCCAAGGTGACCATATCATTGACCTTGTACAACGCACCAATGGTCAAACCAACACCATAAGCCCAAGAAGGCGTGGACAGATTCAGACCACCACCAACGTAGGCGTTCAGTCTGTTGTTCACAACAACAGGGCTATAAGGGGAAAATGTTTGCTGAAAAGATCCCTGTTCCGCCGCGATGTTTAGTGAGGCTCCTACTGCGAGATGCGAATTCACCTTCATCGCAATGGACGGAGCCATCTGGATGAAGGTGATGCTGCTGTAGGCCTGCGCCACACCTTGCGCTAATGTGGGGGTAGGCATTTGAACCTGATTATTCTTGACATACTGATATGCCGGACCCATCACATTAGGTTGCAGATAGTTCACGCCCAAACCAGAGGTGCCGTAGACGCCACCGCCGAATACGATCCCGTCGCCAAAAGCCGGTGCCACCCAACCAATTGCCGGAATACCATAAACGTTACTGTGGCTACCAATCTCCCCGAAACCCATGTTGGTCTTGCGAGTAGGGTTGAATATCTCGGCAGAGAAGGCCGCCTGCGGCCGCATCAAAGCCAGACCCGCAGGATTGCTGATGGCCGCAGACAAAGGATCATCAGGAGCAGCCACAACCGCACCGCCCATACCGATTGCATACTGACCGATACCGATCAGCTGGTAGCCGTTGGTGGCAAACGCATTACTGGAGAAACCCGCAGCAGCAATGGCCGCGGCAACTGCATAGCCCAAGATTTTCGTCTTCTTCACTTCCTCGCCCTCTGTTGTCAAAACGTGTTTTGATTGTGGCGGATAGAACAAAGTGTTGCAATAACCGTCACAATCAAAGTTTTTTCGCTTGGATCAAAGGAGAAAATACTGTCATTTGATGATATGTTGGATCATAAAATTCTAATGGACTGAAAAAGGGGCCATTCTGGCCCCTTGTTTCGGTAGTAACCCCGATCAGCCGGGGAACTGCAGATCCTTCAGGCGCATCTGGCGCCGCACGATCTCCACGTCCTGCTTGTTGAGGGCAAAGGGGAAGGAGCGAATGTCCGAAGGCGAAGAATCGCCATAGGGACGATTGCAGGCGCTTACCTCTTCGTCGTCCTTGCCCGGGCAACCGGAGGTCTGGAACGGCTTGCCCGAGTCGATGATGTCCTCAAGCTCGGCTTGCGGGAAGCCAAAGTCCGCCACCCGGCCGTATTCGTCAAAGCTCATATCCTCAAAGCGACCACCGGCATAGTCGATGAGGAAGCGTCCGAGCTGTACCCGCCGCCACTGGTCCTGCGGCACCGGATCCCAGTCTTCCATCATCGAGCCCTTCTCCGGGAAGAAGGCAAACATGTGGTTGTGCCCGCCCATGTCCTTCATGCGTTGACAGACCTGCAGGATTTCCTGCTCGGTCTCGCCCATGCCACAGATCAGGTGGGCGCCGAACTTCTCTGGCCCATAGATCTCCGCTGCCCACTCGATCGTCTGCCAATATTTGTCCCAAGAGTGGGGGCTTTGCACTGTTTTACCGCGAGTACGCTCGAAAATCTCCGGCGTTACTGCATCCAGTGCCACGGTAAAGATATCCGCGCCCAATTCCTTCAGCGTGATGAGATCCTGCTTTTCCATGGTAGTGGGGTTGGAAAGAATGGATGCAGGAATATGTGGTGCCACTTCCATCCAGCGCTTGAGCACCACCTGGGTGTCGTAGTCGGAATCGGGATGGGTGATCATGCTGATGCACATGCGCTCAAACTGCCCCTTATCGCTGTTGGCGGCAATGCGCTCGAGCATCTCGTCCACCCGCACCGTCGGCCAATCAACGCGAATGAAGTTGCGATCGGCATAGTCCCGGCTCTCTTCCCGATGGCGCGCCAAGCCGCAATAGGTGCAATTGGCGCGACAACCCTCGGGATAGGTCATGAGCAGGTTCAAACAATGAGTGCAGCTGGTGCGGTGCATCACGCCAGGAATGAGTCCGAGAGTGATGGCTGCCGCCGTGCTCAACTGCACATAGTCGGGAGAACGCATGGCCGGCGTCTTGACAAAGTAGTCGGGCCGATAGAAGTTCAGGGGTTGATTGGTTTCCGGGGCTACCGCACTCATGTGAAATCCTCCTCGACAAGCCACCCTCAGGCGGCAAAATATTCCTCAAAAGCAATCCATCCAGACCGCATCACGCGATCCTCTTGTGCCGCCGGCTTGCGCCAGACCGTCTCCAGTTCGCGCCGCCGCTGCACGGCACGCTGGAGCGCCGGACCAAATTGGTCCGTCATATCCTCTGCGTACTCTTCCAAGGCACCCGCATCACCAGCCAACCAGGCGACCGTCGCCTGCCCGGCGGCTTCACCGCTGATGACTGCCGCAGGTATGCCGGCACCGGTGATGGGATGCGTCAGACCTGCAGCATCCCCCAGCAACAGGGCCCGTTCATGTACCATGGGGCGGATCCCCCCACTGGAATCGCGCCCCCCGTGCGTCCGAGGATCTCCGCCCCGACGATACCTCGCTCCTGCATCTGCCGATGTAACGTCTCCAAAGGCGCCTTGAGGTTGCTCTCGAAACGACGATCCGCCCCCAGACCCAAATTGGCAACCGGCCCGCGCGGAAAGAGCCAGGCGTAGCCGCCAGGGAAAGCATCGGACAGAAAAATATCGGTGTCGAAGTATTCCTGCAAAAGCGGCACCGTATATTGGCGGGTAAAAACCACCGGCTGATCCGGCACACCGAGAGCCGCCGCCACCGCGCTGTGGGGCCCGTCAGCGCCAAGAAGAAAACGTGGGCGCAGAGCGATGCTCTCCCCATCGCGTTGAATTTCGGCGATCTCGCCGTCCCACGAACGGAATTGCGTACGCCGCCAGATCGTTGCACCTGCCATTTCGGCGAGTTCTGCCAAGCCCTGATCGAAACGCGCGCGATCGATCATCAGACCGGGAAACGCGGAATGCTCCGCGGCCCCTGAGGGCAGAACGGTGAGCATTCCGCTTACTTCCTGCACCCGCGACAGCGTCTCATGCACCGTGCGCATGAGGGGATTGGGCACAAACTCGGCACATTGCACCGGGACACCAATCTCGCTGCGTTTGTCAACGGCGATGGTATGCAAGCCAGCGGTAGCGGTGATCCGCGCCGCCGCCGCGCCGCCCGGTCCCACACCGACCACGAGTACGTCACAGTCGATTACCCGCATGGCAATGCCTCGCGCACCACCTGGACAAAATCGCTGGGCTGCAGTCCCAACGCATCGACAGGGGTCTCGTGGTACCAACGTTCGACGATCTGTGGCAAGTCTTCAATATGGCTGTTACGCAAGGCAGCCTCCAAATCCAGGACCGCGCGGCGCGGTTGGACAAAGAAATCGCCACTAAAAGCAATTTGCCGAATCCGCTTACCACGCTCGTCCCAGAGCAGCTCACTGCGCAAGGTGCCACCCCTAGCCCGATGCACGGCCTGCAAGAGAGCTTGTTCACTGCGCGGGCGATCCTGCAGTTGCAGCCATTCCGGGTCGCGCACGGTGGCCAAGGCCGTGGGCAGATAGGTTGTCAGCGCTTCCGGTACGGGGGTCTCGCGCATGTCCCAAGCGAAGTGGGCGCGGAAACCGTCGACCAGCGCCTCTTTCACCTCTGGCTTGCCGGGCAGCCGCCCCAGTAAGGCATGTAGACTGGTCACCCGTTCCGCGACCGACTGTATCGCATGAGCATCCAGCTTTTCGACCGGGACACGCAGGATACGCAGCATCCGCGGAATATCCAAATCGATCAGGACGGTACCCTGAAAGAGCACTACCTGACCATCGATGATGCCGCCGGTGCCGGAAATTTTCCGCCCCTCCACTTCGATATCGTTGCGGGGACGGAACTGTGCATCGATGCCTAGCTGGCGCAGACCCAGGGCCGCGGCTTGGCAGATTTCCTGCGCCAAAAAGCTCATGTCTCCGGCAGGCAGCTCCTCGCGCCGACAGACCAGCTCCCAGCCAAGTTGCGTTTCATCGAAGATGATCGCTCCGCCGCCAGTCAGACGACGCTGTACCTGCACGCTCTCGCGAATGCAAAAGTCGAGATCGAGTTCCTGCCGGGGGGATTGATGATGCCCAAGTAAGGCACAGTCCCGGAAATGCAAAAAACGAAAGGTGGAACCTTGCATTCCATCGGCTACTGCAGCCATCAGGGCATGGTCAAAGGCCATGTTTTCGTCGGCATCACGCAGGCCAGTGTCGATCACTGCCCATTGCGTCTTGCCCCGCCCGTGTACTGCGCCGCGCTCACCCATCATCGCCTGCTTATGCGCTCAGGCGGTTACAACGATGGGGATATCCCGCAGCGCCGGGCGACGTTTCGGTGCAGCCGGAATATGGTCGAGCGGGATGGCCCCACTTTCCTCGCCGAGCGCGAGAACCTCTTCGCCGACGATCATCGAACAGCAGGATGGGGTAACGAAAACATCGCGATCCAGGTGTTTGGCCAAAGCCAGCATGCCATCAGAGGGGAAGGCAATACCGTTCAGCCCCGCCATCACCGCATAGCTGTCGGTTTCCATGCGATGCAGGCCACTGGGACGCGCACAGCCAAGCAATACCGGGGTATCCGGAAGGCTCGCACGCGCGTCCATAAAGAATTTACCGACCTCGTTGCTAGGTGGCGTGGCAAACGGTCGACTCTGACTGGCGTACTGCGACATGATCACTACCAGCACCAGAGCGCTAGGCAAATGACGCTGCACGATTTCGAGAGAGTTCCACTCGCCCAGCATCTCACCGTAATGGAGCCCAATGACGATATGCGGCACCACCTTCATCTTGGTAGCGACCAAGGCCTCCAGCGCGGCTTCGAAATCGTCAACACTGCGGCGCAAATGGTAGACCTGGGAAATGGTATCCTGGGCACCGATGACGTCCATCATTGCAACATCGACACCGGCATCCTCCATCCCGCGAGCAAACTCTGGGGTAGCGATACCCGTGTGCATGGCAATCTGCAGATTGGGATAGCGCGCCTTGATCTTGCTGACGGTCGGGAAGTAGGGCTCGTAATGAACCACGTTCTGATGGTCGGAACCACCCGATAACAATAATCCGCGTCCGCCATCCAGTACGATCTGATCGACTAGACGATCGAGCTCCTCGGGAGAGCGCACGGGGATCATCGGTTCGAGAATTTTAGCCTTGCAATGATCACATTGCAGCTTGCAATCACCACCGGTGATCGAAATGGCCGGAAAAGCATTTTTGCCACAACTGGTGGTGGACAGTTCGGAGGTTTCATGATGCCGAAAGGATGGAGTATAGAAGTTCATCCGTCCGACCTGACTGCCCGAGAGTCCCTGCCAACGCTCACGCATCGACGCAACCAGATTGGTATCGAGTTGCAAATCTTCAAGGGCCTCTACCCGGGAAACAGCGTCCAACCATGGATTCATGAGTTCGTCCGTCCTGCGTCAGCAAAAAGACTGCAGCGGCTACCGAGGCAGCCGCTGAGCGCTAGCGAGAAAAATCTTAGCAGCCGCCGAAACCGTCAGCGTTCATCTTCTCTTCAAATGCCGCCAAGGCATCAGCTCCGGTCTTGAGATCGGCGGAGTCGCCAGCAAAATCCGCCGGATTCAGCTTGGCGATCCAACCGCTGCCGTAGGGATCTTTATTGATCAAACCCGGATCTTTGGCAACCTCATCATTAGTTGCGGTGACCGTCCCACTTACCGGGCTCTTCAACGGACCCACCCATTTTCCAGACTCAACGGTGGCGGCCGATTTATCCTTCTTGATGTCCTTGCCCGCGGCCTTCGGGGTGTACGATACGATCTGACCCGCCAGAGCACAGGCGTACGAGGTCATACCGATGGTCACGCTGCCATCGTCTTCCTTGCGTAGCCATACGTTGTTTTCGACGTTGTACATCAGATCTTCAGGAATTTCACAACCACGAACAGTACCCATAATGCTCTCCTTCGGGTGTACGGAAAATTACAGTTAGAGATAAATCCCTTAAAAAAACAATAAGCGATCGACAGACAAAATCAGGTCGGCCAAATCCCCAGCTGAAGCTACGTGGTCGACCTCATCGATCAGGCCCGTCTCTTCCATGGCATAGCCGGGCAACGCGGGGCGACATACGTAGAGCTCCGCTCCGGCATTTTTGGCATCACGAATGAATTCGATGATGCGTTTGCCACCTTCCATGGCTGCCATGTTCTCGGCAACACCTTTCTCCATGAGCTTGACCGCCTCCATGGTGCAAAAAATCTTAACCTCTGCATCCATGGATGACAACAAGGAACCCAAATAAAAAGGCGTCGCACAACGATGCGCCGTGCTCGGTCCGCTGGTCATCACGATGACCACGGTCTTTTCTTCGTCGTCTTCCAGATAGTGACTGCTCATCTCATTCCCCGCTCACAGTGAATGTCGTCCCGCAGGCAGCGTGCCTTGTACATTTCAAAGGCGGCATCACCCGTTACCATATCCTTCAACGCGACTTCCAGACTCGCCACCGGACGCACGCGTGCGATCCAGGCCTCGTAGGGTTCGATGTTGAGTAGATTAGGGTCTTCCAGGACATCCTCGTTGGCAAGTTCGATCACACAGTCGAAAACATTGGGAACCGGCCCCGCCCATTTTCCACTTTCAATGGTGGCAACTGGCTTGCCAATGGGCCGCCGGGTACCGGGTCGGCGCACGCGCACATGTAGAATCTTGCCGGCAATGGACTGGGAAATATCGGTCATGCCCACCGTGAGCGTGCCATCATCCTCACGGCGCGCCCAGACCTGACTTTCCTTGTCATAGTAGAGCTCGGCGCGAAATTCACAGCCGTTACATTCCATGGCCTGTTCCTCGTTATCTGCTGCGACGAAAAAAAACGCCCCCGATTAGGGGGCGCATTTCGCAACTCGGTCAGACGATCCCTTTGGCGGCAAGAAGATCCATGGAGTCGCTGACGTTGTCGGGGATACCGACTTTCCGCGGCGAGAGTCCCATGGCCAAGCCGAGCAGCTGGGTGAAGTAGATGACCTTGACGTTCGATTTGATACCGAACTCCACTTCCGCACGCACCTGGTGCATTTCCAGACCGGAATGACAGGTCGGACATTCGGTGGCGATGACCTCGGCGCCAGCATCTTCAGCGGCCTGGAGGATGTTCAGGACCAGCTGCGTGGAGGTGTCGGAATCCGAGAGGGTGTGAGCGCCGCCACAGCACGCGGTCTTCAGCGGAAAATCGACGGCCACGGCGCCGGCGGCATTGAGCAGATCATCCATAAAGTGCGGGGCATAGGAAGATTCAGAACCCGGACCCTGATCCTTCTCTGGGAAAATCTGCCGCGGCCGGGTGTACATGCAGCCATAATAGTTGGCGATTTTCAGCCCGTTCAGGCTCTTCTTGACCCGACTCTTGATGCCCTCCGGCCCAATTTCTTCCATGAACCATTCCAGGGCGTGCAAGCTGCGCACGTCGCCGTCGTAGACCGGATCGCCAGACTTTTCGGCGAGCTCCTGAACCGTTTTCATCGTCTCTTCCGAGGTCGCACACTCATACTCGGTCTGCTTGAGATTGCGATAGCAACCATTACAGGGGGCCATAACGGTGTCACAACCCTGGAGTTTGCTGGCGATTGCCAGATTCCGCGCCGACATGTAGGTCTGCAGCATGGGGTGAATGTTTTTGACCTCCATGGCTCCGCAGCAGTTGTAATCCTCAAGATTTTCCATCTCGAGACCCAACTCTTTCACCAATACGCGAGTGGACTTGTCGTACGGCCCGCCAGAGCCCTCCAGGGCACAGCCGGGATAATAAGCAACCTTAGCCATGATGCGCGGCCTCCTTCTGCGTCTTCACATACTCCGCAAGCACTTCGCCAGTACGGCCCCAGGACTTGGTCTTGGGGCGAAACACAACGTTCAGGCCCATCTTGGCCAACTGACCCAGGGGCATGTGCTTGCTGAGATTCTTACCAAAATTGATGATCCAGGTCTGCACGAGTGGCTGGCCGGAACGCTTGAAGAAGCCCATCATGACTTCCGTGTCCTCAATGCGGCCGAACTCCAGACATTGATGAGTAAATTCCTCATCAAAGTGAGTGGATGGGGTCTTTGGCGTGTAGCCATTCTCTTCCAGCCAGTGTGCGGTGGCCTTCATCACGCCTTCGGGGCGGACGTCCTTGGGGCAAATGTTGGTGCATTTGTTGCAGGACACGCATTGCCAAATGATGTCTTTATCCTTCATCAGCTCGGCCTTCAGACCCAGGCGAATCAGGTAAATCCAGTAGCGCGGGTTGAAGTCCACATTCTGCGCATACATGGTGCAGGAATTGGTGCAGGAACCACACTGCCAACAACGATGCACGTTCTCGCCACCGCCGTAGCTCTGAATGATCTTTTCGAAATCCGGCTCGTAATCCACCAGGGTACGAGGGGAGATCATGGTATTCCAAGATCCCGACACATCCACACCATCCACGACCAAATGATCATGTTGGAGAATGCGATCGGGATCGATCAGTGTCTTCTCATGAATAGCCATAACCAGGAACTCCTAAATTTGGAAAACTAGTGAACGTCTTTGCCTTTGATCCGTGAGCCGCCCATGCGCCGCTGCGTTTCGACTCCCAGCAACTTATGAATCTGCTCGATGAAATCCGATTGCCCGCCAAAATCCGAGCGCAGGAACCCTTCTGCCATGGCCCGCAAATATTGTGAGTATTGATATGCCAGCAACACATCGATGAGGTAGGGGAGATCGCGATACACTCCAAGCTCGGACAGCCCTTGCCGCATCCACTCCCGCACACCCTCAAACATCTCCGGGCTCTCCCCTAGGGGAAAGTCGGTGATGTAGTCACCGCCACGTACGAACTCGCGTACCGCTCCAGAGCTCGTGCCTTGGTCCCAGACCCAACGGGTCATAAGCGGATACACTTCTGGATTGGAGAAGTGCAACAGTTCCGCCGCCAAGTCTCGCAGGGCCCTCTGCGCTTTGCCCTGCGCAGGTATGGCTTCTTGGAAACGTTGCATGCGTTGCGGCAAATCTCCGTGACCACTGAGCAGGTCAGCGATCGCGGAGCGCAAGGCCGACGCTCCGTAGGCCTCCAGGGTTGGCCAAAGCTTTCGCCGCGCAGTGAACATTCGCTCCACCAAGGAACGCATTCCGTCCTCATCCAACCCCTTGTCAATATCCGAAAGAATGGACTGAAATACTGCCCCCTTCTCTTCCAGCATGGCAATGAGATCAGACAAACCTTGCTGCCCTTCGAGGGCCTCCTCAAGCTCGTAGAACGACTTCTTGAGCAGGCCGATATCCAGGTCGATGGGCAACTTGGCCGGCGTAACGGACTCTTGCATCAGGATCAAACGGCGACTTTCTGTGCCGAGAAGAGATCCGCTACCGCACGGGAACCAGCCGACTGGCCTTGGGCGATCGAGGTATCGATGTCTTCCGGGCCGGTAGAGGCGCCGCAAGTGTAAATACCCTTCCGCGTAGTCCCCTGACTGTTGGTGTACTGCTCGGCCTTGTCGATGAAACCGTGTTTTTCCAAACCGATACCAAAGGTTTTGGCGATTTCGGGGTTCAGTGCATTCGGATCCATGCCAATAGCATGTACGACGATGTCCATCGGGATCACGATCGGACGCTTGACCAAGGTATCTTCGCCTTTTACCAAGAGGCGGCCATCAGGAGACTTGGTCACCTCGGCAATACGCGCCTTGACGAACTTGGTCTTGTACTCTTCCTGGCTCTTCCAGTAGAACTTGTCTTCGTAGAGCCCGAAGGTCCGGATATCCATGTAGTAAATGAACACGTCGGTGCTCGGAGAGATCTCTTTGATCTCCATGGCCAAGTTCGCAGAAACTGTGCAGCAGATCTTGGAGCACCACTCGCGGCCAATCTGCCGGTCACGGGAACCGACGCAGAGTAAAATGGCAACACGCTCCGGCACACGACCATCAGACGGACATTGAATCTTGCCAGTAGCAACCATCTGCTCCATCTGCGAGGTGGTCAACACGTCTTCATAAGTACCGAATCCCCACTCAGGCTTGTTGATAGAGTCGAAGTGGGTAAATCCGGTAGCGAGGACGATACTGCCGGCCTCGACCTTTTTACCGTTGCTCAGGGTGGCAGTAAAATTGCCAGCTTCGCCATCCAGCTGGGTGACCTTGGTAGACTTGTGAATGCTGACGTTGCCGTCCCCTTCTACCCGACTCACCATACGGCCGATGGCATCTTTGGCCCACTCGCCCGAGGGAACCAACTTGGCATACCCCGAGATGATCGGGGCACCGCCAAGAATGTCTTCCTTCTCGACGATGACTGCTTTCTTGCCCATGGCTGCCACGGTGGCCGCCGCGGAAAGGCCCGCCGGGCCCGCACCTACTACTAGAACCGTATCTTGTGCACTCACTGATCGTTCTCCTCAAGCACCCGTCTTCATATTGATTTGCTGATTGGTAGCGAGTTCGGGGTTGTAGAGGTACTCCACATTCCCTTGCTCGACCTGCTTCAGGTATTCCTGGAAATCGGCCTTGGCCTTATCCCAGCTGATGCCCATCTTCTCCACCAGATCCTCGCAGGGGGAGGCGTGCCACTGCAGCTGCACGATCTTGAACGGATCGGCACCACAGGCCAAGGCCGCCAACTGCACGTCGGCAATGATCGGCACGGAATAGTTCATGTCGTGCGCCTTGCCGATCCACTGGTTCTTGTCCATGGTGGTGATGCAGCCGGTGTCGATGCCGATCATCACATCCGCCTTGGCTTCTTCCCGCGCGACCTTGATCTTGCGGTTCATGGTGAAGCTGCGGGTGAACTCGCGCTCGGAGATGATGTGGCGGAAACCAAAGCCGCAGCAGTCATACCAGGTGGAGTAGTCGATGACCTGCGCCCCCAGGGCCTGGGCCACCGAAGTACCCACCGCCGTGCGGTTGCCACCGAGAACCGTGTTGTCATACACCGCATCCTCGGCCACCATCTTGTAGTAGTGGCAGGCAGCGTGCACGGTGACGCGGATGTTGCTCATGTCGATGGTCTGCAATTCGCTGGCGATGCGGTTGCGCATCACGTGCAGCCACTCGCTGTAGTGCACCACTTCTTCGGGAATGACGATCTTGCCATCTACCAGACGCCCGAGCTTGCCGAGGATCTTCTTGACCTTTTCGCGCAGTTCGGCAGATTCGATCAGGTACTTGCGAATCTCCTTGTAGTTGCCGAAGGAGGTGCCACAGTGTACCAGGGGGTAGAAGTGGCCATTCTCGAAGCCGTGCTGTTTGCCGGAGACGTAGGCCTGGTGGAAGTTGCGCAGGAATACGGCGGCCAGGGATTCGACGTTGCCGATGCCGGAGCCATGATAGTTCCAGGCGGTGCAGGAGGTCTGGTCGGTCTCGTCGAGGTAGTCGATACCGAACTTGTTCATGAACCACATGAGGCTGGTGGGATAGCCGGGGATGTTGCCGCACTGCCCGCAGCTCTTGTGATGCCAGAGCTGGTTGGTGGGCACCCGCTTCTTCCAGCCGAAGAGGGTTTCGACCTCGATCGGCTTGTGATCATCGGTGATGCGATGGACGATGATCTCGCCCTCTCTCTCCAACTCCCACATGTGCTCGCGGATGTCGTCCATGCGCTCGCCCAGATCCACCGAGCGCCGGTCAACATGGTTGCGCACCCACGCCGTCGCCGCTTCGGCTTCCTCGGCTTTCAGATTGGTGTCCTGAAAAAAGGCACCGTGCCCGGCTACCCCTTGCTGCGTCGTGTTTTCACTCATTTTCGTCACCCCTTACTCGTCGCCATGGCTTTCGAGCCAGTCTTCGTAGTCCTCGCGCTTCTCATCGATGAAATCCTCGATCACGTCAAAGAGATTTTCATCCATGGTTTCCAAGGACTTGAGCACGCCAGTCATTTCCCAAATGGTGTACATTTCCACAGAAGTTTTGAGGGAGACTTCCCACGCAGTTTCAACGGTCTGCAGGGTGCGCACCGGAATCGCCTTGCGCAACACGCGAAGGTCACCCTCCACCTTCTGAATATTTGGACCCCAGTCCGGGAAGTGATCCGGCTGGATCATATCCGGGGACAGCTGGTTACCGGTGGTGATGAGCTTGAGCATCACGCGCCCGAAGGGCCGCAATACGTCCTTCGCAGACTGCATACCATGGCGAATGGAAACTTCGCGCATGATCATCACCAAGCCACCAGGAGAGTTTTTGAAGGGGCAACGCGCGGCGCAGGTCATGCATTGCGCGCAAGCCCAGATCTTCTCCTGCATGGCGTCATAGATCTGTTCCACGTTTTCCGTCCACAAGAGCTGGACGATCTCCCGCGGGCTGTAATCGTAAAACTGTGCCGACGGACAGGTGGCGGTGCAGATACCGCAGTTTAGACAACCATTGAGTTCGTGATCGTACCGGAAGTCGGCACGAATCTCGTCGAACATCTCTTTCATTTCAGCGTAAGTCGCCATTTACTTGCTCCTCACTAGCAGTAGTAAGCCGATATCTGTCTGACCGCCACACCCCTGATCCGTTCCGATCAGATGAACAAGGTGATGTCGGACTCGCCCGCAAACTCAAAGAACGCAGCAGCACCGCCCAACTCGATGCCGTCGATGAAATCGGCCGTATCAAACTCGAAGAGATCCACCGTCATTTGGCAGGCAATCATGCGCACTTCCGCCTCGACGCACAATTCACGCAATTCTTCGAGGCTTGCCACACCCTTGGCCTTCATCTTGCTCTTCATCATGGAGGTTGCCATACCTTCCATTCCGGGCAAGACCATCATCAAGGTCGGCATGGGCACCGGCATCGGCATGGCCGGGTTCCCGAGCGGGCTAACCCGCAGATGCCCAAGATCTTTCTTCAGTAACTGCAGGCCATAGAAGGTGAAGAAGATTTCTACATTGTAACCCAGGGCCGCAGCGGTAGAGGCCAAGATGAAGGGCGGATACCCCCAGTCCAGCGTACCTTTGGTAGCGACAATCGCCAGCTTTTTTTCATCCATGATTCACTCCTCGAGGGCACCAGAGATCAAATCGCTGGTGCCACAGGCTCATCAGGCCTTTTGAATGAAGAATACGAACTCGCCGCCGGCTTCCGCCTGATCGAGCAGAGGATTCTTGGTCTGCTTGGAGAACGCCTCAAAGTCCTTCACTGCACCGGGATCGGTAGCGACGATTTTCAGGACTTGTCCGGCACTCATCTCTCCCAGGGCCTTCTTGGTGCGCAGGATGGGCAGCGGGCAATTCAGTCCACGGGCATCCAGCAGTTTGTCTTCTTGTACCATTGCAACCTCCACTCTCAAGTCAAACAACAGCGTACGAATGTATCAGGATTTGCCTGCCAAGCAAGGCAAAGATTTTAATTTGTTGATTAGTTCGGCATATTTCAGCATATTCTTATACGCCGGACTAGACAATGGGGTAAGAGCGGTTGGCCCAGCCCGAAATCCCACCTCGCAGATTGTACACCTCCGAGAAGCCTTGTGCGGCCGCGAACGCGCAAGCCTGCGACGAGCGCCCCCACTCAGACAATAGAATACCAAGGGCTTCTCTTTGTCGATCTCGGCCATACTCATCGGCAACAGATGCAGGGGAATGTGTTTTGCGCCACTGATCATCCCGCGGGCAACCTCCGCCGGTGAGCGCACGTCAATCAGAGTGAAGGCCTGCGCCTTCTCCTGCATCTCCTTCAACTGCTCGGCGGTCACTTCTTTGAAACCATACATGATCTTCGGTCCACTCCACAAATCGCATCCGCTAATGGTAACACCTCTGTCGATCAGAATTCTAATCTATCTCAGCCCCCAAGACGCATCATAAATATCTTTGAAGAGCGGTTGCGATCCCGATCGAAGACATGCCGTTCGGGCTTTTCTTGCCAGATACCCTGTGCGATCGCCTTGCCAAGTTCGGCCATATCGATGCCAGAGCGGAGCAAGGGACGCAACTCCATACCCGCCTCCTGACCAAGGCAAAAAACGAGACGACCGGTTGCGGTCAGACGCACCCGATTGCATGTTGCGCAAAAATTGTCGCTGATGGGAGTGATGAAACCAATGCTACCGTGTCCGCCGGCCAGGGTGTACCGCCTTGCCGGACCTTGGTCGCGACTATTCGCAAGCGGCAAAAGCGCCCCGAACTCCCTCTCAATCATCGCCCGTGCCTCACTGGCAGAGAGATAGTCCTGGTCCTGACTGCCGCTACCCGCACTACCCAACGGCATGGTTTCGATGAAGCGAATCTCCAAACCACGGGCGACCGCATAATCGACCAAAGACGCCAGTTCCAAGCCGTTGACACTGCGCAGCAAAACCGTATTGATCTTGATGCGGGGTATGCCAGCCGCACGCGCGGCATCAATGCCGCGGAGCACACGCGGCAACACCCCTCCCCGGGTTATCTGTTGGAATTTTTCGGGGTCGAGGGAATCCAGACTGACATTGAGGCTGTTGAGACCCGCCTGAGCAAGGGGCTCGGCCAAGCGATCAAGCAGATAGCCATTACTACTGAGACTGATTTTGCCGATACCCAACTTTTTGGCAAAACCAACGTGGCCAAGGAGCTGTGGATGAATAAGAGGCTCGCCCCCGGTGAAGCGCAGATGTTGCAGACCCAGGGCCTGAAAGCTGCGTAGGACGAGGTGGATCTCATCAGGACGCAAGTGGTCTTCGCGTGCGAAGTACGGCGTACCCTCCGCTGGACTACAGTACTGACAGCGAAAGTTACAGTGTTCGGTGAGGGATAGCCGCAGGTAGGTGATGCGTCGGCCAAACTGATCCCAGAGCCCCTCTCCCAGACCAGTCACCTCGTCGGGAGAGGAGATGATGCTGGCGGACTCAGCAGCGCTGACGACCATGATACAGGTTCACCACGTGTTGTGCCTCGACAAAGAACAGCCAGCGCTCCACACCCAATCCAAACACGATGGACACCGCAGCGATGACCGCCGCAACGGCAGACTGATCCGCCACCGCAAAGGCCAGTCCAATGATCGGCACGATGACTGCGAAGAAATACATCATCAGCTTGATACCGCGTGCCTTGTCTCGTGCCAGAGTGTGGCCAAACTCCTCCGTCAGGAAGGTACCGAAAGTATGCCCTTGATCCAGAATACGGACCGTAAAGCGATTGAAACCCGTTGCCGTGCGAATCGTTGGCCCGGACGGACGCGCAATCCAGAAGTAGTAGATTGCCTTCATTACCGCTACAGCGGCAATCAGAGCGATGGCAATCCCAACGAAAACGCCGGCGTCGTCGCCAGTGGAGACACGAATGGCAGCGAGAAGCGTCGCTCCGATGGCCAGTCCCATAGCGTAGAAATTGGCCGGTACCAGAGCCGTATTCCACTGCCGAATGGTGCGTAGAACGGCGTAGATCATGCCTTGACAGAAGATGGTGATGAGCCCGATCAGCCCCGCCAGACTGGCCAGAATCAAACCTATCGTCGCATCCGGAGCGCCCGAAACAAAGGTCCAAACCAAGTAGGCGAAAGCAAAGGGATAATAGGCGACGGCAAAGATGCCTTCGCGTGCCAACCAGGAAGTACGCCAGCGGGTAAAGGCTCGCCACGCATTTTTCGGATTGGCGAGATGCGCCGTTGAAGACAGCATGCCAATGGTGACAAAGATCAAAGACAAAATCACCGCGGCAAGGGTTTGCACGGGACTTAGCCCACCGTCGATATGGAGATCGTTGACGATGGCGATGAGCGCCATCAGACCAAATCCGCCGCCAGAAAAAAGGGTGAGAAATATGACTGCCAGTGCCGCGTGCATAACGTCTCCTTAGCGCTCCACCACACGATTGACCCACTCCTTGACCTTCGCGCCAGCCTTCTTTTTCAAACCCTCCGTAGGGATAGGAGCGTGTACGCGCGGCGGCAGATAATGATTGCTCGGGTCATAATTCAATTCCGGCATGAGCTGGTAGCCACCGCGCTCGCGCACGGCGCGACTGACTGGACTCTCCGGATCGTCGAAATCACCGAACATGCGCGCATGCGCCGGACAGGTCAGCACGCAGGCCGGCTGACGCTCTTCTTCGGGGATTTCCATGTCGTAAATGCGGTCGATGCAGAGGGTGCACTTCTTCATCGTGCCGGAGACCCGATCCAGCTCGCGGGCGCCGTACGGACAGGCCCAGGAGCAGTAATTACAGCCCATGCACTTGCTTTGATCGACGAGAACGATGCCATCCTCTGGGCGCTTGTGGCTCGCACCGGTGGGACAGACGGTGACGCATTCCGCATTTTCACAATGCATGCAGGACATCGGAAAATTGACCGTCTTATTGTAGGGATATTCGCCAATTTCATAGTGCCGGATGCGGTTGAACCAGACCCCGGACGGCTTGGCGCCGTACGGATTATAGTCAGTCAACGGCGCCGTGGTACCGCTGGTATTCCATTCCTTACAGGCAACCGCACAGGCATGACAGCCAACACAGGTGTCCAGATCAATGACTAATCCAAGTCTCATATCGCGCTCCTTGCCTACTCAGGACTTGAGATTGACGGGCTCGTGGGTGTGATACCGCAGCACGTCGGGTGCGGGAGTGTCGCCGGGTAGCGGTTTCATGGTCGGGAAAGTAGGCCAGGTGCCCTCTTCGCCCGGCGCCGCCGGATAAATTTTGACCATCAGATCATACCACGCCGCTTGACCGGTGATCGGATCGGAGTTGGTCAGTCGCCGCTCCCCCTGTTTGGGGGGTAGCAATTCCGAAATCAGGTGGTTCATCAGGAAGCCACGAGTGGCCTCGGCGGCGTCAGGCTTGAGACCCCAGGCCCCAGACTGCTTGCCGATGGCATTCCAGGTCCAGACAGTGTCTTCCTGACAGCCTTCGATCAGCTTCACTTGAACGCGGATCTTGCCATTGTGACTCTCGACCCAGACCCAGCTCTTATCCCGAATGCCCATCTGCTCGCCGCGCTGCCGGTTCATGTACAGATAATTCTGCGCGATGATCTGACGCAACCAGGCATTCTGGCTATCCCAGGAGTGATACATCATCATGGGACGCTGATTGACGGCAAAGAAGGGATACTCCTTCTTGTCGATACGCTGCTGCTCCAAGGGCTCATAGAAGTCCGGCAACGGATCGAAATAGGTGGCCAGACGTTCGCGATCGACGGGATCCTTGGGCATCGGACCGTCGTAGAGTCCCTGCCCCGCCAGGCGGAAGCGTTGGAAAGCCTCAGAATACAATTCGATGACGATGGGGTCGGCCGTAGGATTGAATCCCACCCGCTGCGCCAATTCCAGATATTCCTTGTTCGCAAAGCGATAGAAGCGCTGCGACTTGGGCAGATGATACTGGAAAAACCCCTGATTTTCGATGTAGCGATCCCACTGGTTGGGGTTCGGAGCGCCACGCAGGTGCGTCTCACCATCCTTGCCTCGCCAACCTGCCAGAAAGCCGATCCCCGGAGCACGCTCGAAATTGGCGATGAAATCCTTATAGCCACTGAATTTCGGCGTGCCATCTTCCTTGGTGAAGGCCGGGAACTTGAGCCGTCCTGCCAATTCAACCATGACGTCCTGCCAAGGCCGCACATTACGATCGGGCTTAAGGATCGGATGGCGGATGGAATCACAGATAGCGTCCGGCTCGGAGATGGGACGATCGAGCAGAGAAATCGAATCGTAGCGCTCCAAGTACGTGGTATCGGGCAGGACCAGATCGCCAAAATTCACCATCTCCGAATGGAAGGCATCGATGACCACCAGAAAGGGAATCTTGTACTCGCCATTCTCGTCCTTGGCTTTCAGCATCTCCTGCACATTGGCGGTGTTCATGGTGGAGTTCCAACTCATGTTCGCCATGAAGAAGATCAGGGTATCGATGCCATAAGGATCTTTGTTGACCGCGTTGGTGATCACCATGTGCATCAGACCGTGGTTGGCAATCGGCGCCTCCCAGGAATAGGCCTTGTCGATCCGCTTCGGGTTGCCATTCTCGTCGATGACCAGGTCCTCGGGCGCGGTCGGGAAACCCAGCGGCAAGGACTTGAGCGGCGTGTTGGGCGCACTGTGCTGCGCCGGCTTGTTTGGCGGCGGCACCGGCTTGGGGTACGGCGCCTTGGCGCGAAACCCTCCGGGGCAGTCAATGGTACCCAAAAGAATCTGCACCAGATGGATGGCACGCGCTGCCTGCATACCGTTGGAGTGAGCAGAGATGCCGCGCATGGCGTGCATGGACACCGGTCGCCCGATGAACTTATCGTGCTTGCGGCCGGCCCAGTCGGTCCACTCGACTTCGATCTCGATGCTTTCCTTGAACGCAACATGGGCCATTTCCAGGGCCAGGCGCTCGATGGTTTCGGCAGGGATGCCGGTGATCTTGCTGGCGTTGGCCGGGCTATAGCGGTCGTCCAGGTAGCGCTCGGCGAGGATCGACATGACGGTGCGCACGGGCCGACCATCGGGGGTCTGGAATTCACCAAACAAAGCCGCCTTGACACCTGGCTGCATACCATTGACGTAGGCCTGCTGTTCGAGATCCCAGACCAGGGGATGCCCCTCGGCATCGCGCCAAATCAGGCCGTCGCCCTTCTGGCCGGGGGTATTCACTACCAGGAAGGGAGCGTTGGTATAGCGCAACAAAAAGTCCCAATCGAACTGCTCGTTCTGCAGAAGAACATGCACCATGGACAACGCAAACATGCCGTCCGTGCCCGGACGGATGGGCACCCACTCGTCGGCAATGGCCTGATAACCAGTGCGCGCCGGATTGACGCCCACGAACTTACCACCGTTACGCTTGAGCTTTTCCAGACCAATCTTCATCGGATTGGAGGAGTGATCCTCAGCGACACCCAAAGCATGAAATATTTGGTTCGATCCCAGTCCGGGTCACCAAACTCCCAGAAGGCATGTCCAAGCATGTACAGGCCGGCAGTGGCCATATTGACGGAGCAGAAGCCGCCATGCGCGGACCAGTTCAGGGTGCCAAACTGCTGCGCCCAGAGCCCAGTCAGCGCCTGCATCTGGTCACGACCGGTGAAGTAGGCCAGTTTGTCCGGGTCCGTAGCGCGAATGTGCTCAAGGCGCTTGGTCAGGATATCGAGGGCCTCATCCCAGGAAATCTCCTCGAACTCGCCGGCACCACGCTCGGTGCCCGGCTTGCGTCGCAAGGGATTGCGCAGCTTGCCCGGGGAATACTGTTTCATAATCCCCGCCGAGCCCTTGGCGCAGAGCACCCCTGGTTGATCGGATGATTGCGGTTACCCTGGATGAAACGCACCTTGTTGTCTTCTACGGTGACCTTGATACCGCAGCGACAGGCGCACATGTAGCAGGTGCTGTACTTGATTTCCTGCTTCTTGTGATCCTCGAACTCCATGACCGTAGCCATCGCCTGACCTCACTGAAATTTTGAACGGACCCACCGGAAAGGTAGGGGGAGAATGGTCGCCGAGCCATGGCGATAAAGCAACTCAGCTTTTTTGATTTTGTAATAAGGGAGGCTTATTTGCCTGGAGTGTCCAAAGTGGATAAGTTCATCTTGTCCTGAAACTTGTGGAGACCAGAGATGAATCGTAGCGACTTCAAGGAACATACCCGGATTACCGTCACTTGGAAAGACAAGGAAGGCAAGTTGCGCCCCGGCAATTTCTATGTCTATGCCCTATTGAAGGACGCTATGATCGTCCGTGCCACCGACAAAGACGGACTGCTACGCAAGCTGCCTTTCTCCGATGTGCTGCGGATCGTCAAGTGCCAGGAGGTGGCGCCGCAGGATCGCTACATGATCCCGGATGAAATTCTGAAAGAGAGCAACTGGAAGGACCGCGACGTGATGATGCGGTACAGCTCCTCTCCGCACCGCGGCAAATAATAGCCAATACCACAACGGAGGGCGCTGCAATTATGCCCCTCCCCGTTTCATTGATCAGAGCTTGGATTGCGTTCCCAGACGCCAGATTTGCCTCCCTCCTTACGCAACAGACAGATCTCCGTCATCATCATGCTCCGGTCGACGGCCTTGCACATGTCGTAAATGGTCAGCAAGGCGACACTCACTGCGGTCAGCGCTTCCATCTCCACGCCGGTCTGGCCCTGGCAGCGCGCCTCAGCTTCGCAGCGTACCTCGCTCGAGTCGGCATCGAGCCGAAAGCGAATTTCGACGCCAGTCAAGAACAATGGGTGTGCCAAAGGGATCAATTCAGATGTGCGTTTGCTGGCCTGAATCGCGGCAATTCGCGCCACCGCCAGCACATCTCCCTTGTGCATGTCTCCGGCTCGGATACGTGCGAGGGTTGCTGGGGCCATACGAATGGCGCCGCCCGCCAGGGCGCGCCGCAAGGTGACCGGCTTGGCACCGACCTCCACCATCTGCGCCTCTCCCTGCTGCGTAAAATGCGTTAGAGGTTTTTCCTGCATTGGATATTGGCACTCCTTTTGCTTAGCCTAGCCCATCGTCTGATCACTGGTTTCCCATGCGTTCGCGACTCTTCTTTCTCGGCATCTGCCTGAACTTGCTGCTCTGGCCACTGCAGGGCCAGGCCGAACTGCGCTTCTTGCTGCCACCGGTGAGCAGCCCGGCGGTCATGTTTGCGGCTTTTGAGCCTCTCGCGACACACCTGCAAAAAACCCTTGGCGATCCGATTCGACTCAGCTTTAGTGCGGATCTGCACCAATTCTACCTGAAAGCAAGAGAAAAACGAGCGCAAATCGTTTTACTCTGCCCAATTGCCTACCTGAAGATCGCGCACAGCAATCCGTATATCCCTCTCGCAGGTTTGGTTCCTCCACCCGGTGGCAACGAGAGTGTGATCGTCGTCCGTAACGACAGCCCCATCCAAACGGTCCTGCAATTACGCGGAAAATCCTTCATTTTAGGAAACCCCGCCTGTGCGGCGTCGGCGCTGGTGCCTCTTTCTCTGCTGGATGCTGCCGGCATCAAACGACAAGAGCTCAGCGAATTGGGGCAAGGTGGCAGCGATAGCAATGCATTGATGGATGTCGCTGCGCGCTTCTATGACGCGACTGCCGTTGCCGAAAACATTGCTGAACCGTACCTGCGTGCAGGCACCCTGCGAGTGATAGCCCGCAGTACCGTCGGGCCTGGCGATCTCATCGCCGCATCGGAGAGCGTCCCTGCGCCGCAGCGAGCGGCAATCCGTCGGGCCTTGCTCGATCTCGCGCAGCAGGACCCCAAGGCGATGGCGGCGATCCATGCGCTGGCAACCCACTTCACCCCCGTCCCCCCAGGCACTTATGGACCATTACGCAGTCTATATGCCGATCTCTATGGCGAAGAACTGACCCCGAAGTTGCAACGCCCGCGTTGGCGCCTGGGTATTCCGCCCGCGTTTTCCCCCCTGACCGCAGCACGCCTGTTCCAACCCTTGCGCCTGGCCCTGGAAAAGGCAACCGGCAAGGCCATCGAAATTGCGCTGCCGCGTAACGAACGCCAATATCTACAGCAAGTTCGAGCGGGGAAATACCAGTTTGCGCTCTTGAGCCCGCTAATGACGCAAGCGGCGCGGGGGAAGTGCGGCGACTGGCAACGCTGATTCCGAATGCTGGCTCCTCGGGACTGGCGCTGGTACGCATTGCGGGTGTCCAGGCACCACTGACGCAATGGCGGATTGCCTATGGCAGTCCCTACTGCAGCGCCAAAGACCTGATCGCCGACGAGGTCACCCGCCTTGCGGCCGGCAAACCGATCCGCTGGTGGCCGGTGGATTCGGAACGCGGAGTATTCACCGCGCTCGGCAGCGGCAAGGCAAATTTGGGGGTGGTGCGCAGCGCGACGGTAGACAGTCTCACTGCTGCCATGCCGCATACTTGGCAAATCGTCGCCCGCACCGGTCCCGCGCCGGCCTGGGACCTCGTCGCCAGCCCCGCCATTACCCGCGAACAGGGCGCGCAAGTTCGCGACGATTTGGCTACACTCCCGAAACAGGCCTTGACGGCCGCAGGCTTCCGGGAGATCACTGCTCAGCCATGAACCTCGCCCACCCCATCTGTACGCCAAGCCCGCTTTGACACCGTCGGTTCCGCACCTCTGGCAACGCCTGACTTGGCGTAGCAAGAGCATGGCCCTGGTCGTGCTTCTCATCGCAATGATTTATCTGCTGATCGCCACATTTCTCTATACCTCCGTGCGCGCCGACCTCACCAGCCAGGTACAGACGGAAATCCGCCATTTCACCGACAGCATTGCCAGCTCGGCAGCCAACCCACTGCTCCTCAAGGATGCGGGACAGCTTGCGCAACTCGCGAATAGTGGGAACTCTCTGGTGTCTGCAGTGCTGATCGTCGATCGCTCCAACACCGTGGTTGCCAGCACGGATCTCGCCCAGGTAGGTACGCAGATACCGACTGCGGCGGCCAGAATGCTGCCCCGGAAATATGGCTACTCCGCCGCTATCATTGCTGGTAATCAGCGCCTGGGTACGGTATGGCTGCGCAGCGCCACACCAGAAATCGATAGACTCATTGCGCGAAAGCTGGAACACACCACCAGTCGCCTACTGATTCTCGGCATCAGTACTGCCATCATCGGCCTCGTTGGTGCCTACCTGGTCAGCCTTGCCATCACTCGCCCCATATCGCGGCTCATGCGCGAAATGGAAGCCATGCAGCGGCAATTTGGCATACGCGTTGAACCGCAAGCGGCAGAGGCTGACGAATATCGTGACGAATTGCATCGCCTCGAACTCGCCTTTCGCTCCCTCGCGACACGGCTGCGGGAGCACCTGCTGGAGTTGCACAAACTCAATCAGCGGCAGCAGGCCATGCAGTGTATGGTGACCATCGGGCAGATGTCGTCGCAGGTCGCACATGAGATCCGCAATGCCTTGTCCTCCGTGCGCGGGGCGGCACGGTATCTCGTGCGCTACGACGATCGCGACAACCGGGAGGAGTTTTTACAGATCATTGAAGAAGAGGTGCAGCGCCTGTACGACATGACGCAGGGCTTTCTGGATTTTGGCCGTAGCTATGATGCCCGCGTCGAGACGCAGGAACTGTGCGCTTTTCTGCAGCGCTGCGTACAACGACATGTAACGGATTTCGACGCCCGCTCGATTCGCGTAACCCTGGAATGCAATCCCGGTCTACTGGCGAGCTTCGATGCCTCTTTGCTCGGGCAAGCCATCAGCAACCTCTTGCTCAATGCCTGTGATGCAGTACCTGCCCAGGAGGGTCGCATTCTGCTGCGGGCCACCGCCCTTGCGGATAGTGTCGAGATCAGCGTGCAGGACAATGGACCGGGAATACCTCCGGCGCAATGGACAGAGGTTTTCAAGCCTTATGTCACCAGCAAAACCAAGGGGAGTGGACTTGGTCTGGCGATTGTCGCCAAAATCATGATGGTCCACGAGGGTAGCGTTGAGTTGCGCCAGGCACAGGGGTATGGGGCCTGTTTCGTGCTCACGCTACCACTCGCGCACAGCAACCGGGCAGAGATCATCAACGAAGGCTGAGGAGCAGTATGGATACCCAAATTCTGATTGTGGAGGACGAGCGCAATCTGCGCCGCGTCCTGGCCGCCATCCTGGGCGCTGAGGGCTTCACCGTGCTCGAGGCAGAATCGGGCGAGGAGGCCCTCGAACTCCTGCAGCAACAAAGTCCCTCACTGATCCTTACGGATCAACGCTTACCGGGGATGCCCGGTATGGAACTTTTGCGTCGGGTAAAGATGCTGCTCCCCTCGATTCCGGTCATCGTCAGCACTGCCTATGGCGAGATCGATCAGGCAGTGGAGGCCATCAAGGAGGGGGCGGAGCATTATCTGACGAAACCCGTGGACGAGGGCGAGCTGCTGGCCTTGATCCGGCAGATCCTCGAACGCGGCGGCCGGAGCATCCCACCTCTGCGACAAACCCCTAAACGGCATGGATTGATCGGGGTCAGCCGGGCCATCACCCAGCTTCTAGAAACTATAGATCTCGTAGCGCCGGCACCTTCCAACGTCCTGATCAGTGGCGAATCCGGCACGGGCAAGGAACTGGTGGCCCGTGCTCTGCACGAGGCCTCTCCGCGTGCTGGAGAACCCTTCGTTGCCTTCAACTGCGGCGCCATTCCTCTAGAGCTGGTGGAGAGCGAAATTTTTGGCTATGAACGTGGCGCCTTCACCGGTGCGGTGCGCAGTCAAGCTGGAAAGCTGGAGACGGCGGCTGGCGGCACATTGTTCCTCGATGAAGTTGGCGACATGCCTTTACCGATGCAGGTCAAGCTCCTGCGCGCCCTGCAAGAAAGGGAATTCACGCGCCTCGGCACCCATCAACCGATCCGTCTGCAGGCACGTATCGTTGCTGCCACCCACTTAGATCTAAAACAGGCCATTCAGGAAGGACGTTTCCGAGAGGACCTGTACTACCGCCTGAACGTGATTCCACTGCATATTCCCCCGCTTCGCGAGCGACGTGCCGACATTGCTCCGTTGGTCAGCCATTTTCTCGAAAAAATCTGTCACGAGATCGGACGTCCACGAATAGAAATCGACAGCGATGCCCTCTCCGCCCTGGAGAGTTATTCCTGGCCGGGCAACATCCGACAATTGGAAAACCTTCTGGAACGCTGTGTCGTGCTCACTCGCCACAACAGCATCGGTCGGCGTGATCTGCCAGGAGAAATTCGCGAGCAGGCATCCAATAACGAAGGGCAGCCATCCAGCCCCTTCGATCTACCCGCCATCGAGCGGCAAACGGTACTCAGTGCGCTGGAAAAGACCCGTTTCAACCAAAGCCAGGCAGCGGTGCTACTGGGTATCAGCCGCAAACAGCTGCGTACCAAGATGAAGAACATGGGTCTGCTGGCCGACCAAGCAGAGGAAGAAGAGGGGTTTGATTAAAGACTAGGCGCTGCTGTGCCTTTCGGCACAGTGAAGCCCCGGCAATGGTCCGGGGCATTTTATTTGCTCCTGCGAACCGACCGGCGACCAGGCCATGGCTCCGGCACGCCCTGCTAAAGTAACAGGCTGATTTTACGAATTGTAAATGGCATTGTCGCGATCCTGTGGACGACCACGACGTGCGGTCCATTGAAAATCCATGTCCCCGCCATAGCTGGCACGAAACCTGCTGAGTGATAGCGCACCGGGCGAGAAACCGGGCAGCACCGTAGGAGTCATCATGAACGCTCACAGACGCACACGTGCGGGGATACTTACTGGACTGGCTGGCGCCCTGTTGTTGGTCGCTACTGCTGCCAGCGCTGCCCCGGCGGTCAATAACATTGAAGCTGGTCGCGCCTTGGCATTTAACCGGGCCAAGGGAAATTGCTTAGCCTGTCACGCCCTTCCCGGCGGCACGCAAGCGGGTGATGTTGGCCCGGCTCTGCCGATGAAAGGCGTGACCTTCCAGCAAATGTTCCAGACCAAGGAAAAGTTGGTCGCCTTTCTCTCTGATCCGGAAAAACTCTTTCCCTATGCCAACATGCCGGAATTTGGCAAGAACAAAGTCCTGACCCAGCAAGAGCTGGAACAGATTGCTGATTATCTCTGGTCCTTGAAATAAATCATCTGTTGAGGAGTATTTACATGAAGCAAATGCAACGTAGACAATTCCTCGGTACCGGCGTCACCGCCGCTGCCGTAGCTGCCGTCGCCGGTACTGGTCTTTTGCGTGCCGGCAACGCCTTCGCCGACAATGTCGCGGGCTGGCCTGCCAAGGCCTTCGACGCCAAAGTGCTTGATCAGGCAATGAGCGATTCGGTTGGCAAAACCAATGTACCTGTTTCTCCCAAGGTTTCGCTCAAGGCCCCGACGATCGCCGAAAATGGTGGCGCTGTGCCGGTCACGATCGAAGTCGACTCTCCCATGACGGCGGATGACTACATCAGCACGGTCTGGCTCTTTGTTGATCACAACCCCACCCCTCTGGCGAGCCAGTTCAATTTCACCCCAGCATGCGGCAAGGCCTACATTCAAGAGCGCATCAAGATGGCGAAGACCGACAACGTCAGGGTCGTCGCCAAAACCAACAAGGGGGAACTGATGGCCTCGGCACCCCGTGAAGTCAAAGTCACCATTGGCGGCTGCGGCGGCTGATTTTTTTAGATTTTCTTAAGGAGCAATATACCATGGCAGAAGCACTTGGCAATCCGATGATCCGCATGCCCGGTAGCGCAAAAAAGGGGGAGATCGTGGAGGTTCGTTCCCTGATCATGAACCCGATGACTACCGGTCTCCAGAAAGACAAAAAAACGGGCAAATTGATTCCTGCACATTTCATTCAGACGGTAACCGTCACCTTCAACGATAAACCGCTGTTGGACATCGACTGGAGTACCGCAGTCAGCGCCAATCCCTATCTGGCATTCAAAATGCGTGCGGAGGAAAGTGGTACCTTAAAAATGGTATGGAAAGACAATACCAATGGTAACTGGAGCGCGGACTCCAAAATTACCGTGAGTTAGGAACACGCTACAGCGCAGTGCATAGCGCACTGCGCCGATTTCCATAAAAAGGGAGGGAAATCGCAATGAAAAGATGGCTCATACCTGTTGCTGTTGTGGCGCTCGCCGGAAACAGCATCGCAGCCAATGCGGTGAATTGGTGGGACCTTGGAAACACCAAGGTGGGACCGGAACAGACTCTGCAACAGTTTCACGAATATTTCAAACAGCAATTTCCCAGCATGCCGTTAGAGAAATACGCGCTGGGAGCCTATGCCTTCAGTCCCCAGCTCTACGCACAATATCAGGAAGCCATGCAGTTCAACCCAGGAGACCTGACTCTCTCCGAAGGGCAGAAGCTCTGGGACAGTAAATTCAAAAATGGGAAAACCTATGCCAGTTGCTATCCCGATGGCGGCAAGGGGGTAGCTGCGCATTATCCGATGTTTGATAGCAAGACCAACCAAGTCGTCACCATTGGTATGAGCATCAACGCCTGTCGCAAGGCCAACGGCGAAGCGCCGCTGAAATATGGCAGTCAGGACATGATCGCATTGCAGACCTATCTTGGGTCGCTGTCCAATGGTATGCCCGTCGACGTGCAGGTCAAAGGGCCGGGCGCGGTGAAGGCATTTGAGGAAGGAAAGGCCTATTTCTTCATGAAGCGTGGGCAACTCAACTTCTCCTGTGCTTCCTGTCATGTTGCCTATGCCGGGAAATATCTGCGCGACCAGATCATCTCTCCAGTGGTTGGGCAGAGTGCCCATTTCCCTACCTATCGGGCGGCGTGGTCGGCGGTAAATACCCTACAAAAGCGTATGGAAGGCTGTGACAAGAAAGTGGGTGCGCAACCGGAAAAGCTGGAGAGCGTCAACTATCGTAACCTGGAATATTTCATGAGTTATCTCAGTAATGGCATCAAGATGAATGTTCCGGGCTATCGGCCGTAAGGCGGCGAGCTTTCTGCTGATCACATCTGTCGTACCAGAGGAGTTGTCCATGTTTCGTATCGCATCCCTTGCGGCAAGACTCAGCGTTGCTTTGGCCAGCGCTGGCTTCGCCTGTATCGCCCACGCGGCACTCGTTGCGGCGCCGGTTTCCGGCATGCCTAAAATCAATACCGATTCCCCGTTGTATGTCGTAGCCGTAGACCAAGGAGTGACGCCCGCTCAGATTAAACTCGGTATCAGCAGCGGTGCCGAGGCGGAAAACATGAATGTCGTCGGCACGCTGGATGTACAGCAGGGTTTGCAGGAGCGCGGCATCAAAAGCAATACGCCTTATGTGATTTATGAGGTGTGCAATCTCGTACTGGGTGCGAAAATTTTGCAGAGCACCCCGGAGTTCGGCGCTTTCGCTCCGTGCAAGATCGTCATGTATGAAAGTCATGGGCAATTAAAACTCATGACCTATTTACCCACCTATGCGCTGCGCTATTTCCCAAAGAATACCGAAGCAGAAAAAGTGGCCAAGGAACTCGATAAACAGATCATCACCGTAATGAAACAGGCCAAATCCGGCGGTCTGTAAACAAGAATTGGGGAGGTATCATCGTCATGCAATTGGGTAGAAGAGATTTTTTGCAACTTTTGGGCGTCGCTGGGGCCAGCGGCTTTTTTGCGCCCGGCGCCATCCAGGCCGCCTGGGGGAGCGACAAGGACCCCTACGATATTCCCGCATACGGGAATGTGACGCTGCTGCATATGACTGATTCACATGCCCAGCTTCTGCCGGTCTGGTGGCGCGAACCCGATACCAACATCGGTGTCGGCCCGGTTCTGAATCAGACCCCGCATCTCTGCGGCAAATGGATGCTCGATTATTATGGTCTGGCCCACCGCGGACGCGACGAGTACGCCTATTCCTGCCTGGATTTCGATACCCTCGCCAAGCACTACGGAAAAATTGGCGGCTATGCGCATATCGCTACGCTGGTAAAACGCTATCGCAGCCAGCTCGGCAATCGCGCCCTGCTGCTCGATGGCGGAGATACCTGGCAGGGTTCTGCGACTGCACTCTGGACCAAGGGTGAGGACATGGTCGGAGCGCAAAACCTGCTCGGTGTGGATGACTTCGTCGGTCACTGGGAATTCACCTATGGACAGAAGCAGGTCGAATACCTGGTAAAGAACAAGTTGAAGGCCAAGTTTCTGGCGCAGAACGTGTTCAGCAACACCTGGCAGGAGCCCGTCTTTCAGCCTTATCAGATCCACGAGATCAGCGGTCGTCGCATTGCCGTGATCGGTCAGGCATTCCCCTTCACCCCCATCGCGAACCCTGCCTACATGATTCCCGACTGGGGCTTTGGCATTCATACCGAGCACATGCAGAAAATGGTAGACGAGTGCCGCAATGACAAGAAGGCAGATCTGGTGGTCGTCCTCTCCCACAATGGCGCTGACGTGGACAAAAAAATGGCCTCTCTGGTCAAAGGAATCGACATCATTCTCGGCGGGCATACGCACGATATCATGGGTCCCAAGCCTTTCCAGGTGAATCAGACCTTGATCATCAACACCAGCACCAACGGCAAGATCTTGGCGCGCTTCGATCTCGATGTCGGCAAAGGCAAGCTCAACGGCTGGCGCTTCCACTATCTGCCGGTGTTCTCCAATCTGATTCCCGCCGATGCCGCAATGAGCGCGTACATTGACGGGGTACGCAAGCCGTATCTGGAAAAATTGCAGCAACCCCTGGCGACCACGGGTAGCCTACTCTATCGGCGTGACAACTTTAACGGCACGTTCGACCAGCTCCTCTGCGATGCCTTGCGCGCCGAGATGGATTGCGAGGCCGCGTTCTCGCCTGGTTTCCGCTGGGGCTACTGCAAGCTGCCCGGGGAGACCATCACCATGGAAGATGTCATGGGGCAGACGGCTATCACTTATCCCCAGGTGACGGTCAACAACTATACCGGCGAGCAGATCAAAAACATCATGGAGCAGGTGGCGGACAACATCTTCAACCCCAATCCCTACTACCAGCAGGGCGGTGACATGATTCGCGTCGGCAACATCCAGTATGACTTCAACCCCGACGAGAAGATCTATCATCGCATCAGCAACCTGCGTATTGGTGGCAAGCTTGCCAGTGCGAGTAAAAAGTACAAGGTCGCCGGCTGGGCTGCCATGCAGCCGGTGGAAGGCAAGCCCGTCTGGGAAGTCTTTGCCAGCTGGCTGCAGAGCCAGAAGCATGTGGAAGTGAAAAAGGTCGATCTACCCGTCCTGAATGCGGACATGCGCGACAATAAGGGCATTGCCTTCCCCAAAAGCTACCACCTGTAACGGGACAAGCTGGTAACGAGCGGACTCCGCCGGCCAATTGTGCCGGCTTTTTTGTAGCCAAATCGCTACAGTTTCAGTCGCTTACCGGTTCTTGGGCTTTGCCATGGCTTCTGCTAGACTGGCCGGGCATTTTTTGGGACCGCTGCGCAGGCGCGCGGCCCACGAACAGCATTGGCTTCTGGACCCCCATGCAGGATCACAACTAAATGATATTCAAGCGCTTTCTTGGACTGTTTTCGAGCGATCTGGCAGTTGACCTCGGCACGGCGAACACCCTGATCTATGTACGCGGCAAAGGCATCGTCCTCTCTGAACCCTCGGTAGTGGCGATCCGCATCGGTCGCCACGGCGCCGACCGGCGTACGCAGGCCGTTGGCGAGGAGGCCAAACGTATGTTGGGACGCACACCAGCCAACATCATCGCCATCCGCCCACTGAAGGATGGCGTCATCGCCGATTTTCAGATCACTGAGGCGATGCTCAAGCACTTCATCAAACGCGTCCATCCCCAGCGCTTTCTTAGCCCGAGTCCGCGCATCATCGTTTGCGTACCCTACGGGGCAACCCAAGTCGAGCGGCGCGCCATCCGAGAGTCTGCCCAGAGCGCTGGTGCCCGGGAAGTGCATCTCATCGAAGAACCCATGGCAGCGGCCATTGGCGCGGGTTTGCCGGTTGCCGAACCCACCGCCTCGATGGTAGTGGATATTGGCGGTGGCACTACCGAAGTCGGCGTGATTGCCCTGGGCGGCGTCGTCTACTCGCAGAGCGTGCGCGTCGGTGGCGACAAGATGGACGAAGCCATCGTCAATTACATCCGCCGCAACTATGGTATGTTGATTGGCGAGAGCACCGCTGAAGAAATCAAGAAAACCATCGGTTGCGCCTACCCCTTGAGTGAAACCCTGAGCATGGAGGTACGCGGACGTAATCTTGCCGAGGGGGTCCCGCGCACCTTCAGCATCTCCAGCAACGAAATCCTCGAGGCCCTGCAGGAGCCTCTCGGCGCGATCGTCGGGGCCATCAAGCTGGCCCTGGAACAGACCCCCCCGAACTCGCCGGCGATATCGCTGAGCGCGGCATGGTGCTGACGGGCGGCGGTGCCCTGGTGCGCGATCTCGATCGTTTGATCATGGAAGAAACCGGGTTACCAGTCATCGTTGCCGAAGACCCTCTCACCTGTGTGGCTCGCGGGGGAGGCCGAGCGCTCGAAGAATTGGAGCGCCTGGGCGAGGTATTTGCGGAAGAGTGAAGCGTAGACGCCAATGTCTGGCTTGTCGCTGAGTCGCCCCCTTCCATCGCTGCTGCGCCTCGTCCTACTGGGCGCAGTCAGCGCGGGGCTGAGCTTTTACAGCATTGGACACCCCAATCTGCAAGCATTCGGCCTCAGCCTGGCGCGCCCGATCTTCTGGCTCAATGGGCAAGTGAGTGACGCTTGGTCGGCGGCCAGCGGTTACCTGCAGGGACAAGAGGCGCTACGGAGAGAAAATGCAGATCTCCGGCAACGCCTGCACGCCTTGGAGGCCGAAAACCTCGCGTTACCGATATTACGCGCAGAAAATCGTCAGATACTCGCCCTGCTGGACAGTTTTCCCACGGCACCGGGTCGGGTGACGGTAGCGCAGGTCGAGGCCCAAAGTCTGCTCTCCGGAAGTCAACAAATCACTATCAATGCGGGCTCGGCAGAAGGTGTCTATGTCGGTCAGCCTGCACTTGCACCCGGCGGCGTAATCGGACAAGTGGTCACCGTGAGCCGCGATAACGCCAGAATCAGTCTCTTGTCGGACCTGTCCAGCTCCGTTCCCGCGCAACCACTGGGGGTGGTGAACCACTGCTGGTAGATGGGCAGGGGAGCCTACAGGCATTGTCTGTGCCCTTTCAGTCACGTGACACAAAGCTGGTTCCGGGGATGGAACTGGTCACTTCCGGGCTGGGTGGCCGTTTCCCTCCCGGTCTGCCACTGGGCGTGGTGCAAACCGTAGAGCGGAGGAGCGACGGCTCGTTTGCCAAGATTGAAGTTCGCCCGAGTGCCAATCTGGCAGCACTGAACACCATCCTTCTGCTGTGGCCGCAGACCCGCCGCTCATCGGATCGATGAAGGCAGGGATTCTGTTCCTTGGCTTTCTTCTAGCCTTTCTCCTGGAATCGCTGCCATTTGGCCCACTCTACGCGCAGTTGCATCCCGACTTCGTGGCACTGCTTATCTTGTACTGGGCTTTGAGCAGCGAGCAGGCCCTGAGCTACGTGGTCATTTGGTTGATTGGTCTGCTCCAGGATTTACTCCTCGGCGATCTTCTTGGCGCTCAGGCAATCTCCCTCGTGCTTATGTTGGTCTTGCTCTATGCTTGGATGAACCGGGTGCGACGACTCCCGCCTTGGGAGCAGCTCTTCTTTATCTTTTTTTTGCTTCTCGCCCAACAGCTAGCTGCCTGGCTCTGGCCGCTGTTACTGCGACCGATTGCCTGGCACAACGCGCTCCTTATCGGTCCGGCACTGGGCGCTGCCCTCTGGCCGTTGTTGACGTATCTCCTCGACCAAATGCAGCGCCACTGGCCACAACTGAGGAGATGAGCAGATGAACTCCAGCAACCGACCGCAACGCCTCGCCCGAGTTTTCAGCCACATTGATCCCGCGTTGATGACCGGCATCCTGCTGCTTATGGGGATCAGCTTGGCAGTGCTCTATAGTGCCAGCCAACAGAACCTTCACGTCGTATGGGCACAATTACTGCGTTTCACGATCGGGATTGGCGTCATGATCGCCATCGCCAATACGCCGCCCGAGCGCCTGCGCGCCTGGGCTCCGCCCCTCTATGCCGTGGGCATCGTGCTCTTACTGCTGACCTTGGTCGTCGGCGAAACCAGCATGGGCGCCAAACGCTGGCTGGGCGTCGGAGCCCTGAGTTTTCAGCCTTCCGAGCTGGTCAAGCTCGCTCTGCCGCTGATGCTCGCCTACTACTATTCGCAGGTGGACGATGTGCGCCTGTGGCGACCCGCGGTCGTCGGTTTTGTGTTGATCGGCGTGCCCTTTCTCCTCATCGCCAAGGAACCCGACCTGGGTACTGCAGTGCAAATCGCAGCGGCGGGGCTCTTTGCCATGTGGCTGGCGGGCGTGCGACGACGCTGGTTCATTGCCCTGATTCTGCTTGCCGCCATCAGCGGCCCGGTACTCTGGCATTTTTTACATGGCTACCAAAAGGAGCGCATCCTCACGTTTCTCGATCCGCAACGCGATCCACTGGGCGCCGGCTACCACATCATCCAGAGCATGATTGCCATTGGTTCAGGGGGAATCTTTGGCAAGGGCTGGTTCCACGGTACCCAGGTCAACTTGGATTTTCTACCTGAGGCGCAGACCGATTTCGTCTTCGCCGGTTTCGCTGAGGAGTTTGGTCTGGTCGGTGTGCTGCTGCTGATGGCGGTATATCTCCTTATCGTCCTGCGCGGCCTGGTCATTGCTTTCGAAAGCCGCTCCCGCTTCGGGAAATTGCTCGCTGGCACTCTCAGCCTGACCTTTTTTCTCTATGTTTTCATCAATATGGGCATGACCAGCGGCATTCTGCCGGTCGTCGGTGTTCCCTTGCCGTTGATCAGTTATGGCGGGACGGCGATGCTGACCTTTCTTGTCGGTTTGGGTATCCTCATGTCGATTCATTCGCACCCCCGACTTCACGACTAACCCGCCTTTTTAGCAGGATGTTCATGGCTTCTATGCGTACTTTCTTCAACAGTGTTCTGGCTACCTTACTTTTCACCTTCTCCACCCTGGCAATGGCCGTCACCCCAACGCCGCAATTGCCGATTCCACCGGCACCCTCTTTGCCCAATGTGGCGAGCTACGTCCTGATGGATTATCAAACAGGACAGGTCATTGCGGCGAAGGACCCGGATTTGCGCCGCGCGCCCGCCAGCCTGACGAAATTGATGACGGCCTACCTCACCTATCAAGCGATTGCCGACGGTAGTCTACGCTTACAAGAAACGGTTCCGGTTTCGGACGCTGCCTGGAAAACTGGTGGTTCCCGTATGTTTATACAGCCACGCCTGCCGGTGACGGTGGATCAACTCCTGCACGGGCTGCTGATCGATTCCGGCAATGACGCGGCGGTGGCTCTTGCCGAGGCCATCGGCGGTAGCCAAGAGGCATTCGTCACCCTGATGAACAATGCTGCAGCAAAGCTGCAGCTGCATTCAACCCACTACAGCAATGTAGATGGTTTGCCCGACGACAATCTGTATACGACCGCTTATGATGTCGCTGTGTTGTCGCGTCATATGATCCAACAATATCCGCAAGTCCTGCAGATCACCAAGCTCAAATCCTATACCTACAATAACATCACCCAGCGCAGCTGGAATCCGGTATTGTTCCGCGACCCCAGTGTCGATGGGTTGAAGACCGGACTTACCGATGCCTCTGGGCATTGCATCGATGCCACGGCCGAGCGCAATGGCAGGCGTTTGATCGTCGTGGAGATGGGTGCGCCCAGCTGGTCTTCTGGTACGGACGCTATCGAAGCCCTGCTCAATTATGGGTATCGTTTCTACGAGAACCAGGAACTGGCTGCCGCAGGCAAGCAGGTGGGCGTAGCATCCCACAGTGACTGGTCGCCGATGCAGGTGCCCGTCTCCGTGGCCGAGCCATTGATTGTAACCGTTCCGCATGGCCGCGCCGCCGATCTGCAAACCCACTTGCTATGGACGCCAAAGGTGCAGGCGCCCTTCGCCAAAGGGACCGTACTGGGGCAACTGCAGGTAACTCTGGATGGCAAGGTCGTGCGCAGCGTGCCGGTCCTCGCCAGCACTGCGGTGAGCAAGGCGTCCTGGCTCGGACAGCTGTGGCATCGCGTCAGCGCCGCCCTCTGAGGTCGAGGACTTCACCTGATGCCGTGGAAGCACTACCATGCGGGAGTAAGTACCTCGGGCAAGACGAGGCGCGATGAGGAGCAGGCATGGAAACGCTAGGCGAAAGGCCAGACGATTTTCCCCATATCCACCATGTGAAGGCTATTGGTCAGCACGACGATCTGCTCGGCGCGGTGCGGGCAGCCGTCGCCGTGCATGTGCCGGATATATCAGAGCAAGCATTCAGCGTGCGCGCTAGTGGTGGTGGTAAATATACCGCCGTCACCTGCTCAGTGACGGTGCATGATGCCGAGCACCTGCAGGCCATCTACGCCGCAGTGCAAGGGATCGAGGGGGTGATGCTGTGCCTGTAGAGCTCTCCGACGAATCCATTTCCGTGCGCTGCTGGCCCGGTCTCCTGCCTTACTTCACCGTGCTCGACGCCATGCGTGAATTCACCCGACAACGTGACGAGACAACTCCTGATCAGATCTGGTTGTTGCAGCACCCCCCGTCTTCACCCTAGGTCGCAATGCCGATGCAGCGGACGTGCTTGATCCTGGCCCCATCCCGGTGATCCGCAGCGATCGCGGCGGTAAGGTGACCTATCATGGTCCTGGCCAATGGGTCGCTTACCTCCTCATCGATCTCGCCCGCTGCGGCTGGAATGTGCGACAACTGACGCTCGCCATGGAAAATGCCGTCATCCACCTGCTTGCGCAACACGGCGTCAGTGCCCAAGCGCGCCGCGACGCCCCGGGGTATATGTACAGGGAGCCAAAATTGCGTCCTTGGGGTTGCGCATTCACAAGGGCCGTAGCTACCACGGATTGAGCCTGAACACCGACATGGATCTCAGCCCTTTTCAGCGGATTCATCCTTGTGGTAGCCCCGGCCTGGAAGTCACGCAGGTACACACCCTCTGCCCAGATCTGTCCTCGGAAAGCGTGGCCAAGGAGCTACTCGACAGTCTCTCCATCGCCCTCGGACGGCCCTTGCACAAAGGGGGTAGCTGATGGCAAGCGCCGAACGGGGAGAGGAAAAGGTCCGCCGCAACCCCGTGCCCATTCCCGTCGTTGCCGAACCGTCTCGGCGCCAGCCAAAGCCCGACTGGCTGCGGGTGCGTTCGCCCTTGAATCCACGTGTGGATGAATTGAAGACGATTCTGCGACGGGCAAACCTGCACACGGTCTGCGAAGAGGCTTCCTGTCCCAATCTGGGAGAGTGCTTTGGTGGCGGAACGGCTACCTTCATGATCCTCGGCGATCTATGTACTCGGCGCTGTCCCTTCTGTGACGTTGCCCATGGCCGACCACAGGCTCCTGATCCCGAGGAACCTGCGCACTTGGCGCAGACCGTTGCGCAGATGGGGTTAAAATTCGTTGTGGTGACCTCCGTTGACCGCGACGACCTGCGGGATGGCGGCGCCGGGCATTTTGCCGCGGTCATCGCCGCATTGCGTCAGCAATGTCCGGAGCTGCAGATCGAAATTCTGGTTCCAGACTTTCGCGGACGTCTGGATAAGGCCCTCGATGCGCTGGCCGAATATCCCCCCGATGTCCTCAACCATAATCTGGAAACTGTACCCAGGATCTATGCCCAGGCGCGTCCAGGCGCAGACTACGCGCATTCTTTGGAGCTCCTGCGCCGCTATGGAGAGCGCCATGCCGATGTCCCAACCAAGTCAGGCCTCATGCTGGGCCTGGGGGAAGAAATCGGGGAGATCATCGAAGTGATGCGCGATCTGCGCGCTGTCGGCTGTTCGTTGCTCACCCTCGGACAGTATCTGGCGCCCTCGCGCCATCATTACCCTGTGCAGCGCTACGTGGCGCCCGATGAGTTTGCGCAGTTGGAGCAAATCGGACGAGAAATGGGATTTCGTCACGTGGCAGCCGGCCCCTTGGTACGCTCTTCCTACCATGCCGAGCATAGTTTCCGTGAGTGGTCTGACCCACTGTAGCGTGTGACGCCGATCTATCTGCTCAGCCTCGGCTCCGCCTTGGTCCAGCCGCCCGGCGTCTTCCTGGGCATTGCGGGTATCGGCCTGCTCCTCAGCGCATTGGGCGGCTGGCATTCCCTAGGCAGAATCGTGATCGTCCTCGCCCTGTTCGGCATCTATTTCACTGCCACCCCGATTGGCGCACGTCTCCTGCTGCAGCCGCTGGAAGATCGGTATCCACCGCTGTTGCATCCCCTGCGCGGAGACCTGGCGCCGCAAGCGATCGTTGTACTGGGTGGCGGCGAGATCGTCAATCCAGATCGGCCGGTGCCCGAGATGGCCAATGCACGAACGATGATGCGCTTACAGGCGGCCGCCGCGCTGGCGCGACAAGTCGATCTACCCGTAGTACCCAGTGGCGGCGCGCCCAGTTTCGGGGCGCCCAGTGAGGCGGCGACCATGGCCAGCCTGCTGCGGCACAGCTTCCATGTCGATAATCCGATCTGGCTGGAGGGCAAATCCTACAATACCGCTGCCAATGCCAAGGACAGCGCGTCCCTGTTACGCCAACACGATATTCGCCGAATCTACCTGGTGACTTCGGCGGTCCATATGCCGCGGGCCATGGCTTGGTTTCGCCACTATGGTCTCCTGCCAACGCCCGTGCCCTGCGACTACCGGATGGGACAGGCGACCCCACTCTCCTGGCAGTCCTGGCTACCCCGCGCGATCTATGAGGAGATCAGCAGCGAGGCCATGCACGAATATGCTGGCCTCCTCTGGTATTACTGGCGCACCGGGAAGTTTTAACTGGACTTCTGCCCCGGCAAATAGACCTTGACGTTGATCTGATCCTTATTGGCCTGGCTCGCCAGCGGAAGTGGGGGAGGAACGGCAGCACCGTTGGCAGCGGGTCCATACGGCGCATACGCATAAGGCTTGGCGGGCAACGCCTGGACTAGGGTGGCATAGGTGGGCGTGCCCTTACCGATTGGCAGGGCAACGGTATTGTGCTCGGCAACCATACGCCGTACCCGCGCCCAGTCGATCTCTTCGTGCAAATGATTGGCCGCCATAAACTGCTTGATGGCGACCACCGCGCGTTGCAGATCCGTTGGTCCATCCTTGTGATACGCATGCAACGGCTTGTAGCACTGCAGGTAGATCTGTCCGTTGCGTTCGCCCACCATGTTCGGCTCGTCGATGATGCGCACCGGCGTTCCCACTGGCACCATGGGGAAGAGCTGCGCGACATTCTCCGGGTACATCTGGAAGCAACCCTGGCTGGATCGCATCCCGATGCCCCAAGGGTGGTAGGTGCCATGAATGAAGATTCCAGAGAGTCCCGTCTCCATGGCCAGCTCCCCCATGGGATTTTCCGCACCCGGCGGCCAATACCAGGGAATGTCCATGTGAAACTTCTTCTCAAACCAGGCGTGGATGTTTTTGGGCACGTACCATGCCGGCATCTTGAACTTCTGAATGATGCTGGTAGTGGTCAGACTCTCCTTCCAGCCGGGCAAGAACACCCCGACCGGATAGGTAAATACCACTCCCCGACCCTCCGGGAAGAAATAGATGCGCCGGGCAGGGATGTTGACGACAATTCCTCGCCAAGGCCCGGCGGGTAGCACGTACTCGTTGGGAATGACGACCTTGCTCGCCTGACCCGGCAGCCAGGGATTCACTCCAGGATTGGCGCCAACCTCCTGGTTATAACCGATATCATAGAAGCGACCGATATCGAGCAAGGTGTCATCGCGATGGCTGGTAACGGCTTGCAGGTTCCCAACCATGTTACCGTGCTGCGGTAAGGGGAACACCGTAGCCTGGGCGGCGAGCGGCGCCAGCGCGACATAGCCGGCAAGAAAAATTCTTCGTAGTGTGATTTGCAGCATTGCAACCTCATCCGAGAGGCTGGCAGAATCCCTAATTTCTTCTGCGCGGCCAGTTAATCCTGTTGTAACTTTGCGATTTTACCGAAAATGGAGCAAAAAGTGGAATCACCCTTTCTTCTCGAATTACGGCGCCATCTCCAAGATGAAACGCCCGGGACGGAAGTCCTGCGGACCGCCTTCATCCCCTTGGACCACCTCCTCGCCGACATCGCCACGGACCTGCAGATCGTCTACGACGGCCCTGGCGTGGGACTGGGCACCCAGCCGAACCTGCACCGCCTGCGCGTTGCCCAACACCATTGGACGGGTAGCGAGCAAGCTTGGGGTCTGGCGGTATGCAGCTATGCCGGGCCCGGAGAACCGCGCAGCGAGTGGCGCATCGCGCGTGCCAGCCGCGAGCGTCTGCCGGTGATTTTGCGGGCATTGCCCGAGTTTTTCCACGGCTACGCCGAACTGGCACTCAGGGAACACCCCGAGCGCGGCAGCTGCAAACGGCTACAGGAAATCGCGCATCTACTCGGGCGTTGACAGGCCGACAAAAGCATCTATCTAGCTCCTCGAAGTCCATTGGATCATCCAGGAGCCTTGAGTCTCAAGCCATGCATCTCCCCACGACGAGTCTGATACTGATCGGTGCAGCCGTGTTTTTGGTGGTGGCAGCGATTCTCTGGAAGTTATGGGGGCGCAAAGCCACGGGCCCAGGAAAAGCATCTGAAACCCCGATGTCGACCGCCGTGCAAGCTCCGCAGCCACCGTTGCCTGAGGTAGGCGCGCCGGCCGCCAGGGTGGCGGAAATCGAAGAGGTCAGCATACTGGACGAGGTAGAAATCTACCTCGCATATGGACATATCGATCAGGCAACGACGGCCCTTCGCTGGTATGTCGAGCATCATCCACAGGACCAGGAGCAAAGAAACCGGCTCCGCAATCTCTACATCGAGGCTCTGGATTATCCGCATCTCGCAGAGCTGCTGGAGGAAGATCTCGACCAGCAAATTCTGGACATCCATGCGGTCCGCGACCTGACCTTACAATGCCTGCAGAAGGACCCGCAAAATCTGCCACTACGCGTGTTGGCCGAGACCCGACTACAACTCAGTCTGGCAAATATCGAACAGGAACTAGGCCGTCAGCAACCCCTCCCAAAGGAAAATCTGCTCGCGCGCGAGCAGGAACAGCTGGAGCTGGGTTCTGTCCATCGCGACCTACAGCAGGCAATCGTCCATCCTGAACCGCTCGAACTGACCGACATTCCTCTGCACGCATTTCAGCGGCATGCAGCGGAGCATGAGCGAAAGGAAGAGATTGCAGCAGATGCTCTGCTGTGTGGTTCAGAGCCCCAATCTCCGCTCAATGACGAGGAAATCCGGGTGGTTAGCACCCTCGTTGGTACGGGGCATGCGGTCGCATTACTGAGAGAAGCGGGCCAGGACGCAGCCGCGGCAACTCTCCTACAGCGCGAGGTCGTTCTATACCCGAAACGACTCCGTCTCCACGTACTGCTTCTCCAGATCTTTTATGAACAGGGAAACAGCCAGGATTTTGCCCGCACTTTGCTGCGGTTGCATATCATCCTCTGGGGTCTAGGGAAGGCATTACGCCAACGCCTGCTCAACCTGGGGCGGCAATTGGGTCAAAACGACCTATATAACGACTTGGAACATAGTGAAGGGAGAGAAAATCAGGTGCTACCGAGTCTCGCAGAAAAATATCAATTATATGTTCCTACCAGCACTATCCCCGTAAGCAGCGCGCAATTGGTGGAGGAACGCCTGCGCCGCGATCGAGAGATTGCCGAGGTGGATGCCGATGACCCAATTTTACGCGACTTCAATATGCTCCTCGATTATGGCCAAGTAGAGGAAGCCGTCGATTTGCTAGAACAGTCAGCCCTTGCCTCACCGCGAAAGTCCGGCTATTTCCTCCCATTACTGGAGATGTATGAACGCATGCAAGCACGCGATCGTTTTGCTCGATTCAGCAAAAGGATCATCCACAGTGACCCACAACCTGACGAAGCCATCCTGCGGCAACTGTACCACCTGTCCGAACGCCTACAGCGAGACATCAGCGCTACCGCCTGAGGAGGAAAATCATGACTGACAAGGCACAGATTGCGGGAACCCCTTCGATTCTCGTTCGCGGGATTGGCCTCGATAGCCGAAAAGAGGCCGTATTTCGTATGGCCTTTCGCATGAACCGTAGGGCGAATTATAGTTTTCTCGAAGCGGATGATCGGCAGGTGCCGGATGCGGCGATTGCCGATCTGGATTCTCCCGACGGGCTCGCCGAAGCCAAGAAATTTCGTCAGGAACACCCCGAGATTCCCCTACTTGCCACGACTGTAGTCCCCAACAATTTTCCCCAGTTCGTGACGCTGGCCAAACCGATCCGCATGGAAACCCTGTTCCCCGCGTTGGAGCAGTTGCTGCGTCCATCACCAACGACCCGAGAATTGCCTCCGCGGGAGCCCCCGGAACCAGTAGAGCAGGCCCGAAGTTCTACAGCAGCGGCGAGTCCAGCCAAAATCCCCACGAGCGTGCAGCAGCCGCCGGTAAGGGAGAAACCCAGTTTTGACCCGAATCAAATCAATTACTTCGATCCGGAGCAGGGCCTTCTCGCGCTGGTTCAGCGGGCCATCCGCGATCAAATTCCCGTAGGAATCGTCGATCGACGTAATGGAAGATTGCTCTGGCAGATCCTTCCAGAGCAGGAAAGGGTTGACGCCAGTGTCAGCATGGAAGAGGCACAAGCAATCTTTCGAGAAGGAGAAGAAAACCTCATTCTCCGAGATGGCGCCTCTTTCACCGACAACAAATCCGTTCATTCGATGACGCTTACGGAATATCTTTGGCAGATTCACGCAATCGCTGCGGATGGTCGCCTGAGCCGGAAAATTCCATTGAATCGCCCAGTAAAACTGCGCCGGTGGCCCAACCTTACGCGTTTATACCCACTACCCGAGGCGCTGCGTTTGGCGGCTTTTCTCGCCCGTTCACCGGCATCTCCGGCATTGACCATTCGGATGTTGCAGGTACATTCCCAGGCCCTCTTCAATTTTCTCGCGGCCGCTGATGCCCTGCAATTATTGGAATATAGTTCCGCCGCAGGCATGGCGTCAGAGCCGGCGATCTCCTCCGACACCCTGGCGGAAGCGCAACGGCCGAGTCCTGCGAAGCGCGGTCTTCTTGGCCGTCTGTTAGCGAAGATTGCAGGGCTATAGTGATGGAAATGAATAATAACCGGGAGACCTATTTATGAGAGAGGACAATAAAATCGTTTTCACCGGCCCGGTTGGCGCAGGCAAAACTTCGGCGATATCTGCTATCTCTGATGTGCCCATCATCTCTACTGACGCGAAAGCGTCAGACATGACCATAAATCGTAAAGGCCACACCACGGTGGCTATGGACTATGGGATTCTGCACCTTGGCGACAAAAGCAAGGTACATTTATACGGCACTCCAGGGCAGGAACGCTTTGATTTCATGTGGGACATCCTGACTACCGGCGGACTTGGGCTGATATTGATGCTGGACAACACACGCCCCAATCCGCAAAAGGACATGCATTTCTTCCTCCATGCATTCAAGGACTACATTGCCGAGGTTCCGGTGGTCCTGGGCATCAGCAAGACCGATGTCAACCCCCGCCCGGATACCGCAGACTATGCAAAAATGCTCGCGGAGGTCACCCAGGATCTGCAAATGCTCAATCCTGTTCCGCCGATCTTCGAGGTGGACGGGCGCAGCAAAGAGGACGTGAAGAACCTGGTCATGGCGCTACTCTTCTCCATCGATCCTGGTCTGGGAATGGTGCCATGAGCATCGAACTCGTCACTGCTGAGCGCCCTCTGTATGCCGAGTTGACGCCAGCGGGTGCATTCTATGTCAGCTCGGGACCCGAACTGGAAGGCAACCGGTCGATTCTCTTCCATATCCTTCGCGAAGGATCGCGCAACCCTTTCAACCCGGAAGCTGCCTGCCGCTGGACCCGATTGGATTCGCTGGATGACGCCTTGCGCAGTATTTTCCGCCTGCAACGCCTGGGTCTGATCCGCGGCAATCCCGAGCCACGCCACCCACCCGAGCAGCGCCTGGAAGACGTCCTCCCGGGGTTACTGGCACAGCTATCGGACGGGCAACGCGCTCTACTTGCCGATGAAAACGGCTTTTACCTGTCAACATCGGGCTTCCTGCATGAATCCGCGGAGGAGCTTGCTGGACTTTCCGCTGATTTGCTCAGCCTGCAGGGCCGACATGGGAGGTTGTTGCGCAACAATCTCCGCATCCACAGTGAAACCTGGGCGCTGGTCGACCCCGCGGGACAGTCTGAGCTCGGATTCTGGCCGCTATTCATTGGTCCGCAGCGCTTTATGTTGATCATCGGCGGTACCCCCCTACTCCAGAGCCAGCCCTTCGTCACCCTCGTGCAAATACTCGATCAACGGTATCGCTAAACGTCTTCATCCTTTTTTATTGGGAGTTTTAACGCCATGCGTGAAGAAATGCTTAAATCCATCCTCAGTGACCTCAACGGCTCTTCCGCCGACATCGAGGCATCTGCAGTCATATCCACCGATGGGTTGACCATCGCCTCCCTGCTCGCCGGCAACATGGACGAGGATCGCGTCGGTGCCATGGCTGCCGCCATGCTGTCCCTGGGCGACCGCACGGCGGCGGAGCTGGCCCGCGGAGAGCTGGAACAGGTGATGATCAAGGGAGATTCCGGATACGTCCTCCTCATCCATGCCGGACACGATGCCGTTCTCACCGTAATTGCCAGAAAGGAAGCAAAACTTGGCTTGATTTTTCTGGATGCGAAACGCGCCGCCCAAGGCATTGCGGAACTTCTGTGAACCCAGACTTTCCCGATACCGGGCATTCGGCCATAATTGGCGTCCTCGTGCAGCGGGGTCGCCATGACTTTTCAGGAAATCATCCAACAGTTACAGCAGTTTTGGAGCGAGCAGGGTTGCGTGGTGCTGCAACCCATGGACATGCCCGTGGGTGCCGGCACCTTTCACCCGGCAACCTTTTTGCGGGCAATCGGTCCGGAACCCTGGCGTGCTGCCTACGTACAACCCTCCCGCCGCCCCACCGACGGTCGCTATGGCGACAACCCCAATCGGCTACAGCACTATTATCAGTTCCAGGCAGTACTCAAACCAAATCCCCATAATCTGCAGGAGCTGTACCTGGAATCCTTGCGGCGCCTGGGCATCGACATTGCGCTGCAGGACATCCGCTTTGTCGAAGACGATTGGGAGTCACCCACCCTCGGTGCCTGGGGTCTGGGCTGGGAAGTCTGGCTAAATGGCATGGAAGTGACGCAGTTCACCTATTTTCAGCAGGTCGGTGGCCTGGACTGTCGCCCGGTGATGGGTGAAATCACCTACGGCCTGGAGCGCTTGGCCATGTATCTGCAGGGTGCCGAAAGTGTTTATGACCTGATCTGGACACCCGGCGTGAGCTACGGCGACGTCTATCACCAGAATGAGGTGGAGCAGTCCCGCTACAATTTCGAGCTGGCTCCGGTAGACGATCTATGGCAACGCTTTGACCGCGCCGAAGTCGATTGCCAGAGCCTCATCGCGGCCAAGCTGCCCCTGCCCGCCTACGAACGGGTGCTCGACTGCTCCCACACTTTCAACCTGCTCGATGCCCGCCATGCCATCGCCGTCAACGAGCGCGCACGCTTCATCGGCCGGGTACGCAATATGGCGCGTGCGGTAGCCGAAATCTACGCCGAGGCTCGCGCCGAGCTCGGCCACCCGCTATTGCAGGGAGTTGACGCATGAAGTCCCATCCCTTGTTACTGGAAATCGGTTGCGAGGAACTGCCGGCAGCGGAACAACAGCAGCTGCAGGAAAGCGCCGGGGAGATCATGATTCGTCTACTCGACGAGACCGGCATCGAGTATGGCGAGATCCTCCCCTTCATTTCGCCACGCCGGATCGCTTTGCTCATCCCCGATCTCGCCGCTAGCACGCGTGCCGAGGAAGAACTCCGCCGCGGACCGTCGTTCGAACGCGCTTTTGTCGATGGCAAGGCGACAGCGGCGGCCGAGGGTTTTGCCCGCTCCTGTGGTGTCGCCGTGACCGACTTGGAACGGCTGGAAACCGAAAAGGGTACGATACTGGCGTGGCGTATCCAGCATCCTGCTCGCCCCGTGGCGGAACTGTTGCCCGAGCTGGTCACGCGCTGGGTCGAGTCCTTACCTTTGCGCAAGCGAATGCGTTGGGGCAAGCGAGAGGAAAGTTTCTCCCGTCCCATTCGCTGGCTGCTTCTCCGTTTTGCCGACCAGGCCCTGCCCTGGCAGGCCTTTGGTCTGCAAAGCGAGGCCCATAGTTTCGGTCATCGCGTCCATCATCCTGGCCCCGTGCCAGTCGTGCAACCGCAGAGCTATTCCCAAGCCTTGCTACAGGCAAAGGTCCGCGCCAATTGGCAGGAACGCCGCGCCTATATCGCAATGGAACTGCAACGCTTGGCGCAGGAGCTGGACTGCACGCCCGTGCTTGCCGATGCCCTCCTCGATGAGATCACCGGACTTTGCGAATGGCCCGTAATCCTTGCGGGCGGTTTTGCCGAGGAGTATCTGCGGATCCCCGAGGAAGTTCTGATTACGGTGATGATTCAGCACCAGCGCTATGTCCCCTTACGCACTCAAAGTGGCTGCCTGGCTCCGCGTTATCTCTTCGTAGCGAATATCGAAAGCCGGGATGCACAGGTCGTCATTCATGGCAACAACCGGGTGCTGCGCGCCCGCCTCGCCGATGCCGCCTTTTTCTGGGACCAGGACCGCAAAAGCAGCCTGGCGGCACGCATTCCCGACCTGGACAAGGTCTCCTTCCAGGATGGTCTGGGGAGCATGGGCGACAAGGTGCGGCGATTGCAAAATCTTGCTCCCAGGGTGGCGGCGATGGTCGGTGCCGATCCCAAGGATTGCGAGCGCGCAGTGCAACTCTGCAAAAGCGATCTGCTCAGCGGCATGGTGGGAGAGTTTCCGGAGCTGCAGGGCATCATGGGATCCTACTATGCCCGCCATGATGGTGAATCCGCCGCCGTTGCCCAGGTCATCGGCGAACAATATCGGCCAGCAGGACGCGATGACGCCATACCGAGCTCGGCGGCCGGGCAGGCGCTCGCTCTGGCAGATCGCATCGATACCCTCTATGGCTTTTTTGCGCTCGGGAAAATCCCGACCGGCGATCGCGATCCCTTTGCTTTGCGCCGCGCCGCATTGGGCATTCTGCGCATTGCGCTGGAAGGAGAACGCTCTTTCTCTCTGGGTGAGCTCACGCAGGTCAGTCGCAGAAGCTATGCCGCGACACTGCTTCCCGGCGCGGAACCCAGTGCAAAACTCAGCGAGTTCTTTCAGGACCGACTGCGCGTGCTCTTACGCGAGGAAGGCTTCGCCGCCGACCGTATCGCAGCGATTCTGGCGGTGGCCGGTGACAATCCGCTCGACGCCCGACGCCGACTGGAGAGTCTCAGCACCTTTCTCGCCAGTGACCCGCGCGCCGATGATCTGGTGGCACTGATCAAGCGCGTCAGCAATCTCTTGCGCAAGGAGGAAAGCCCGGAAAATGCAGCCCTGCAGCCCGGCCTGCTGCAAGAAGCGGCAGAAAAGGCGTTATGGAACGCCTGGACGGCCATCCGCGAAATCGTTGAGGACGACCTTGCCGCCAAGAACTACCATCACGCATTTGTGACCCTCGCCAGCCTGCGCGACCCGGTGGACCGCTTCTTTGCGGAAGTGATGGTACTCTGCGAAGATCTTGAGCTCCGGCGACAACGTTTGGCGCTGTTACGAACGTTGCAAAGTGCGTTTTTGCATGTCGCCGATTTTTCTCAGCTGCAGGGCCGCGGATGACGCATCTGCTGATCCTCGACCGCGACGGCGTCATCAACGAAGACAGCGATGCCTACATCAAGTCCGCTGCCGAATGGCGGCCGATTCCCGGCAGTCTGGAGGCCATCGCCCGCTTCAATCGCGCGGGCTACACCGTCGTGGTGGCGAGCAATCAGTCAGGCATCGGCCGGCGCCTGTTCAGCCTGCGCGCCCTGGGCGCCATCCATTCCCGTATGCGGCGGGAGTTGGCGGAGGCTGGGGGACGGATCGACGCGATTTTTTTCTGCCCGCATCACCCGGAAGCCGGCTGTGCCTGCCGCAAGCCAGAGGATGGCATGTTCCGCGAGATTGCCGAGCGCTTTCATGTTGATCTGCAGGGAGTGCCAGCCGTCGGCGACAGCCACCGCGACCTGCTAGCGGCACGCAGTGCCGGTGCCAGCCCTATCCTGGTACTGACTGGTAAAGGAAAGAAGGCGGCAGATAACGCGCGAGCCGAAGGCGTACCCGTTTTCCCGAATCTGGCCTCAGTCGCCGACGCCCTACTCGGTCACTAGGCGATGCCGCGAGTCTTCCGTAGCCTTCTGTTTTACGGGGGATTCACTTTGTGGACCCTGATCTGGGCGTTGCCACTTCTGCCCTTCCCTCTCCTGCCCCAATCCTGGCGCTACTGGGGTTGCGGTGCTTGGGCGCGGGTCGCGAGCCACCTCTTTGCCTGGAGCATCGGTGTGCGGTATCGCGTCCAGGGGCTGGAAAATGTTCCGGCCGGTCCCTGCGTTATCCTCAGTAATCATCAGTCCTCCCTCGAAACCCTGCTGCTCTGGCGTTACTTCCCGCGTCTTTCTTTTGTCCTCAAGGCAGAGCTGCTGCGTTTTCCCATCATTGGCTGGTATCTGCCCCTGAGCCAGCCCATTGCCATCGATCGCCAAGCGGGGCGTCAGGCCCTCAAACAGGTTCTGGAGGAGGGAGAAAAGCGCCTGCAGGCAGGAATTCCCGTACTCATTTTTCCGGAGGGTACGCGACAGCCCTGTGGCGAGCTCGGCCCTTTTCACCAGACCGGTGTCGCCCTCGCGCAGCGCGCCGGCGTACCGATCATCCCCCTCGCCCTCAATAGTGGCTGTTTCTGGCCGCGTCACGACTGGCGCATGCGATCGGGCGAAGTACATCTGCATTTTGGTCCTGCCGATACCGGCGAAGGGCGCAGTAACCAGGTGACCGAACGGCTGCGCGAGTGGATTGCCGCGGAAATCAGGCAGATGCCTGCACCCGGCGACTAAGAGCGAAGTCCACGACTCTACCAGCGATATCGATGCCGCTCACGCGCTCGATGCCCTCCAGGCTGGGGACGGGATTGACCTCCAGGATGACTGGAGCGCCTTGCTCATCGAGCATCAGATCCACTCCGGCAAAATCCAGATCCAAGGCCACCGTTGCGGCAAGCGCCAACTTCTCCAGGAGCACTAGAACATCTCCGGCATCCACGAGTTCAGCCGTCCCGGCCCGATGCAGATTGCTACGGAACTCTCCCGGTCCCGCCCGTCGCCGCATGGCCGCCAGCACCTCGTTACCCAGGACGATCATGCGATAGTCCTCCCCTCCGGCAGAAAACGTTGCAGCAGGGTTTCGTGCTGCAATTGCAGCAGGGTATCCACCAGCGCTCGCGCCCCTCCACGGCTCTCCGCGAGGTTGACGCCAACGCCCTGGGAGCCGCTGAGCAGTTTGCTGACCAGTGGCGTTCCCAATTGCGCGAGTGCCGTTTCCGTCGCCGAAGCATCGGCAAGATACCAAGTCTCCGGTACCGGCAACGACGCGCTGGCGAGGATTTGCAGGGAAAGGAACTTGTCGCGCGCGAGCAGGATCGCATCACCGCTATTGAGGCAATAGCTACCCTGCGCCGCCAGCTGCCGTAGCAGGCGCACGCCGAGTTGGGTCAGGGGACTGCCAAAACGCGGCAGCACCACTTCGGGAGGCGGCAGGAGCTGCCCTTCATAATATAGGTGAAAGTTTCCTTGCTGGACGTGCAGGGCGCAGCGCTCGGGCTGCAGGACACGACCATCCACCCCCCTCACGCGCAGCGCCTCCTGCAGGCGACGGGTGGAATAAAGCTGCGGGTAGCGTGACAGGATCGCGACGGAGGTCAAGAATCACTCTGGTAGGTCAGCAGCGGCAGTTCTCCGTGCGCAATGGATCGCTCGATGAAACTCGCACGACCCGGTTGACGTTGTTCCAGGGTAGGCCGGCTCCTCGCCTCTACCCCAACAATCGCCGCCAATAGAACCTCCAATTCTTCCCCATCAACACGCAAGGCGCCGTAGGGATTCTGGGGGTTTTCTGGGCGCCAGAAGAGATTGCTACGCCATCCCTTGGCCCGTACGACGGGATTCTCAAACAATGTGCGACAGCGCTGTCCAATATCGGTTTTTGCCTCCATCCTCACTCCCACCTGACCGTCTGCAACAAAATCCTTGACTTGGCTTTAGAAATATAGAAGAGCATAATAGTCAACTATAAAGAGATCCAAAACGGACACGGCAATGGATCATAGTCTGGGCCCACAGGGCCGACAAGGAGTTTGCAATGAGTGAAAACACGACGCAGCAAGGGGTAGCCGGGCACGGTGCCTTTTTTCAGGACACCAATCTGAAAGCCGAGGAAGCCGAAGCGGCGACGGCGTGGGTGCGCAACCATGTCGACCGGCGCTCGGTGGATCTGGGCGAGCGCATGGACGACATCCGCGAGCACATGTGGGAGTTGGAGAGAGAGGGCGAGATCATCGTCCATCGCATCACCGATGATCACAAGCCGATCGAGGTCGAAACCCTCTTCGGCTGGAAGAAGCGGGTGCCCACCAACCAGCTCTGGCATCACAAGAGCTGCGGGCAGTGCGGCAACATCCCCGGCTATCCCACCAGCCTCATGTGGTTCATGAACAAGTTCGGTATCGACTACCTCGACGAGACCGACCAGACCTCCTGCACCGCCTGGAACTATCATGGCTCCGGCATCGGCAATGTCGAATCCCTGGCCGCCGTATTCCTGCGCAACTTCCACCAGGCCTATGTCTCCGGCAAGCAGCACGGCTTCGAGAATGGCCACTTCTACCCCCTGGTACACTGTGGCACTTCCTTCGGCAACTACAAGGAGATTCGCAAGTACCTGATCGAATCTGCCGAACTGCGCGAAAAGGTCAAGAAGATCCTCGGCAAGCTCGGGCGTCTGGTGGACGGCAAGATCGTCATTCCCGAAGAAGTGGTGCACTACAGCGAGTGGCTGCACGTGATGCGCAACCGCATCGCCAGCGAATTGCAGACCATCGACATGAGCAACATCCGGGTCACCGTGCACGCTGCCTGCCACTACTACAAGATGGTGGCCGAGGATGCGGTGTATGACAACACGGTTCTCGGTGGCAACCGTACGGCGGTGGGTACTTCGGTGGCCCAGGCCCTGGGGGCGCAGGTCATCGACTACTCCACCTGGTATGACTGCTGCGGCTTCGGTTTCCGCCACATCATCTCCGAGCGCGAGTTCACCCGCAGCTTCACCATGAACCGCAAGATCAAGGTCGCGCGGGAAGAAGCCAAGGCGGATGTGATGATCGGCATCGACACCGGCTGCATCACCACCATGGACAAGAACCAGTGGATCGGCAAGGCGCACGACATGAACTATTCCGTGCCGATCATTGCCGACGTGCAGTTGGCGGCCTTGGCCTGTGGTGCCGATCCGTTCAAGATCGTGCAGCTGCAGTGGCACGCCTCCCCCTGCGAGGATCTGGTGGAGAAGATGGGCATCAGCTGGGATAAGGCCAAGGCCGATTTCCAGGAATACCTGAAGCAGGTCGAGCAAGGGAATGTGGAGTACCTCTACAACCCCGAACTCGCTACCAATCAGCAAATCAATATGAAGACCGCCCACGGCTGAAGCGGCCAACGATCCACTAGCCAAGAGCCCCACCACGGTGGGGCTTTTTTATTGCGGACCCGGTTTCTTCCGCGATGCAGTTGCACCCCCACGGTAGCGTACGACGCCCTTCGAAGGAATCCGAATCCGCCCCGACTGCCCAGGCATGACTTGGGACCCGCACTCGCGAACGCCAGAAGCCTGCGCCGGACAGACGAATCTGTTTGTTGTCTTAATCCTAAGATTATAACTAACTGATTTTATGGTCTTATTTTCCTTATCCCAAGTTCATAGACATTCATAAAAAAACTGGTAGGATCCGCGCTTAAAGGACGCAGCCGGACCAGGCTGCCATGAGGGAGCGACGAAATGTGCAAGTATATCCGTCTGTTTAGTCGGGTCGATACCTTTGTGAGCAAGGATGCCGTTCCAGCGTCAGAAGCGCTCACGCCACCCCGGGCAGCAGAGTACTATCCCCGGCCAGTTGCTCTCCACTCCGAATCGCCCATCCAGCGCATCACCGTCTACCGATGTCTGCGTCTTCCCAACGGCCAGTTGGAACCGCATCCGTGGTGGCGTTTCCCGAAGGCGCGCTGGCCAAAAGGAGAGCAATCCCGGAGTCTTTTGCGTCGAAGCCTCGCGCGTGCATCCGCGGGCCTACTCGCGTGGGATGCAGATCAATACACCTTTCTTTCCACTGTTCAATACCGGTCTTACGTTTTCTTCGCCGAGCTCGAAGGGTGCCGCAACAGTACTAGTGAACAGTTGATTCGAGAACTCTGGGATCTTCACCAGCGTCTGCGCACCAATATTCCTTTTTTCCCACCCATTTCCGTACAAGACCGGGAAATCATCTTGTCTCTGTTGCGCGGCAACTCAGCCGGGAAAATTGCGAAAGATATCGCCGTTCCGCGGTCCCAGGTAAACAGCCGACTGCAACGCTTGTACAAAAAATTTGGCGTCAACAAAAGAGAGGAACTAATGGTCTGCCTTTGGCAATGTTATCGAAAAAACAAGAAGCAATTGCTACATCCTGCAACGGCTGCTAAAAAAATGCTACCGCTGGCAATGGCCGCAGCATCACTCTCCATACTTCCCCACGCAGCTTTTTCTGCCGAAAAAGGGCAGAATCTACCATTTTTACATCCCTACCCAGGCAGTAGCCTGCTCACTTATCAGCATCAGCATTTCGATGAAATACGGATGCCAACAGGTCCTTTTGACGACAAAGGCGAACCCAGTCGGGCCGAAAATCTACAAGGAGAGGTCGTCTACATCGATTACTACAGCCCGACCGATCGCTCCCCTCTCGAAATCATGAGCAATTATCAGCAAACCTTGCAACAGGAAGGCTTCAAAATTCTCTGGCAATGCGCCAACAACGCCTGCAACACAAAGCACAATATTGGAGATGTCTTTCAGCACAATCCCCTGTGGCAGCCCGCTGGAGATTTCAAGACCTTCTTCGGAAACGGTGGCGGCCGGATGAGTACCGCTCGACTCATTTCTCCCAATGGTGCGCAAACCTGGGTCTATCTCTGGGTATCGGGCTCCAGCCCACAGGGGAGGGGCGAGACTTACGTCTACGCCGTGCAAACCAAGCCCATGCAGACCGGCATGGTACAAGGCGATCGCGAGCTCGTTACCGCATCGGAAATGGGCCAGGCGCTGCAAAGTCGGGGACGCTTTGCCATGCACATCCCGTTCGACTACAACAAAGCCACTCTTCGCCCCGACGCCCAAGCCCCTATTGCTCAATTGGCTCAGGTACTCAAACAAAATCCCCGGATGATGGTTGGGCTTGATGGCCACACCGACGCCATCGGGTCTGCCGCGTTCAATCAGAAACTCTCCGAAGAGCGGGCTCAAGCCGTCAAGGTGGCGCTGGAACAGCTGGGCGTGCCAGGCAAGCAGATTGCCACCCGCGGCCTCGGGGCAACGCAGCCCGTCGCCGACAATCAAAATGATGCAGGCCGCGCCAAAAACCGGCGCGTGGAAGTCGTCAATCTCACCCCAGGTTTTGTGCCAAACGCTAGCGCGAGCGGAGGGGCTACCGGGGTTCCGGCCATGACTTCGCAAAACTCGCCCAGCCAGGCCTCCAGCAGCGCGGGCAGCACGCCCGGCATGGATCCTGCCGCCCACGCGGCGCTGCGTGCCACCCAAAACGGGCTGTACGCCAGTGGGCATTGGGGCATTGCCCGGGCGCTGGATTTCCTGCCCGGACAGTAAGGTGTTGTGAAGGGGATCTTCATTTTCTGATGAGGGAGGCGTAATACATGTTGATTACAGGAAAACCTCGAGAACGCGGTCAGGGCATGACTGAATACCTGATCGTCGTGGCACTCATTGCCATTTCTTCCATTGTCGTCTTTTCCCGTTTTGGACAAACCATGCGTAACCAGGTTGCTGGATTGGCGCACGAACTCGTCGGCACCGACTCTACCAAATACGGCGTCAAATATGCCAAGCAAAAGGCAGACTACGCTGCCACGAATGCGAACAAAACCAAATCCATGAGCGACTATACCTCGGCCAATGATCTGAAAAAGCGTTGATTTCACCATTCTTGCCCGTATTGGCAAGGACACCGTGGTTGTTGTTTCTCTCACCTGATGGAGGGTTATATGAAGCAGAAGTTGATTGCAGTTCGTAAGTCGGTTCGTGAAGCGGGTCAGGGCATGACCGAGTATCTGATTGTTGTGGCCCTGATTGCCATCTCCGCCATCGCCGTGTTCTCGTTCTTCGGCCAGACCATGCGTCACCAGGTGGCCGGTATTGCGGCGGAGCTCGCGGGCAATGACTCCAGCACCAACGTCAGCAACGCGAAGGGCACTGCCAGCAATGCCAATAGCCTGGGCACCAAGCAGAAGAGCATGGGCGACTACAGCTCTGCGAGCGTCCTCGGCACCGGCGGCACCGGCGGCAAGTAATTTTTGCCGAAGTAACCTGGCGCTTTCCTCCCCCGTCCGTTGGGATGCGGGGAGGCTTTACAGGAGTCTAGCGATGCAAAACCGGAAAGTTTCCTGCCCAACGTTTTCCCTTTTCCCACGGCGCAAGAGGGGAAAAGCGCGCCGTGAACAGGGACAGGCGGCTTTGCTCGCTGTACTGTTGATTCCAGTCGCCATTGCTGGCGTGCTCCTAGTCTTCAACACCGGGCAGCTTACCTCCAGCAAGCTGCGCGTACAGAACGCCGCCGATGCAGCGGCTTTCTCTGCCATGGAATTGCAAGCCCGGCAGATGAATCTCGATGCCTACCTCAACCGCGCCATGCTCACCAATCAAATCGCCATTGGCCAAGCGGTGAGCATTCTCTCGTGGTCGCGCTATGTGCGCCAGGCTGGCGAGAATATCCAAACGCCGCTGCGGGCCATTCAGGCTGTAGCTAGTCTCATCGGTGCCGGCGGCGCCGTCGAAGCCTATCGTCAGGCCATCGAGGCGAACGCCAAGATCGTTTACGCCACGGGCCAAGTCTACGCACTGCCTTTTTTGGCCGTGGCCTCCGGCGCGGATGTGGCATATTCCGGCGCCTCTGAAGCCTTCAACTTGGCGCTCGCCAACAGCACACCCAACGGTGCCCTGCAAAAAACGGTGGAACAGATTGTCCGGCTCAATGCTGGTCCCAAAGCGAGAGTACTGAACTTTACCGCAGCAGGTCTTGCCACCACCGTTGCACCCTATTGGGCAGCTCGACGCAATTACGTAACGCGCTGGGGCGAAAATGCGGACGCCAACGGTTCCGATCCGGGAGGGCGCGCACGCATGGCCAGCATGATCAACCAAGGCTCGCAGGCATTTACGGTAAACCGCGACCACGACGTTGAGCGTCCCTTGACTATCAATGCGCTGGTTGTGCGCATCGGGACGCACAAGAGTGGTGGCAGCCAATTTGCGCCCAATGCCAATAGCGACTATGTCTGGTCGGGTGCGGATAGTGTTTCTACACAAGTGCAAATTTTCGGACCTTTTTGCGGACGAATCATCCCCCGCCTTTGCTGGAAAACGACGTACTCCGACTCTTGGGCGCGCGGCGGCTCTTGGGCAGGAGATCAGGGCAATTTCGACTACAATGCTAGCGGCCCTCGCAACTGGTCCGATCCAAGGGTAAATCCGCAGGCATCCGGCGAGGCGAAAACCGTTCAGTGGTCGTCTTTTCCCGTTTACCAGGGTGCATGGTCCCGCGATAGTCGTGGCATGAGCCGCATCGTTTCGGAGTATGCCAGTCGCGATATGGCCTTGTTGGGTCAGAAAGGCATCTCACCATATCGTGACCTTGTCTGGCAGGATCAGCGTCCGGGGGCAGACCTGACTGACAGCGCCCCACGCTACATCGTGGTCGTCGATCTCCCCAAGACCGAAGTACGCGATTCGGTTACTGCCTTGGGCATCAGCCACGATTCCGACGCGACCAACACCCGCCTTGGCTGGCTCAATATGCACCTGACTACCCAGGGAGCCGGCAAAAACCCGGGAGTGCGCGCTGCTGCCGCCGCCCAGGTCTACTTCCGCCGCCCGGCGGAGCTCTGGCCCAGGAGCGATGGGCTCGACGAACGCGCCAATCTATTCAGCCCCTTCTGGACGGCCCGTCTGGTCGATCTCACTCCTACCGAAAAGGCGCAGGTACTTGCCTTGAACATCGCGGAGTAGCCAATGCTTATGAAACGTAACCTCACTTTATCCATAACCTGCGCTCTCGCTTTGCTGACGTTGGCACCACCATCCTATGCCCAGGAATCATCTCTGAAATTCCACCCCACCCCTGCCGCGCCCAAGAGTGCGCTGCAAGTCAAATCCATGGGCGTAGGCGATCCCTACCCTCGGGCGAACGACCTCGCTATAAAAAATGGGACTGTCGTATTAAACGGTTTGAGCTCAGGAGACTATTCCGGCTCGCGGGCATGGAATGGTGAAGTCAGCTCTTCTTTTCTTTGGGGAGGGGTGGAAAGCCAGCGTTTTGATCATATCACGCAACAATTCGCTACAAAGGGTTTATGTGAGCCATTAGATCGTCCACCACCTCCCCATGGCATTACATTCTCCAATGATCTCAAGGATTTTGTTGTCTCGCTGCCAGCTCTCCAAGCTGCGCTGGGTGCCAAAGGCATCCTCTTCGCACCCAGCGGAACTGAACAGTGGATGGCGCTCAAAGCTTCAACCGTTTTATCTCCTAAACCGGGCGTCAGGACACAGATGCAGACTTTTACTCGCGCAGTTTTTTTTCTCACCACAGGCGATCCGCGCGTCGTACGAGACGAAATTGTTCGCGCGGCAGAAGCGCTTGGCTACGAAGATATCCCGCCACCAAAAGTTCCAGGTTTTTCTGGGGCCGATGACTTCGCCATTTTAAAGCAACCGGTTGTCGGTGCGGTATTCAATAGTGCACTAGTGACCACCGGCGACGATAAAGCGGGCAAGTCTTTTGGGCGCCCAGCAAGGAGAATGGACATCTCCTGTCTTGTAACTGACAAAGTTAGCAAAAATTATTTGCTCCACACCGTCAAGCCAGGCACCAATCACACCTATCAGATTAAAGATTTGAGATTCGGTTATATTGCTCAATTTTCGCCGATTCCTTTAGGCAAAGATACCGAGCCATTTACCAAAGCGCACGTTAACGCACGACTCGAAAAAGAGCGAACGATGAGCCCGCAGCAGGTTGCGGCGCGACGTAACGCGGAAGAAGAACGATTATTCCGGGAAGCGTACCAGAACTCTCCAGGCGCGCAAAAACATGACCAGAAACTTCACTCCACGGCAGAAAATGGGAAGAAAGAAATTCAGTCCTATCTGCAGGAGATTGGCCCGAATGGCGAAAACCTAGCCAAAGTTTTAATTAGCGGGGGTATGAGTCCGGACAAGGCCTACAAGCTCGCTGCCCAAACGGCTTCAAGCACGCGTGATACGGCTCGAATAATGGGTGATATTGCACAACACTTTGGCCAGCGCCACCAGGAGCTCATGCAGTGAATAATTGCTATATATTGCCGCGACAATTACTCTCTGCGTTTTTTCTCCTGTCGTTGCGGTTGGATGATCCCACCCCTGCTGGAAAAGAGCGGTTTCTCACCTTGATCATAGCGAAATAGCTGATGCTTACGAAACGTAACGTCATTTTACCCATAACCTGCGCTCTCGCCTCGCTGACATTGGCTCCGCCATCCTATGCACAGGAATCATCGCCAATTTTGCACCCCACCCCAGCCGCACCCAAGAATGCGCTACATGTCGAATCCATGGGCATGGATGATCCCTATCCTCGGGCGAACGCATTGTTGCTGAAAAATGGCGCCAAGGCTCTGGATGCGATGACTACACATGATATATCGGGTTTCGAATCGTGGAACAACGAAACGAGCTTGGCGTTTTCCTGGGGAAGCGCTGACTCTCGCTTTGAGCGTATCCTGAACGATTTCTATCAACGATTTCGCCAATGTTCACCCATCGATCGTTCTCCGCTGGCTGCAGGCGTTCAATTTTCCACTGATATTGCGGATTTTCCAGTGCCACTATCAGCTCTGCAGGCTGCGTTACGCGCCAAGGGTATTCTTTTTGCGCCTTTTGGGACCGAGCAATGGAAAGTCCTCAAATGGACGGGCCTTTATTCTCCTGAGAAGGGCGTTGTAACAAAAATCCAAGGTTTTGTCCGTGTAGTTTCCTTTCTCAGCACCGGCGATATACGTACCGTACGCAAGGCCATGCTGCGCGCCGCGGAAGCGCGTGGTTACGAAGACACCACACCTCCCAATGGACCAGGTTGGCTCGAATTGGATCACGTAGCATTTTTGAAACAACCAGTGGTTGGCGCAGTAAACATCTCTGCTCTCATGAGCATTGATCCTGCTAGCAAAGCGAACGCCGGAGAACTCCCAGGAGATGTGTCCTGCCTCATCACTGATAAGCAAAGTAAGACTTTCCTGCTTCACACGGTTAAACCAGGCACCAATCGAAGCTATCAGATTAGAGATTTGAGCTTCGGTTATATTGCTCAGTTTTCGCCGATTCCCTTAGGCAAAGACACCGAGCCTTTTACCAATGCTCATGTGAACGCGCGAATAGAAAAAGAACGCAAGATGAGTCCGCAGCAGACAGCGGCGCGACGCAAAGAGGTAGAGGATCGTGTGTACCGCGAGAAATATCAGAATGCCCCAGGTGGACAGAAATTTACCCAAAATTACATTGCTGATATGGAAAGGCTCAAGAGGAATGCGCTGGCGTTCCAGCAACAGATTGGCACAAACGGTCAAAACTGGGCGAGCGAGATGAAAAAGACAAAAATAATGCCCCCCGATTGGGTCGATGAGAGAGCGGCTGAGCTCGCCTCTGGTGCGCGTGAAGGCATCAAATTAACTGAGGATATATCGAACCACCTCCGCCAGCGCCACCAGGAGCTCATGCAATGAGTGCGACAAAAGCACGGTATTCAACAAATTTTCCAGGCACGGCGGTTGCGGCGCATTGCCGAGAGGAGCGGACGACTCACGAAGGGAGCCTCGGGTACAGGAGTCTTTTATTGGTTTTTTGCCTGAACACCCTTTCGGCCGCAACCGCTCTCGCCGGACCAGTGGCCCAGAACGGTAAGGGCGGTCTCGACGAGTTTCTGGCAACTCCTGCCGCGCCCAAGAGCACATTGTACACCGAGTCACTGGGCTCTGGCGACCCCTACCCCGCAGTCGAGGCCCTCGTGCGGCACAACGAACAGCGCCTTGCTGACTTAGATTGGAAAGGTATGCGCTCCTACGACGGATCAAGTGCCGGCTACATGGGCGACGTAGGTATCGACGATGACCTCGAGCCCAAACTCCGGCACGTCTTTTTCAAAGCACTCGAGAATTGTCGAGGCATGAGTCAGACCGACATGCCAAAAGGAGTTACGCTGTCTGACGACTTGCACGACTATGTTTTCAATCCCTCTGCTGTACAGGCAAGTCTGGCTATGCAAGGAATTCTTTTTGCACCAGAATTTAGCAACGGCTGGAAACCGATGCAGTTTTCCTGGCAATTTGCGCACAACCATTTGCAGCACTGGGATGGCACAGAAAAGAAGGGGTACACCCAAATTCAAAATTTTTGGCGTGTGCTCTTTTTCGTAAGCACAGGTACTACCCAGCAGGTACGCGCGGCTCTTATCAAAGCCGCTGCTGATCATGGCTACGCTCTCAATCCCCTACCGAAAGGACCTGGTTGGCAAGGTGGGGATGGCTTTTTGTCGTTTAGCCAGAGGGTAACTCCTTTGGTAAAGAATTTTGCGCTGGTAACGATCAGTAACTCGGGAAAGGCCGGTGACGATGCTGAGTCGCCAGAGGATCTGAAACTGAATAATCAGCTGCGCAGCGGTGGCTGGCGTTGCCTGATCAGTGACGATTTTGCCAAAGGCTGGCTAAGCAAAGTAAATCCTAAGACAGGTAGGCGGTATCAGCTCGAAGACCTCACTATGGGCTACATCGTACAAAGGTCTCCTTTACCGCTTGGAAAAAACACCGAGCAATTTACCAATGCGCACGTACGGAAACTCCTGGATGACGAGCGCAAATTATCCCCGACACAATTGCTCGCCAATACAAAGTCCGTAGATAAACGCATTACCCTAGATGCTTTCAAGCACTCTCCGCAACGACGAGAAAAAATGCTGGAGGCAGCAAAGAATCTAAATTCCGCCGCAGCTGAATCCAGGAAAGCTGAACAAGAACTGCCGAAACTCGCTGCAGATATGCTGCGCTTGGAATTCCAAGCGGACAAGTGGAATCTATCATCTCGCAAGCTAAAAGGAATATCCTTGAGGCCGAAAGGCTTGGGGACAAAGCAGCATCCCAGTTTCGGCAAGTTGAGAAACAAGCTGCTTCGGACTAGGAGGATTTGATGTGCACGAAATATTTGCAGAGCCCTTCATATAAGAATTTCCAGTCCACCCGAGAAAGCGGCCAAGCCCTCACCGAGACCGTGGTGATTGCGGGCTTTGTCCTCGTGCCGCTCTTGCTCCTTGGCGTGTATGTTGGCAAGTGGGCATATCTGCAAGATCGCAGCATCGAGGCGGCGCGCTATGCCGCCTGGGAGCGGGTGGTGTCCCTAGCCAACCCGCCACAAAATCGCGAGTGGGTGAGCCTCAAAACCGATCAAGATCTCCAGAACGAAGTCGCCATTCGGTTTTTTGGCGGCCGCGGGGAAAAACTCACTGCCGTTACGGGAAACGCGGGCGCGACTGACATAGCCAAAGGCTCCAGCCGCGAGCCCCTACTGCGCAAACACGACGGAACATCCCTCCTCGTGGAGCGAGAAAAAAATATCACCGTTGCCACGCGGCAGGAAGCCTTTGACGGCGGCTGGACGGGCGGGGCTATCGGCGCATTCGGCAAACTTACCCAAAAAATTGGTGTCATGCCTCTGGAAATGACGGGCCCGACCGTCGCCGCCGTGACTGTTTCAGCTGCCGGTTTGCCGCAAAAGATTTTTGCCGAGGTGGGCTTGGGCCAGCCTCTGCAGTTCAAGGCGCAAGCTGCAGTGCTTGGCGACCCATGGTCGGCCAATGGCCCCGGCGAGGAGGAAAGGCTGCTGCGCAGCGGTTTTATGAAGCCACAGGAAGCGTTACCGTTAAAGGGTTCAAAGTACTCATTTGGTATCGCAGCGACGACACTCCGCGGTTTGGGATATCCGCTAGGTGACCTTTTCCAAGAGGCTGGCAAGTTTACTAACGACCCCGACAAATATCGCATAAAAATCGACACCGAACAGCAATTTGGCGACCGTCTGCAGCCTGCTCCCAGCATTCCTGCGTATCAGGGGCCGTGAAAGATGTTCCGACCACGAATTCTTGACGTTTTGTTTTTTGCGATCCTTAGCAGCGCAGTGGCTGCGCCCACCTGGGCGGAGGAGCTGCCATTGTGGCCGCTCCCCAGCACTATGCACACGAGCCCCGTCGCCCAAAAAATGCAGCTCAACGGCGTGCCGTTGCGAGCAGCCTTACTGAGCGGACAAATCTCCGACTACGAGTTTCGTCGAGCGTTGGAGGCCTCCTGCGCCGAGGAAAAGGGGCGTTTCCAGGCATTGCAGTTTGGTGCAAAAAACCTCTGGTCTTGCATTCGCGAACCCTACTCGCAAACGGTGCAATGGCAAGAAGAAAACGGGCGAATCACGGGCGAACTATCAACCCTGCGCTTGGACTCTCAACCTACCCTGCCACCGCCGCTACTGCTAATTCCTGACCGCACCGAATCAGTGTCTGATTTGGAAACGGAGGACGACGGCGTTCGCGGTCGCGTACAGATTCTGCGCAGTGACCTCAGCGTGCCACAGCTCCGCGCTGCCTTGTTACGCGCAGCGCAGGCTAAGGGTTGGAAAGTGGAGCCACTTCTGAGTGGCAACCTGATGCGCTTGAGTCTACGCCAGCGGCATGAATCGCTCGATCTTGCCTTTCAACCCGAGAGAATGGGCGGATGCAAGACGGTGCTTGTTTGGCAATCAAAGGAGTAAAAAACATGAAAAGACGGCTCAGAACAAAAAGAGAACATACACAAGCGAGCGGACAGGCGATGATTGAATATCTGATCATCGCCCTTGCGATTATTTTTGCGCTGCTGATACCGATTCCATCAATCGTGCCGGGAAAATTACCTGATCAAGCTTCGGTATTAACGCAGCTCTCGGTCGCTTTGCGCGGAGCGTATGCCGACTATTCCTGGGCAACGTCCCAGCCTGTGACCAACTAGGAGCGCATCCGTGGCAGCCCAACTACCCGAAGATCTGGAGCCAATCACCATTCAGAAAAAGCCGGCGCGTACGCTCGGTGGCTGGTTACTTCTGGCAGCCGCAATTCTTGCGGGTTTGGCCGCCGCTTATCTTGCCGTACATACCTTGCGCTCCCGGGAGGAGGCCGCAATCGAGAGCCTACGCAGTGCACAGCGGGGCGAAACCATCCGTGCGGTAGTTCCCATCCACGACATTGTCCCCGGGACGATCCTCGATCTCTCCATGGTGGCAGCGCGCTCCATTCCTGCCAACACGGCACCTACCGATGTGATCACGCCGGAAGACTTCGAAAAATTTGCCGGACATCGCGTCAACGTGCCCCTGCAGCAGGGACGACCCATTTTGGCGTCTTATCTCAGCACGCGTCGAACCCTCGCCGACATCATCGATCCCGACAAGCTGGCAATGACCTTTACGGTAGACAACACCAGTACCTTGGACGGTATGTTGCAGCCGGGAGATCACGTGGACGTGCTGTGGTTCAGCACGGCAGGACAAAAAGGTAGTGCTGGGGAAGCGGGTTCGGGGGTTACCGGTGAAGACGGCGCACAAGAGCTACAGAAAGCTCTTGGTGCTGGCGCCTCCGGCGGGCCTGTGATGTTCCAGGTCGGCACCTCTCCCGAGAAGCTTCCGAAAGAATCCGTTCGCTACTTGGAACGTGATCTCAAGATTCTCGCTACCGGAACGCGCACCGTTTCGGCAGATTCTGCCGCCAATCTGGGCAACGATCCTGCCATGCAGGGGGCCGCCAATCAGTTCAACTCTGTTACCGTAGAACTCACACCATTGCAAATCCAAAAATTGGCCTTGGCCAAACGCCTTGGGGAGCTACAACTGGTACTGCGCAGCCATGACTCTCAGGTGGTGGCGCCCGCCAAAGTCTTTACTGTGCGCGACATTCTTGGCGTGCGAAAACATGCCGGTGGCACCCTCTACGCCGCCGATACCATCGAATACATTGTTGGCTCTACGGGCGAAAGTGGGCAACTGCGCTCCCACGTCGATCTCGCCAATCTGCGACGGCTGCCCAAGTCGGCCGGCGACACAGCAGAGCAGAGTCTCGCCGCTGGTGGTGGCGCACTGCCCAAGCCCGTCCCGCTAGATCAGCTGCTCCCTCCCGTTTCGCGTTGAAAAAAGGATATCCCATGCGTCTTCACCGGAAGATCTTGCTTGCCCTGACGGTTGCCAGCCTGAGCACAACGAGCCTGGGAGCCGAAGATCAAACTCTCAATCTCTATGCCGGGCAGGTGAAAGTAATCCCTACCAAACCGGTAAAGCGCGTTGCCGTTGGCGATGGCAAGGTGCTCAGCACAACGGTCGTCGAAGGCAAGGAGTTGCTCCTGCTCGGTGACGCCGAGGGTGAAACGAGCCTGCGGGTTTGGTACAAGGATGGCGGCGAAGAGGCGTACCGGGTCTTGGTAGCGCCCAAAAATGTCGGCCGCGCGGCGGAAGAGATGCGCGAGCTGCTTGGTGCGGATGGGCATGGCGCACAGGTTCGCGTAGTCGGCGAGCATTTGGTAATCGATGGTCACAATTTACCCGCAGACGTTCTCATGCGTATCAGCGAGCTGCAAAAGCTCTATCCCAAAACCCTGATCTTGGCCAATCCAGCACCATTCAAAATGGAAAAAATGGTGTGGCTGGATGTCAATGTGCTGGAAGTCAAAAAAAGCGCCATCGAGACGTTTGGAGTGGACTGGACCAAGCAGATTGCCGGCCCCTTCGTCGGTTACGGCAAGGACTTCGTCGGCCCAAGCTTTCGTCAGTACACTCCGCTAGGCCAAGATCCGACGCAACCCCCAGTCCAAGGGTCTGGAGTTCTCTTGACCCCGCCACCACCGGGTCTGACCGGCGCGATTGATCTCACCAATCTCGCGCGTCCTCTGGCCGGAGGTTGGAACGTGGGCCTGATCACCGGCATGCTCTCGAAAATCAACTTTGCCATGAGCAATGGCGACGCCTACCAAATCGCCAATCCACAACTCAGTGCCCGCAGCGGCGGTGAGACGAAGTTTCTAGCCGGTGGTCAGGTACCCATTTTGCAGGCCTTGGCCTCCGGAACCGTCGCCTTTCAGAATGTGACCTACAAAAATTACGGCATTCAGCTCGATTTCAAACCCCAAGTGGATGATGAAAACAACATCACTATGCATGTAGTAGCGGACATCTCCGACATCGATCCCGCCACCAGTGTGGTTCTCAATGGCTTCAATGTGCCCGGTTTCACCACTCGCCGTAGCGAGGCCGATATCAATGTTGGCGACGGCCAAACCATGGTCATTTCTGGCTTGGTCAATCCGAAAACTGCCAAAAATCTCTCTAAACTGCCTTGGTTGGGAGATATCCCCGTTTTGGGTCATCTCTTCAAATCCACCGATTTTCAGTCCGGCAACACCGATCTCATCATCCTCGTCACTCCGCGCGTCGTCTCGCCAGCTTCCCTGGAAAATATCCGCCAGGTATCCCGCGCAGTGGTCATGAAAGACGAGTATCAGAAAGTCTTGCCCAAAGATTCGGCAACGTGGGAAGCCGTAGGTCGAACTCTCGGTTCGAAAACCCCGTATCCCGAGACCCAGGCGGTACCCGCACCCAAACCCCAGCCGCCTCTGGTAGTCACGCAGCCCCCTGTGGCACAGAGTCCGAAAGACTAGGAGAAATTGTATGTTTCGCGTTATCGCTCAACACCCCAAACACGGCCCCTTGGAAGTTCGCCCCCATGACGGCGTTTGTCTGATTGGACGTTCTACGGAGGCCCATCTCCAGCTCGACGGATGGAACATAGGCAAGGAACACGCCAGGATTTTGCGGCGGGAAGATGGTCCCTATGTCGAGGCATTGAGCAGCCTCGGAGCGGTATCGGTGAATGGAGAAAAAGTGCGCTGGTATGGCCCGCTGACGGAACGCGATGTTCTTGAGGTGGGCGGCGTTACTGTGCGCATTCAAAAGAAGGAAGCGCCAAGCTCTCCCTCGTCTCCCCCCAGCCCGCCAGCTGCGCAGCAAGCAGCGGCTCCGGAAGCCATCGCGTCGATTCCGAAAGTACCGGAAGCGGACGCCAACATCGCAGAGTTGCGGCCACAAATCGATCCGCAATGGATGCAGTGGCGCTCCAACGTCCAGGAGCGCTTGCGGGCACAAATGGATTTGCGGCGCATGGATCTTGCCAGCATGAGTCGCGACGAACTGCGGCGAGTCGTCAGCAATCTTGCCACTGAGGTTTTGCAAGGAATGCGCCTACCCCCGGATCTGGACCGGGAGCGTCTTATCAGGGAAGTCGTCGATGAAGCAGTGGGGCTCGGGCCGCTGGAAGATCTCCTCGCCGACGAATCGGTTACCGAAATCATGGTCAATCGCTACGACGAAGTGTTCGTCGAACGCGGTGGGCGACTGCAACCGGCAGCAACGATTTTCAGCAGTGAGCAAGCCGTGCGGCACATCATCGATCGCATCGTGGCCCCCATCGGTCGCCGCATCGATGAAAGCTCCCCTCTGGTGGACGCCCGACTGCACGATGGTTCGCGCGTAAATGCGGTCATTCCGCCCGTGGCGCTGAAGGGTGCCAACATCACCATCCGGAAATTCAGCAAGAAACGGCTGCAGATGGAGGATCTGATGAGCTTTGGCTCGGTGGAGCCGCGCATGGCGGAGTTTCTGCGAGTAGCCGTGGAGCAGCGCAAAAACATCATCATCTCCGGCGGTACGGGCTCGGGCAAAACGACGCTGCTGAACGTGCTTTCCAACTACATTCCCCCCAACGAACGGGTGGTGACCATCGAGGACGCCGCCGAGCTCAAACTCTACCAGCCCAATCTCGTTTCCATGGAGGCGCGACCGGCAAACGTAGAAGGCAAAGGCGCCATCCCCATCCGTGAGTTGGTACGCAATGCCCTGCGTATGCGTCCTGACCGCATCGTCGTTGGTGAATGTCGTGGCGGTGAGGCACTCGACATGCTCCAGGCTATGAACACCGGGCATGACGGCTCGCTCACAACGGCCCACGCCAACAGTCCGCGCGACATGCTCTCCCGTATGGAGGTGATGGTCATGATGGCAGGCATGGAATTGCCCCTGGTCGCCATTCGTGAACAGATTGCTTCGGCCATCGACATCATCGTCCAGATCACTCGTTTTTCCTGTGGCTCGCGCAAGCTCACAGCGATTGTGGAGGTAACTGGCACGGAAAGTGGCGTGATTCAGTTACAAGAGTTGTTTCATTTCAAGCAACAGGGGTTTGGGACTGACGGGAAGGTCCGCGGTGCCTTCCGTGCTACCGGCAGCATGCCGGAATTTTACGAAGAGATGCGCGCCCGCGGTCTGCCGGTCGACATGAGCCTCTTTTTGGAGGAAGAGCATGGGCGCGTCTGAGCTTGGCATTGCCCTACTCGTTTTTCTTTCCGTTGCGGCGCTGATCTATCTGCTCGCCCAGGGATCGCGTCGCGCGCTGCAGCGCCAACAGCAACGGTTCACCAAAGATGCACAACGCAATCTGACGGACATGTTCATCTTTGCCGACCCGGGACTTCTCTGGCGCATGAATCTCGCCGCGCTGCTACTCATTCCACCGCTGTTTTATCTCGTTGTTCCCTCCTTATCGGTGGTGATCCTGCTGGCACTGATGCTTGCCGTCGCACCACGTTTTTTGCTCCGTCATCTGAAGATCCGGCGTTTTAACCGACTCCACGACCAATTGCCCGACACCCTGTTGATGATGGCCTCGGCGCTGCGTGGCGGCGCAAACCTGGGGCAAACGCTCGAAGGCTTGGCGCGCGACATGAGTGCCCCCATGAGCCAGGAGCTCTCTCTCGTGGTGCGCGAGCAACGCCTTGGCATTCCCTTCGAAGAGGCTGTCGCGCACTTGGCGGAGCGGGTGAAATCTCAGGATTTTGATCTGGTGGTCTCGGCACTACGCATCAACCGCGAGGTGGGTGGCAATCTTGCCGATACCCTTCTGCGTCTCGGCGAAACTGTGCGCAAGCGTTTGATGATGGAGCAAAAAATCAAGGCCCTTACCTCGCAAGGCAAGCTGCAGGGTCTGGTCATGACCGCTTTGCCGATACTTATCGTCCTCGCCCTCTTGCGTATCGAACCCCAGGCCGCCAGCGCACTCTTTGATACCTACAAAGGATGGGCAGTACTCGCCATTGCTGCGGTGCTCGAGCTGCTGGGCTACTGGGGCATTCGTAAAATTGTGAGTATCGAGGTGTAGTATGAGCGACCGGCTACTCCGTAGCATGAGTGCGCGTAGGCTCTGGCAGCGCAGTCTCCCCTGGCTGGGTGCTGGCCTTTTGTTGCTACTCGGGATGTACTTCTTTGGCGCTCGTGCTTGGGACCTGCTGCTGAACAATACCGGCGATTTACCCGTTCTTCTGGTAGGTGCCTTGGCAGGGGCGGTAGCAGTAGCAACGCTGTTCGGGCTCTCTCTCTTGTTTTCAGCGGTCGAGAAACAAGCGCGCGACTACATGGACCCCCTACCCAAAGGGCTTGCACATGTCTGGCCACTGGTGCGCTTCATCAACTCCACCATCGTCGTCTTTCTACCCAACAAACTGGTCTATAGCAGCGCCCAGCGCCTACAAAAAGCTGGTCTACATTATCTGGTCACCCCGCGCGATTTCTTCTCTCTGAAAATTCTCGCAGCTCTCTTTCCAGCATTTTTCAGTCTCCTTGTTTATGTCGCCTTGGGGATTTTTCGCTGGGAAATCACATTGCTCGCCATGTTACTGATGAGCTTTTATCCCGACCTGTGGTTGGTAGAACAAGCCAAAAAACGCCAAAAGCGGATTCTCAAGGATCTGCCGGTATATCTCGACTTTATTACCCTGATGGTGGAAGGTGGACTCAATCTTACCGGTGCCATCCAAATTGCTGTCGATAAGGGACCGGAAGGGCCACTGCGCAATGAGTTTCGCATCATCCTCCGCGACCTGCGCTCGGGGATGCCACGCATCGAGGTTTTCCGACGCTTTGGGGAGCGCGTCGCGATGCAAGAGCTGCGCAGCTTGGTTACTGCCATCATCCAGTCGGAAGAACGCGGTGGTAGCTTGGCTCCCGTGCTCAAGGCCCAGGCGGAGCAACGCCGCGAAGAGCGTTTCCTGCGCGCCGAAAAGGCAGCCCTAGAGGCACCCGTCAAGCTCCTGGCTCCCCTCGTCATGTTTATTTTTCCGATTGTTTTCCTCGTGTTGGCCTTTGTCATTTACATGAAATACGTGCAGGAGGTGGCCACATGAGCCAGCGGGGTAGCATCTGGCGGGGCGAAGAGTGCGTATGGGCCCAAGCCTCGCTTGCCAGCGATCCGCTTTCCCGAAGTGTAGGCCTGCTCGGCAAAAAGAGCTTGCACGCGGATCAGGCGCTATGGCTACTTCCCTGTCGTGCCGTGCACATGTTTGGCATGCGCTTTGCGCTTGATCTGCTCTGGCTCGATCGCGCTGGACAGGTGCTGGCGGTGCGATCGAATGTGCGCCCCTGGCAACTTGCGTGGCCTCGGCTTCGAGGAGTGCACAGCACCATTGAGGTGGCTGTGGGAGAGATAGCCAGTCGCGATATCGCTCTTGGCCAAAAACTGCATTGGCGAGAAATGGACGTGTGAGGAGAAACGAAAATGCCCTGTCATAGCCCGAAATCTCTCGTCGTCGAATCCCACGAAGCAGGAGCCGGAGTGGTGGAGTTCGTCATCAGCATACCCATCGTTCTGCTTCTACTCCTGGGGAGCTTGCAGGCGAGCCTGCTCTACCAGAGCCGCCTGCAACTCGAGGTGGCCGCCCAGAATGCCGCCCGCGCCGGTGCCCTGCACGGCGGCGACATCAACGCCATCCGCCGCGGCCTCGCCGAGGGACTCACGCCCCTCTATACCCACGGTCAGGATGCCCAAGCCCTGCTCAAGGGGCGCCTGGCCGCCGAGGCTGCCGCCCGCCAAGCCAAGATCGAGATCCTCAGTCCCACCGTCGAGGCTTTCCGCGACCACAAGCAATACGGACGCCTACCCCTTGACGACGACATCGGCAAGAAAATCGGCCCCGACGGCAACTGGGGCTGGGGCATACCCGAAAGCCATCTCGGCTACCGTAAGACCAGCCTCGGTGCCGGGAGCGGCCTAAGCGTGCAAGACGCCAACCTCCTCAAGATCCGCGTCACCTACCATGCCCCACTGATCATGCCCTTTATCGACAAGATACTCGCCCGCTTCGATCCCAACAACGCCGGGCGTGGCAGCGTGGTCGGCGGCAACGGCGGCGGCCAGGGTGCCTTCAGCGTGGCAGCCGGCGACTCTCTACTTCTCGGACCAAGCGCGTCTGGCCAGCTCCTGCCCACCTTTCCCCTCACCGCCGAGGCAACCTTTCGCATGCAAACCCCCTTCACCCATGTGAACGGGTTGCAGCAGACAAGCGCACTCGCCAATCCCCAGGCGGGGGGTAATGAGACCTATACACCGCCTGATAGCCAGGCCCCGACGAACGATCTCGAACCCTTGCCACCAGACGATCCCGGTATACCCGACTATGACATCGCCGACCAGCTACCGCCGCCGCCAAAGTATGGTTGCACGAATTGACCAGCACTATCGAAAAATCGGAGAGAGCGATATGATTCAGCGGATAGAGAGCACACGCACAGCACAACGCAAGGCGGTGCTCGTCGCCCTAAGTAGCGTTGCCTTTCTTTTCCAGACATTGGACGCGCAGGCGATGAACTGTAGGCTAGCACAAACGCCCACGGAAAAGGCTATCTGTTCTGACCCGGAGCTGAAACTCCTGGATGCACGCCTCGGTCGCGACTATGCGGCTTTGAAAAGCGCATTCCAAAATTCAAGCAGTCACGCTTGCGTGCTACCCGCTGAAGCCGCCAGACAGACGGAGTGGCTCGCAAAAAGAGATGCCTGTGGTGCAAATGCGGCGTGCCTAAAAAAGGCGTATGAGGAGCGACTGACAGCGCTAGGTGTTTACGCAAGGGCGTGTGTAGCTTGCGCCTCACCGACTACACCTGTAGCGTCTACCACTGGCCCAACGAGCTCCGACGCAAAAAAATGTGAGCCGATAAGTACCACAAACAATCAAAGGGAAATCGAGGCATACAACAAAAGCCACTTTGTCGTGTCTGAATCAGGAAAAGTAGCGATACGGCATTACGAGGGCATGGTTAATTGCTTGTACGAAGACTCTGTAGGTCTTGCAACCGTGGGCATAGGTCACCTGATTGAACCTCGAGGGAGTATAAAAGGATTACCTACCAGAGCTCCGAAGGAATGGGAGAAGTATCGCAGCGGAGTTACCGATGAGCAGGCTTTAACGGACATGGACGACGATATAAAGACGAGGATTAAAGAATACGCAAACAAACAAATAAAGGTAAAACTTACAACGTGCCAAATGGACGCATTGATGAGTTTCTTTTTCAATTTAGGCCCAGGTATATCTTCTATTTACAACCTTTTAAATAAATGTGATTGGAAAGGCGTAGCAAACAAGATGAAAGAGTACAATAAAGCGGGTAATAAAGTTAACCAAGGACTGGTAGACAGAAGAAAAGGTGAGGCAGATCTGTTTTTGGAATGTAAGTACCCGGAATCATCATTCGGAAGAAAAACGTGTTGCGATTATTCCGCAACAATAAATAGCAAAAAACAGACTTTCAAAGCCAAATGTAAAAGCTCGTGCAAACCTGGAGGATCGTGCTATGGCCTGTAATCTTTTTACAAACCTATCCAAACCTGTCAACATACTAGCAAGCCTTGTCCTTTTGTTTTTCTCTCTTCCCCTGCATGCAGCAAGTGCGGTAGATAGTTTAGAGACACTCAAACAAATTCCCATTGTTCCGGCAGTAAAACGGGTCATCGCGCATCCCAAAGATGCCAAGGCCATCGAGAAGCTTGTAGCTGGTGACTGGAAAGCGATTGCGACGGTTGGTTTTTCTGGGATTCTTACCGACAGAGATGCCCCCAAAACCGTGCTAGGCAAGGTCGGCAAAATTGTGCTCTCGGGCAAGGCGCCCGAGATTGGCGTCTTTGGCTGGGAAAATTCTGCTTGCGGCGCAGCCACGCCCACTGGCAAGCTCTACACTTGGGATAAGTACGAAATTCCTCCGCCCGGTTATGTTCAAATGGGGTGGCACGGGCTGGATGAGTCCGATTTTGAGCCCGAAAATGCCAAGTACTACCACATACTCACCTGGAATGGTAAGCCCTTAAGCAAGGCGCAGCTGGACGCTGCCACGCACTTGTTTCCCTTCAACCAGGATATTAAAGAGGGTCGACGTTGGCTTCTGATCGGTTTCAAGCGCAAGTGTAAAGGCAGCAAGCCGGAGGATGTGCTGCTGCTCGAACCTACTCGCGGTGGGATGCTAGTGCAGTATATGGTCGAAGGCTGGATCCTGTACGAGCGCGTCTCCCCCGGCAAAAGTCATCCGTGACCGGCGAGAGCGCACAACAAGCAAAAGGAGCGGAGCGTGCAGTTGTGTAAGATAAACAAAGCAGTTTTCTACGCACTGATCTTCGTTATCGGGCTGTTTGGCGGAAACCCACTCCTGGCGGAGAGCATCCCGGCATACGACTGCCCCGCCGCGGCGAAGAGCATCTACGCCCCAGATTTTGACAATCGCTGCAATGTGCCCAACTCCCCCTGGAGTCCGGTTTGTAGAGCGATCCATACATACAAACCCAAAGATTGGACCGACAACCCGGGATTGCTTGCATCTACCGTACATGTAGCGTTTTTAAGGAGCCTGCGCCAGGCCGGAGTAGATACCCCCTACTGCAAGGCGCTGATCGACAGCGAGGAGCCTTTCGAGCGCAAGTTGATTGCCTGTGGCAACAATGGGCCGTGTGCGGTCAAGGTGATGGGAGAGAGATCCTGGCAATTGCGCGAGTTGGAAGAGAAATTCACCGGTCCGCAACTGACTCAAGAAGCGCTGGAAGATTTTCTTGGCAAAGATGCCCGCCTCCCCGTGGGCAGCGGCGAGACCCTGGAAGAGCGCAGCATCCGGGGCCTGAGCATCTCCCCTCTCCCGCACGCCTCGCTCGCGGCACAGGGGTTGACCCTGAGCTGGGGCTTTGAACCCCACAATGCGCAGGTACAGACCGTGGTCTTCAGTAACCAGAAGGGGCAGGTCCTGGCGCTGGCGCTGGTCGATGGTCTCTACGCGCAAGGGGAAACGGCACAACAGTTGCCCGCATCGGCCCGACTCCGTCTCTTTGTGCGCAACCCCCAGCAGTTATCCTCTCTCCTCTCTGCCCTGCAGGGCTGGGCCGCCGCCGATGCCCTGGGCATGAACGTGGACTGCAGCAAAGTAGGCAATGCCGTCTGCACTCGCTGGAGCCAGTATTCCATGCCGATAACCATCTACCACCTGCCGTGCAGCAAAGGAAAACTCGCGGCCTGCCGCCTGCCCGCCCCGAAGCCCAAGGGCAACATTCCTTCCCTGGAGATCTTCCGGCAATGAAACCATCTCATCCAAACCCGCGGTGCGGCAGACACGCAGAGTGTTTACCTGAGCTTGGTGCGAAGAGAATGGCAAAGCCGCAGCCTCTGGAACTCTGCGATCTGCACCGCAAGGCCAACACCCCTACCGCCTACTGCCGCGTTCCCGGCGAAATCGGCCCCGGGTCCGCAAAAGATATCTCCCTGTTTTGGCAGTGACAGAGAGAGAAAATGCGTGCGCCAACCGAACAGAATAGAGGCGGTACCATCACCCTCTCAATTTATCTGTTATTTCTCGCGGCACCCGTTTCCGCCAGCACGAGCTATCCGCTCTCTGTACCGCCCAATCCGGAGAAACATTTGCCCGACAATAAATTCTGTGGCGAAAAAGCTGTCACCCTATGGGAATGCGGCTTGCCGAAAAAGACCGTGGTCTTATGTCTGCAACGTCAAGGCAAAGGATTGGAGCACCTCGGCCTACGCGCGGCAAATTCGCAAGGCAAAGTCCAGGAACTCGCTCGTGGCGGCCAGCCTGGCGTGCAAATGGATTATGTCATCGCGGCCAATGGAGATACCTCTCTAAGGATGACGACACCTACTGCTAACTACATGCTGATTGATTTAGCCCGCGCTCGCTCGGAATTGGAAGTGACGCTTGCAGGCCAAAGAAAAACCCAGCACTATATCTGCAAATACGGAAATCAGACCTTGGCACTGAACTATAATCTCTCGTTATTTCGGCAATTCGGTTTGGCAAAATAGATCGTTTTTCATCGCAAGAAATGGAAATAGAATTCTGGCTTACGGAGACAAACTCCTTGACATCTCTTTCTCAATGCACACGTGTACCGAAGGCTCGTGCTATGGTCTATAACTTTTTTACAAAGCTGTCCAAACCTGTCAACATACTTGCAAGCCTTGTCCTTTTGCTTTTCTCCCTTCCCCTGCATGCAGCAAGCATGGCGGATAGTGAAGAGGAAATCAAAGAGATTCCCATCGTTCCGGCGGTGCAGCGGGTCATTGCGCATCCCAAAGACGCCAAGGCCATCAAGAAGCTGATAGCCGGTGACTGGAAAGCGATTGCGACTGTTGGTTTTTCTGGGATTCTGGCGGACAAAGATACCCCTAAAACTGTGCTGGGCAAGGTCGGCAAAATTGTGCTCTCGGGCAAGGCGCCCGAAATTGGCGTCTTTGGCTGGGAAAATTCCGCCTGCGGCCCAGCTACGCCCACTGGCAAGCTCTACACTTGGGGAGACTACGACATTCCCCCGCCCGGTTATGTTCAGATGGGGTGGCAGGGGCTAGACGAGTCCGATTTTGAACTGGAAAGCGCGGGTTTCTATCACATAACCAGCTGGAATGGTAGGCCCTTGAGCAAGGCGCAGCTGCGCGCAGCAACACCTTTGCTCTCAGTAGACGATAAGCCTTGTTGGCTCCTGATCGGTTTCAAGCGCGGGTGTAAAGGCGGCAAGCCGGAAGACGTACTGCTACTCGAACCTACCCGCGGTGGGATGCTGGTGCAGCATATGGACGATGGCGAGATCCTATACGAGCGCATCTCGCCCGGCAAAAGCCGTCCGTAACCGGCGATAGCGCACAACGAGCAAAAGGAGCGGAGCGTGCAGTTGCGTAAGATAAACAAAGTAGTTTTCTATGGACTGACCTTCGTCATCGGGGCGTCCTGTATGCCCTGCAGGGCTAGGCAGCAGCCTCCACGCTCGGGACAAGCCGCCTGCCAGCGGGCCCTCACCAAGCTCCCGCCCATCGACGTCTATGACCTGCACTGCAAGGCCAAGACCCCCAGCGCCGCCTGCCGCATCCCCGGTGTAGCCGGCTCCGCCTCCGTACAAGATGTTTTCCTGTTTTGGCAGTAACAATGGAGAAGAAAATGCGTCGTGTCCTCCCATATCGTGATCGCAGCCCTGTTATTCTCTCGCTTTGCCTGTGCTTTTTGTGTCTCACATTGCCTGTCGCTGCCAGAGCCACAGGAGAGAAATCCATGCCTCCTATTTCCGAGTTGCCGATCAACCGTTTTTGCGGAGCCGAGGCGGTAACCTTATGGGAATGCAGATTGCCCAAAAAAACCGTAGTGTTGTGTCTCCAACGGCAAGGCACGGGCCTGAAGCGATTGAGCGTCCGCGAGGTGACGCCACAAACCAAGATACGGGAGCTGGTGCATGGCGGCCAACCAGGTGTGTATATGGATTACGAAAACACGCCCAATGGGGACGCCTCCCTAAAAATTACGACCCCAGCTGTCATCTATACGCTGATTGATCCCCTTCACGACCAATCCATACTTGAAGTAAGCCAAAAACACGGATCTAAGAGGAGAACGTGTCAGAATCCAAACCAGACTCTGATGCTCAATTATACCATTGCATTTTTTCGCAAGTTCGGCTTGAAGAAAAACGATTCCCATCGATCGGATGTGAATAGCGATGCGACTGATCATGCTGATATCACAAACTCTCTTCAAGCGCTCGAATTGGCAGACAAAGAGCTGAGGCAGGTAAAGGATCATGCCGAGCTTGAAGTCAAAATGCTCTCCAAAACATGGACAGTCGCACAAAATCAAGCTGTCTGGCGTTTATATGGCGCCGCTCAGCGTTTTTTTTTCAGATTATTCAGAATACGAGTACATCACCAGCGCCGGGGACCAATGGAATACCTATTGGCAAATAGAAGCCGAAAAAAATCGCTACATAGAGTTTCTTCATCTTTTGCGATTGGTTGCTGAAAATCGGCTATCAGAAACCGACGATAAAAACATAGCCGAACTACAAAAAAGCCTGAATAATACTGTTTCAATTTCGACAAATAAGATAAAAGATTCAGAATTTTTCTCTCAATACTCAGGCCGGATTTCCATTGATGCAATCAAAATCTCGCAAAAATCCTGGGAGCCCTACTACCGAGCGTGGATCAATCTGTACCGCGTACTACATCCACAAGCCGATACGCGGGTCTTACAAGCATGTTTGCTTCGTCAACGCTTGGATAGTGTTACCCTTTTCTTAGAAACCCCCAATGCCGATGAGCGCCTCGATCACTTGCCCGCCGAATCAAACGGTAAACCTTCATTTTCGTGTGCAAAGGCTACAACCAGCGCTGAGCGAAGCATCTGCGCCGATGCAGTGCTCAGCAAGAAAGATAGCGAACTTGCGCTGGACTATGAAAGCGCTCTGGATAGAATCCTTCCCTGCGATCCCAAGCGCCAAGAGCTGGTGCATGCCCAGCGTCAATGGCTCAAATCTCTCGCCAAGTGCAACGGACGAAAAGACTGCCTGCTACAGCGTTATGAACAACGTATTCATGCACTCGAGGGTCGCCAGGATTTTGTTGGCGACTTGTAGGGCGTTGCTTACATGGGGCCATCCACGCAGCTGGGGGTAGCGGCAAGAAACAAGACCATTTCCAATTCAAGACTTACGTATAGTTTCTGGGTCCCCGTTTGCGAGTCATTGGGATACGCATGGGGACTCCGATACAAATTGGTATATTGGGAAAACGATGGAGGGAGTACCTATGATGCGTTCTTTCGCACGATTGTTATTGGCGTTTGCTGCATGTGCCTGGGTCTTGCCCGGCAGAGCGAACGAGCTTGCAGGTGTTTGGGAGGGCACGGTTGGCACATTGCCCGTACGCGCCTGTTTTGAGGAGGTGAAAAATGATTCGGCAGTGCAAACGTATGGACAGTACTACTACCTGCGTTATCTGCGCTGGATCAACCTGGTTCCGCCGGAAGGCAAGAATGTACGATCAGGTACCTTCGACGAATATGATACCCAAGACCAGCGCTGGCATCTTGGGCCGGTGGAAGGCCAGGAACTTGGCGGCATCTGGACCGACGGCAAAAAGACCCTGCCCATCCGGCTTACGCGGGTCAATACCCATAAGAAGGCCTGTACCGATCCTGCCTACACCGGTCCGATGCAGAAGCTACGCCGCAAATTCGCAGGATTCCTGTCCCCAATGCACCTTATGTCAAGATCCGGGCCACCTTCCCTCCCTTAGATGCAGAGGATTATCGCTCTGAATCGTTTCTGCTAAGCGCCACCACACCTGCGGCAAAACGTTTCAATGCGGAGATGCGTAAGCGCATGGATGACTTCAAAAAAGAAGTGTTCGGCGTAGAAGAGGAGGGGAGCACTGGATTCCGCTATGATACTTTCCCCCGAAATCTTTCCTTGACCGAGTACTTGACTCCCGTCGCCATCTCTTCAACGTGGGTGGTATGGCGCGAAGATGTGATAGGGTTCCACGGGCTTGGCCAGCAACAAGCTGGATTCTGGTTATGTCATTTTGCATCTACCGACCGGAAAACAATTAGATGATCTTTTGGCCTCAAATGCACATGCCCAAGATGGCTACTGGAGCTACGCCCCCAAGCTGGAACAATTGATCAAGAGTGCACCTTATGCCCAAGGCAAAAAGGTTGTCGCGGAGTGTCAGGAATGGGAACAAACATTCGTTCATTGGTCACTCAGACCCTCGCGCCGGGGCATCGATTTCGTGCCGATCGTGCGCTATAGCGCCGAGCTATTCGAAGCCCAGCCCGACTGTGCCCGGGCACTCACTTATTCCCAGGTTTTGCCGTGGCTCAGTGGGTCGGGCAAAAAAGACTTACAAAGCTTTATGCGTTCGATGCAGGAACCTGGCGCCTGGGCAAATGATAGCGAGTGATTCGTGACGTTCCCATAATCATTGCTTACGATCGCCTTACGGAACGCTGTCCCAAGGCGAATAGCCCTTATCCATCCATTCAAATCTTGAATGATCCAGCAGAGCGCCGGGGACTCCCTCTGGAGGACGATTTTCGGGTATGCTGGGCGCCGAGCCTTCAGGCGACCTTTTCATCGGCTAAGACAGGAGGAGTACCCATGGATTCCCAAGCCCTCAACGCGCGCTGTGTTGAACTGTTCCAGAACCCCAATGTTCGCCTGCGCATGTGGAATGCCCGCATGTTCTGGAAGGTAGGCGATCAGTTCAACGTGTCCAGCGACAAGTTGACCGATCCCAAGGTCGATCTCTGCGAGCTGGAAGTGATGCTTGCCACCGCTGCACTGACAGAGTCGCAGTGTGCCGCAGAGCTCGACAAGAAAGAGCCTGGCCGCGCTGCCTTCATTCAGCGTCAGACCCGGGAAGGAATGCGCCCCCTGCTCCGCGCCGCCACTCACTGACGTATTGCAGCAAGCGGGGCAGCAACTGCGCCCCGCTACTGCACTAGGGCCATCACCGCCCGCGCGCAGATCAAATCATTCTCGGTGACCCCGCCAACGGCGTGGGTGCAGTAGCGCACGGTGCAGCGGTTGTACGAAACCTGCAGATCGGGATGATGGTCCTCGCGGTGGGCAATCCACGCCAGGGCATTCACAAAGGCCATGGTTTCGTAGAAGTTGCGAAACTGAAACGTCTTTTCCAACCCATTGTCTCGCCAAATCCAACCGGGCAAGTCCGCCAAGGCGGCGTCGATTTCGGCGGCAGATAGGGGCTGCACCCCGCCCTCACAGGCGCGACAGGTTCCTGGGCGCAAATCGTTGGGCATTCCGTCTCTCCTTTCAAAAACTGCTATGATGCCGTAATTGTAGTGCCTCGAGGTGCATCATGGCGAAAAAACCCCTGCCCCCCCTAACGACTCCCGACGGTAGCCAACAGGTGCTACTGCATTCCTGTTGCGCTCCTTGTGCCGGTCCGATCATGGCCGACATCCAGGCGGCAGGCATCGCGCTCACCATCCTCTTCTACAATCCCAACATCCATCCCGAAGCAGAATATCTCCTGCGCAAGGAGGAAAATATCCGCTACGCCCAAGAACTCGGCCTGCCCTTTGTCGATCTCGACTACGACAAGGACGACTGGTTTGCACGTGTCCGCGGCTTGGAATGGGAACCGGAGCGCGGCGCCCGCTGTACCGCGTGCTTCGACATGCGCTTCGAGCGCTCCGCCCTGTACGCCGTCGAGCATGGCTTTACGGTATTTACCAGCACCTTGGGAATCTCGCGCTGGAAGGATATGAACCAGATCAATGCCTGCGGCCACCGCGCCGCCAGTCGCTATCCCGAACGGCTACGCTATTGGGACTACAACTGGCGCAAGGGCGGCGGCAGCCAGCGGATGATCGAAATTGCCAAAAAGGAACAGTTTTATCAGCAGGAATACTGCGGCTGCGTCTATTCCCTGCGCGACACCAATCTCCACCGCATCACCCAGGGCCGCGACAAGGTCGTGCGCGGGGTGAAATTCTACGGCCGCGACGAGGCAGCCAAGGGCATCCAAAGCTGATAGCGGTCGCCCGGACCCAAGAGTTCGAGCAACGGATACTCTGGCGTGATGCCGTTGCGTTTGCACCAGGATTGCAGCGCCGCGTACCCTTTCCAGCTGGCGATGGCACTATTGGCGTGCAGATCAACCGCCACTACGCGCTGGCTCGCCCATTCCCCTGCCTGCCATCCTGACGGTAGCGCGCTTGGCGAGGCCGTCAGCAGCACCCCCAGGCGTGCTTCCACCCGGTTATTCTTGCCCTGCATCGCGCTTTCTTTCTCGATTAACGTGAGCGTAGACCCCTGCCGCCAATCAGCAGGCAGCTCCTTGACCCATTTCTCGCGCTGGCGGTCGAGGCCGGCGTAACTACCATCATACTGCCGATAGACGTAGTGCAGCTGCGGACTGCTCATCTCTTGCACAGAGGCGCTGGAAAAGACCCCCAGCCACCAGAGGGTGAAGAGCAGCATCGCCAAAAATACCAGCACTGGACCGCCCCAACCACGCCGCCAATCCCGCTTTGGGCGCATCCGTTCTGCATCGTTCATATTGCCAACTCCCGCCAAAGGCGTTGCCAATCAAAGTAAGGGCCAGGATCCCATCTCCGCCCTGGGGCGATCTCCGCATGTCCGGCAATGGCGCGCCGATCGAGGGCAGGAAAGTAGGACCAAAGCGCAGGGATCAAGCGCGACAAGGCGGCATACTGGGCATCGGCAAAGGGCTGGGTGGCGCTGCCTTCGATCTCGATGCCCACGCTGAAGTCGTTACAGCGCTCTCGCCCCTGCCACTGCGAAACCCCGGCGTGCCAGGCGCGACGATCGACGGCCACATGCTGCCAGATCTGCCCGTCGCGCTCGACAAAAAAATGTGCGGAAACCCGCAACTCCCGCAACTGCTCGTAATACGGGTGGCGGTCGAAATCGAGAGTCCCTTGGAAAAAGCGCTGCACCTCGCCAGAACCAAAATTTTCCGGCGGCAGGCTGATGGCATGCAGGACCAAAAGATCGACACTGCTGCCGGCAGGGCGCTCGTCACAGTAGGGCGAAGGCGCGCGCTGCGCCGCGCGTAACCATGGTCCCTCCCAGGAGTCCTTCATGGCGCCTCCTCTGGTGGCCAATCTGCCTGCGCCGCGAGCCAAGGGTCAAAGGCGGAAAGCCGGGCCTCGACCTGCATGGGCCGCTGGTAACGGCCATCGCGGAAGACGAAAAGCGCCGGCAGATGATAGACCTCGAATTCCTGGGTGAGCCCCATCTCGATGCCGGCATCGGCCTCCCAGACCTGCAGATCGCTGCGACGATGCTCCCACTCCGTCAACAAGCGACGCCAGATCTTGCAACTATGGCAACCCGCCGAGCTGAAAAAAAGGATCGTCCACCCCTTTTGTTCCGCCATGCGTTGCCAAAACCCGAGTTCGGAGACCCGCTCCATCGTCATAACCCGATGCGCGAGCAGCCGTTGCCGCCCCATTTCTGCATGGGCGGAGTATAGCATGGCAGGAAATCAGCGCTGCAGTTGTTGCTCCAGGGCGCGTCGATTGGGCAGATGGGCGTCGAGCAAGGCATAAAAGCGCTGATTGTGGTGGCGTTCGCACAAATGGGCGCATTCGTGGGCAACGACATAGTCGATGCAGTCCAGGGGCATCTCTACTAAGGCAAGCCGAAACGAGAGGCGGCGCGCCACGGTGTTGCAGCTCCCCCAGCGCGTGCGCATGCGGCGGATCCCCCAGGCGGCGACATTCACACCAAAGGCCCTCTCCCAACGCTCGATCATTGCCGGTAGAAGGCGTTCCAACTCCCGTCTTTGCCAGGCCTCGAGGAGCAGTCGCTGCGCAGCACGGTCGATATGGGCAGGACAGTAAAGGATGAGCCGATCGCCCTGGCGCTCCACCCGCGCCCTACCCTCCCGCGAGCAGCGTTGCAGGCGTAGGGTTTCACCCAAATGCAGGAGAACATCGTCATCCTCTTGCAGCGCGAGTTCCTGGAGTCGGGCACGCTGCTCGTGAATCCAGGGCAGTTTCTCCACCAGAAAACGGCGCAGTAGAAACTCCGGAAGATACCAGGGACAGAAAACCCAGACATCTCCGTCGGCATCGAGCTGGATACGCAGACTTTTGCGTTGTTGACGGCGGTAGCGACAACGAAGCCCAGCCACCTCCAGTGACTGGGCTGCTTGCGGCTGCTTTTTGGACACGGTACTAGGCCACCCTCAGAGCTGCGGATGCTCGCTACTCGGTGCCTGCAGGCGATTGAGGGCAGAGACGTAGGCCTTGGCGCTGGCCACGATGATGTCGGTATCTGCGCCCAAGCCATTGACCACCCGCCCATCACTCCCCTGCAGCCGCACGGTGACCTCGCCTTGGGCATCGGTGCCCGTGGTGATGGCATTCACCGAATAGAGTAAAAGCTGTGCGCCACTGCCCACCATCTCCTCGATGGCCTGGAAGGTAGCATCGACGGGTCCACCGCGGGTGACCGCGGCCGTCTTCGGCACCCCATCCACCCAAAGTTCCACCTTGGCCTCGGGATGTGTCCCCATTTCCGAGCAGACCCGCAAATAGCCCAGGCGGTAGCGATCCTGGCTGCCCTGCTGGGCATCTTCATTGACCAGTGCCTGCAGGTCCTCATCAAAGATTTCGGCCTTACGGTCCGCCAGATCCTTGAAGCGCGCGAAGACCTGGTTCAAGGCCTCGCCGTCGAGCTGGATTCCCAGCTTTTCCAAGCGCGCCCGCACGGCTGCCCGCCCGGAGAGCTTGCCCAGGGTCATGCGGTTGGCCTCCCAGCCGACGTCCTCTGCGCGCATGATTTCGTAGGTTTCGCGCTGTTTGAGGACGCCGTCCTGATGGATACCCGACTCGTGGGCGAAGGCATTGGCGCCGACGATGGCCTTGTTGGGCTGCACCGGAAAACCGGTAATGGTCGACACCAGTTTGCTGGTCGCGACGATCTGGCGGGTATCGATGCGGGTATCGCAGGCAAAGACGTCGCCGCGGGTACGCACCGCCATGACGATTTCTTCGAGGGCGGCATTCCCCGCCCGCTCGCCAAGACCGTTGATGGTGCATTCCACCTGCCGCGCCCCGTTTGCCACCGCCGCCAAGGAGTTGGCCACAGCCAAACCGAGATCATTGTGGCAATGCACGGAAAAGACCGCTTGGTCGCTGTTGGGGATGCGCTCGCGCAGGGTGGAGATGAGACGCCCAAAGCGATCCGGCAGGTTGTAGCCGACGGTGTCGGGGATGTTGATGGTACGGGCACCGGCAGCGATGGCCGCCTCGATCACCCGGCAAAGGAAATCCTCCTCCGAGCGACCGGCGTCCTCGGGAGAGAACTCCACGTCATCGCAAAGACTGCGCGCCAGTTTGACTGCCTCCACCGCCCGTTCCAGCACCTGATCCGGGGACATGCGCAATTTTGCCTGCATGTGGATGGGGCTGGTGGCAATGAAGGTATGGATGCGGCCCGCTGCCGCAGGGGCCAGGGCCTCACCGGCGCGGCGGATGTCTTCCTCCCGCGCCCGCGCCAGACCGCAAATGCGGCTTTCGCGAATACTCTCGGCAATGGCACGCACCGACGCAAAATCTCCGGGGCTCGCCGCCGGAAAACCGGCCTCGATGACATCCACCCGCAGCCGTTCCAGTGCCTTGGCGATGCGCAATTTTTCGTCTTGGGTCATGGCAGCGCCCGGCGACTGCTCGCCATCGCGCAAGGTGGTATCGAAAATGATCAACTGCTCTTTCTGCTGCATGGCAAATCCTTCCTAAATCGGAATCTCGGGAATCTTTGGATAATTAAACGGGACCGCGGCGGGTCGAAAGAGATTCTTAGCCCCAGCGGGGCAGCAGCAGTCGGCCTTCGCCGAAGGCGAACGCAAGTAGGAGTGCCTGCAAAGAGAATGGCTTCATGGAGCGGAATATAGACAAACTCCAAAAAGAATGCAAATGTAACGACGCCACGACACCGATGGAGCCTGTATGCGCCTGCTTCTTGCCATTCTCATTCCCTGGCTGCAGTTCTTTACCATTGGCCGGCCTTTTGCTGGCATCATCTGCCTAATCTTGCAGCTCACCGTGATTGGCTGGGTGCCGGCAGCCATTTGGTCGGTGTATGCCCTGAGCCAATACGAGACCGATCGCAAGATTCGACAGGCCACCCGCAACTAAGCATCAGGACGTCTGTAACCAACGATAGACCGTCCTCTCACTGACCCCCAGCCGCTCTGCTACCAAGCGACGGTTACCTTGATAGTGAGCCAGGAGCTCGTCGAGGTCCTGGGGACGCCCACGCCGGGTGGAAACCAGAGTGGGCCGCGGGTGTGGCGCCGTTTCCACCGCCGGTCGCTCTTCCATATTCAAGAAACGCAGATGCTCGGGCCGGATCATGGGACTATCGGCGAGGGCGACCGCTTTTTGCAGGATATTGCGCAACTCCCGGACATTGCCCGGGAAATTGTAGGCGCAGAGGCGGCGCTCGGCTTCGGCGCTGAGCTGCCAACGACCGGACCACTCCTGACCAATACGGTCGAGCAGGACGCGGGCAATACCGGGTATATCTTCGCGCCGCTCCCGCAGCGGCGGCAGGTCGATGGTGATGGCGGCGAGGCGATAATAGAGGTCCTCGCGAAAGCTCCTCTCTGCGACCATATCACGCAGGTTACGATTGCTGGCGGCGATGACCCGTACATTGGCGTGCAACAGGTCCGATCCCCCCAACCGCCGGAAAACGCCGGTTTCCAAGACCCGCAATAGCTTTGCTTGCACCGGTAAAGGCAATTCACCGACTTCGTCGAGAAACAAGGTGCCGCCGTCAGCACTTTCGTAGAGGCCAATTTTGCGCCCGATGCAGCCGGTGTAGGCGCCCCGCTCGTGTCCCAGGAACTCACTCTCGAAAAGATGTTCCGGAAGGGTCGTACAATCCACGGTGATCAGGGGCTTTGCGGAGCGAGCGGAAAATTGATGGAGGGCACTGGCAGCCAGCTCCTTACCGACCCCACTTTCGCCCCAGAGCAAGACGCTGGCATCGGTTCGCGCAGCCATCTCGATATGATGCAGACACCGCAAAAAGGCCGGAGAGCGACCGACCATGCGTAATTCGTTGCAGGTGATGTCGTTACGTTCCCGGGGCAGACGGATGATTTCCTCCGCCAGATAGGCCTGACCGCGCAAATCGCGCAGGACATGGCCACGAATACGCACATGTTCGGCATTGCCGGAAGGGTCGTAATGCACATGCCGCACCTCGTGCGGCTCGCCGTGGCGAAACACCGTCTGATGCGGACAGTCTTCGCCGTTCTGATGACAGGGAACCTCCGAATGATGCGAGACCTGATGACAGCGCCGGCCAACCACCTCCTCGGCGGTGACGCCGTAGCACTCCCGATAAGCGCGGTTGGCGGCAACAATGCGATATTCTTCATCAATGACGACCATGGGATGCTGCTGCAAATCCATGGCCGACTGCACATCCAAAGCTTCTAACGGCGGCGTGTTCTTATCCAAAGGATCTTCTCCATGATTCCTTATATGGGAGAAAAACGGACAAAATTAATTTATGGAACGATAACCATTTTCTCCATTATGCCGATTTTGGCAAAAAAACCAAGACGCAACCGATTCAGCGTAACTGTAATCTGCCTATGGGATACGCGAACGAGAGAAATCTGGATGCAGGGACAAATGGGCGAGAAGACGCGGGCAAAAGATATTAACTTAGAATATTATTTACTTCTGATGTTTAACCGCTTTGGATTCTTGCGCCACTGGGAATCCGGTACTCCCAGCAAAAACGACCCGCCGGAGCGGGTCGAAGAACTCATGATTGTGGCCATGAGGAGGAGGTACAGCCAATAGATTTGAAATGTTACCCCAGCGGGCCGTTAGCAGTGACGATTTCCGGTTCCATAGGAGCCAATAGTGACAACAGGTAGTTCTGTGCACCGATGGGGATGCGATGGGCGTCCATGGCATCGATCATGTCTTGTGATAAGTAATTGAACGCAGCCGTGGTGATCTGCAACCCTCGATGCGCATCCGTAGCAAAGATCAGAAGCTGGTCGTCAGCGAGAGGTAGCAGGCCACTCTGGTTGTTTTCTGTAGCAACGGTTCCCAAGTCCAGATAAGCTGCAGTTACTGACAATTGTTTGTACGGAAACCACGCAGGACTTGTTGGTTTGCATTGGTGGCATCAATATTCACGTCAGCCAACGTGGCCAGACCGAATATACCGTCCAGCCAAACCTTGGTAGCCGACAGATAATACGACATCGCATGGCGAGCTACACCGAGCGTAGCGGCCAGATTTTTCAGCATCTCATTGTGGTGATAATCAATGCCGATGGCGACTTGCGGCTCCCTCCAGTTTTCATCTTAGTTACATCGGAACGTAGTCGTAGCAGTAGCCGTGGGGGCTGATTTTCCCTGCGACAACTTTGCAGGTGCCGAAGGCTGATCCACTCGCGCCAGGAACGAAGTTTGCGCAATTGCTGCACATGTCCTGACCCGAGGGATGATCCTGATAGTGAACAGAAGCCTTACTGACGAGCGTGGATGCCTCGGCTTGGGATACAAAAACCAAAGGAGCCATAGCGGCCGTAGCCACAAAAGCACCACTCATTTTGAGCCAGTCACGGCGAGACAACGATTTCATACACACCTCCTTGCGGCAGAGAGACCCAACTGAATATACGTAGGGTCCCTCATTTTGGATTCACACGATTTTGGCCGTCCATACAAAATGGTCAACCAACGGTGACTCTCTGGTGGATTGTCGAGTTGATAGTAACGCGCTGATTTAAGAAACGTCCTTGTGGGGTCGCATTGCTAGCAACCGGATCACGATAGGAATGGCCTTTCAACACAAGGCGATTGCTGGAGACTCCCCGATTTTCGAGATATCGAGCAACACTCTCGGCACGCGCTACCGAAAGTCGATAGTTGTAGGCGTAGCTGCCAGTCTTGCTGCAGTAGCCATTCACGTTCAAGACGGCTTGTGGATGATTATTTGCGAAGGCGGCGACTTCATCGAGCACCTTGATATCCCGTCCCAGCAGTTTCGCCGAGTTGGTTTGGAAGTTGACTCCCGTGATGGTAATGGGCTTGCTCTGCAAAACGGTGTGCGCAATGGGTGCAACCGGGGCGGGAACTGCTTTGGGTGCCGGCTTTGGAGCGGGGGACGGGGCTGGGAGAGGCGGCGCGCAATTGAAGGGATTCTCCCCGCAGCCAGCAAGGCCGGCGGCTACCATTCCGAACAAAACGTACTGGGAAATTTTCATGAAGTTCTCCTAACGTATCAAAAGGGCTGAGGGTCGCCCCTCAGCCACCCGAAACCGTTTCAGGCTTTCTTGGGAGCAAGGCTGCCTACGGGAAGTATCGCTTTCCCCATCACGGGGTTGATGACATGCACTGCTGCCAAATAGAAGCCAATGACCGCAACGACCATGAAAAGCATCGACGCGATTGGAGCGCTGCCCACGGCCATCAATACGAATGCGGCACAGAGTAGCCCGAAAAGCAGGACCAGGCCGATATTGGCACGCAGGGACGCCAGAAAGAAAATCAGGGTAATCAATGCCATGAGCCAGAACCAAACGGCGAGGAGCTCCGGCGCAGACTTCATCGTCACCGCCAGTCCGCCAGACAGCGCGGCAATGGCGAAGCTCAGAAAGAAGGAACCATTAGTGAACATTACCGTGGCAATGTAAGAGTTAGGCATCTGATAGGTCATGGCTCCGGACACATACATTGCTGCAGCCCCAAAACCAAAGCAGAGCGCAAGCAAGGTTCCAAGCCCCACCATAGGAAACAGCCCATGAAAAAACAGGGCGCCGATGATGAAAAGAGGAACAGCAAAGCCAAATAGTCCGATGGTGATAGGATCTTTCGTTTTATCATCCTCCAAAATGTCATTGTCTCATAATCTGGTACTACACTTATTTACCGCCACTCCAAACAAAAGCGACCTGCCGAAGCAGGTCAAAGAACTCATGATTGTGGTCATGAGGAGGAGGTGCTGCCACGTCAAAAAAATTGACTCAGCCCAACGGTCCATTGGCCGTCACGATCTGTGGTTCCATCGGGGCAAGTATCGACAACAGATAGTTCTGCGCACTGATCGGGATGCGATGGGCATCCATGGCATTGATCATGTCTTGCGATAAATAATTGAACGCAGCCGTGGTGATCTGCAATCCTCGATGCGCATCCGTCATGCTCGGACCGGTATATTTACAGGGCCCGCCAACCGCCATACAAACCTGATTCACCAGTGCGTATTTCAGCGCCGGGATGTTAGTGTGCGCAAAGTAGTAGTTGATGTGGGGGTCATTAGCGACATTGTCGACAAAGGTGTTGATCAGCGCCGTGATCCCCGCCTTACCCCCGAAATCCGCATAGTAATCCTGCGCCGTGGCAGCACTCACACCCAACACGGAGAATGCGGCAACCCCGGTTCCAAAGATGATCCCCTTCAGGGACTTCGACAACAAAGAGTTCATGATACGTTTTCCTCCGTAGCAAAGCTTAGAAGCTGGTAGTCAGGGAAAGATAGAGACCGCTCTGATTTTTTTCCGTAGCGATCGTGCCCAGATCCACATAGGCGGCAGTCAAGGACAGCTGCTTGTACGGGAACCAAGCTACGTAGACATCCTTCCAGGCGCTGGTTTTACTCACCGCATCTCCCAACGGAGCCAATGGTCCCGAGCCCGCGATGAGCTGATTTTGCGGCATCGCCCGATATTCTCCTCCCAGCACCACATGTCGGTTCAGGAATACCCCAACAGATGCGGCTGGCAGAACCTTATAGCCCATGCCGTTCACCCCACCAAAACCAAGTAGACCTTGCTGATTCGCATTGGTCACCTGAATATTCACATCCGCCAGAGTAGTGAGGCCAAAAATCCCGTCCAGCCATACTTTGGTCGCAGACAGGTAATAACTCATGGCATTCCGGGTCACACCCAGAGTAGCGGCGAGGTTTTTCGGCATTTCGCTATGGTGATAGTCCACACCGACAGAGACCTGTGGCTCCCACCAATTTTGGTCATACACGATGTTACCAAATAACCGCACCTTGAGTCCTACGATATCTTGGTTCAGCTGGTAATTGTTTCCAAAAAAAGCTGGTCCAGATAACCCCAACGTCTGTGAAGCGGGAGCATTCAATTCCTCGGCAGATGGAGAAACACCGTGCAGCCCATAGGCAAACCCATTGATCGCTTGGTCCAATGCAGTCCCCGTATTGCCGAGGCTGAAGCTTTGGCGAGCGTAGGAAATCTCAATTCGGTCGAATAGCCCAACGGACGCGCCATAGGCGTCCATGTTGTAATTATTGAGCAGAACGTGGGAATAGAAGGCTGTTGCACCAATCTGCTGGTTGGTACCATAACCAGAAATGACTGCCCAAGGATTGATACCGCCGCCAGCAGCACCATCTACGGCAGTTACCGCACCTGTGCCCAAGAGACGACCCATTCCCCAAAGACAGGCCTGACCGATGGCAGCGGAAGCAACCAAGGGGCTAGCAGCCAGTACCATGCCGACCGCGCAAGCAGTCAAGCGTTTCCGATAACGTAGCGTGTTTTTCATTGTGTAGTACTCCTCCAAGTTGTAAATGAAACCGCGTCGCCCTCACAGCAGGATCCATGCCATCTACATATTTATTGACAATGAACTGTAATAGATTGATTGTAATAACATCAGAAAACATATGGTTACTTATTTGCATGACATTAACGGTATGTCATGACATGACTCTAATGACATCTGTCAGAAAACGACCAACTATTCTTGCCATGGCATGACACAACATGACAATGTCATGACATTACCGATCAATGCATACTACCAATCCCTTTCAGAACCATGCATGCTGAATTCATCAGCATGAATTACTATGTAAATCAGATTATTAAAATATACTTTTTTTTGTTGGCACAGGATATGCAGGTTGTCTGACTACAATCTACGGCGAGGGTATTTATGGCAGGCATGTTCATTATTTGTCTCAACGGCGACCGCGAGCATTTGCAGTTCGCGGCCATGGCAGCGTCGGTAGCGGCGGTTTCTGGAACGGACGTTCAGGTGTTTCTTTCCATGAATGCGTTTCCCCATTTCATCAAGGGGCACAGCAAGCAGGCGCCGGTTAGCGGTGTCCTTGGCAAAAAAATGGAAGAGCACAAGGTACCGGAGTTCTTCAATATCTTTGAGCAGGCGGTGGAATTGGGTGATGCCAAGATCTGGGCCTGCTCCATGGCCATGGATGTGATGGGGGTGAAAGAGGATGAACTCGAGCCCATCGTCGCCGGCGCCATGGGACTGACCAAGTTTTTTAGTGATGCCGAAGGCGGTCAGATCCTGACCTTCTGAGGCAGCAAAAAGGATGGGCGGGTCTTTCCCAGCCCAGCGGTGACGAGAGAAGAAAAGGAGTGTGTGATGGCAGAACGTACGGTCGATGCCCGCGGTAGCTTTTGCCCGGGCCCGTTGATGGAACTCATCGCCAACATGAAAAGCATGCAGGTGGGTGACACCCTGGAGTTGCTCTCCACGGACGCAGGTTCCGCCAAAGATGTGCCCGAGTGGGTGCACAAGGTGGGACATGAAATGGTGGATACCAATCAAGACAGTGAAGGAACCTTCCACATCCGGGTGCGGAAGGCCAAGTAAACGCAGGTACGAGGAGTGATATCATGAGAATTCTGGTCGTAGGTGGCGGTATGGGGGGTACGATCTTCGCCAATCATCTGGCGCGGCGTATCCATCACGAAATGAAGACGGGCAAGGCGCGCATCACCATGCTCTCTGCCAGTCACGAGCATGTCTATCAGCCGGGCTGGCTCTATGTGGCCATGGGCCGGGCAACCCCTGATGAGTTGGTCCGGGAGCAGCAGAGCCTGCTCGAACCCGGCATCGAGTTTCATGTCGATCCGGTGGAGGAGTTCCACCTCGCGCACAACCACGTCAAGTGCAAGAGCGGCAAGGTGCACGAGTATGACCTCATCGTCATCTCCACGGGTTCCCGTCCCATGCCCGAGAATATCCCTGGGCTCAAGGAAAACTCTGTCAACTGCTACACGGCAGAAAATGCCGTGGAGTACTACAAGCAGCTCTCGGAGTTCAAGGGCGGGCGCATCGTGGTCACCGTGGGCCTGCCTCACAAGTGCCCGATGATTCCCCTGGAGGTCACTTTTGCCATGTATGACTTCATTAAGGATCGCGGTCTGCTCGACAAGACCGAGTTCTACTACACCTACCCCATCGGTCGGGTGCATAGCCTGGAGAATGTGGCCAAGTGGGCCGCGCCGGAGTTCGACGCCAAGGGCATCAAATACGAGACTCTCTTCAACATGAAGGAAGTCGACGGCAAGAACGCCAAGGTAATCAGCGAGGAAGGTAGCGAAGTGGCCTATGACCTCCTGGTGGCGGTGCCCCCGCACAAGGGCCAGGAAGTCATCGAGAAGAATGGCCTCGGCGAAAATGGCTGGATCCCGACCAATCGCCACTCCCTGCACATGGAAGGCGAGCATGGCAAGAACGTCATCGTCCTCGGCGATACCACCAACCTGCCCATTTCCAAGGCTGGCTCCACGGCGCATTTCGAGGCCGAGACCGCAGCCGAGAACGTGGCGGCGGTGGTGAAGATGGGGCGTCCAGTGAAGAGCTACGACGGCAAGGTCTTCTGCTTCATCGAAGCGGGCAAGGACCGCGCCACCTATGCCATGTTCAATTACCAGAATCCGCCGCAGCCCAAGGCCCCCACGGGTGCGGTCCATGCCTTCAAGATGGCCTACAACAAGCTCTATTGGGCGACCGCGCGCGGCTTGCTCTGAGGAGGTGACCCATGGCAGCTGTACTGGATACTCGCCAAGAGGAGGAGCTGCAACAGGCGCAAATGGCCTTGTTGCATCTGGTCCGCAACGGGGACTTGGAGCGCATCGTTCACCTCGCCCGCCTTCTCGGCGCGGCGGGGGATTCGATGAGCGATGAAATGGTTGGGCGCCTAGCGGAAATCGGGTCGAGCGGACTCGATCTGCTGGACCGCGTGGAGCGGGCCGACCTGACCCGCGCCATACCGGCCATCTCGGCCTTGGTCCACAATGGCGATCTCGATCGCATCGTTCACCTCGCGCGCATGCTCGGCGCAGCGGGGGATTCGATGAGCGATGAGATGGTCGGACGCCTGGCGGAAATCGCCACTGGCGGGCTGGACCTCCTCGATCGCGTCAATCGCGCCGAACTCGCCCAGGCCCTGCCGGCCATCTCGGCCTTGGTCCATAACGGCGACCTGGATCGTATCGTCCATATCGCCCGCATGCTGGGTGCCGCCGGCGACTCCATGAGTGACGAGATGGTCACCCGTCTCGCCACTCTGGCCACGGATGCGATGTGCCTCCTCGACCGGGCGGTACGCACGGGGGTCATGGACCGCTTACTGGGCGTGGTAGAGAAGATGGATGAGCAACACATCCTCACCGACTTTCTCCACTGCCTAGCCGGTGCTACCGAGGAAGCGGCAAAAGAACCCGCCCCCAAGGGCGGCCTCTTCGGCCTGCTTGATCTCATGAAAAAGCAGGAAACCCAACAAACCATCCAGTTCCTGATGTTGGTCGGCAAGCACTTCCGCTCCTGCCGTCTCAAACACTGACCCGAACACCAATCAAGTTCACTCGCCCCGCTTGAGGCCCTACGGGGCCTTTTTTGTGCTCTAATCTGCAGCCGAGAACTATCGAAACCAGGACGTTCTTCCGATGCACATCGGCCTCTGACACGGATACAATCATTCTAGGCAAACCCACTGGAGATTTTTCATGCGCGCACCTCGTTCTTTCTCCCTGATTTTTGGTCTCGCCCTAGTCGGGCTCGCCGCCAATGCCCAGGCCTGCACCCGCGTCGTCTACCACGGCGAGGACGGGCTGAACATCACTGGCCGCACCATGGACTGGCGCGATCCTATGAATACACGCCTCTGGCTCTTTCCTGCCGGATTGAAGGAGAATGGCGGTGCCGGCGACAACTCCGCGGCCTGGACTTCGCGCTATGGCAGTGTGGTGGTGACGTCTCTCAATGCGGCGGTCAGCGATGGCATGAACCAAAAGGGACTGGTGGCCAATATGTTGTGGCTCAACGCCAGCAAATATCCCGACCAGTGCGCGGCAAATGAAAAACGGCTAGCAATCAGCGCCTGGGCCCAGTATTTTCTGGACAATTTTGCTACGGTGCAGGAAGCCATCGCTTCTCTAAAAACTCATCCGGTTTGTCTCATTTCCGCACCCATTCCGGGTACCGATCGCTTCACCACGCTGCATCTTTCCCTGTCTGACGCCAGCGGCAACAGCGCGATTCTGGAGTACATCCACGGCAAGTTGGTGATCCACGAAGGGCGCCAGTATCAGGTCATGACCAACGATCCCGAATATCCTCAGCAAATGGCCGTCGCTAAATACTGGGAACAAATTGGTGGTACACGTTTTCTACCCGGTACGAATCAGGCCCCGGACCGATTCGCCCGTGCCGAATTCTACATTCACGCCATTCCGAAAACCGCCAGTAACCGGACGGGTGTGGCCCAGGTATTGAGTGTGCTAAATAACGTCTCCGTACCCATGGGGATTTCGACACCAGGGCATCCCAATATCTCCACGACTCGCTGGCGCGTAGTGGCGGACCAAAGAAATCTCCATTACTACTACAACTCCACCTCTTCCATGGACCTTTTCTGGGTAAACCTGAACAAGGCCGACCTGAAGCCCGGCGCACCCGTGCGCACCTTGCCCATGGGCGCTGGACAAACCTATAGCGGCGATGTCGTCGATAAATTCGTCCCCACAAAACCCTTCCACTTTGTTCCCGTACCGCCGGAAGTACTGGCTGCCTACCGCTAAACAGGAGAAATGATATGCCACGCAATAACGAATCAGAGAAGAAAAATGCCCTTACACGCCGCAACTTTTTGCAGTCCGTTGCCGTGATTTCCGCGGGAGCCGCTCTCCCGCAAGTGGCATTGGCCGAGTCTGCACAAAAAATCACCACGGCACCGAAGCCGATAAACATCGATTCTCCCGACGCCGCCCTTGCCGCTCTCCTCGAGGGCAACCGCCGCTTCATATCCGGACAGATGAATTCGTGCAGCGTGCCCATTGGTCCCTTGTTGGAAGAGACGGTAAATGAGCAGCAGCCATTTGCTGCCGTGCTCTCTTGCGCAGATTCCCGCGTACCGGTAGAGACAATTTTTGATCAGGAACTGGGGCGCATCTTTGTTGCCCGTGTAGCCGGCAATATCGCCACCCCGGAGATGATCGCCAGCCTGGAATATGGTGTTGCGGTATTGGGCACCAAACTGATCATGGTCATTGGCCACAGCAGCTGCGGCGCGGTGAAAGCGGCCATGCTCAATAAGGATGCCCCGGGACAGATCACCTCTCTGTACGAGTACATCCGACCTGCCATTCATGCCGGTGGGCACAATTTGAGTGCTTCCATCCATGACAACGCTAAAATCCAAGCCAAGCTCCTGGCGAAGGCCTCACCGGTGCTGTCACAGGCCATCAGCGAGGGAAAACTGCGGATCGTTCCCGCCTACTACAGCCTTGCCACAGGCGAGGTAACCGTCCTCAAGGATTGAGCAAACCAGGTTCGGGCGATCCGCGCGGGTCGCCCTCAGCGTTTCAGGAAACCCCGTCCCTGCAAAAAGCCCTGCATGTGTGGTCGTGCCTCGCGACCGGCAAGGGCAGCCACTTCCTGACTCCAGCTACTGTCCTTGCGATGCGCCGAGCGTGAGGCGTAGTACTCATGCATGGCGGCATCATATTGGGCGATATATTCGGCATCGTGACCGTCGTCGTAGCGGTTTTCCTGTAGAACGGCGGCCAGCGGCAGGCGGGGCTTCACCTCGACGTCCTGGTCTGGATAGCCGAGACAGAGCCCAAAGATGGGATAGACCTGCTCCGGTAGGCGGAGCAGTTCGCTGATTTCGGCAGGATGGTTGCGGACAGCACCGATGTAGCAGGCACCCAGGCCCTGGGACTCTGCGGCGACCACGCAGTTTTGCGCGCAGAGCGTGGCATCGGTGGTCGCGATTAGAAAATGCTCCGTCATGCCGGGCACGAAGGGCGGCCCGAGGCGATCGCAAACCCCCTGCGCACGCCGCAAGTCGGCACAAAACACCAGAAACTCCGGCGCCAGACGCACATATTCCTGCTGGCCAGCAAGCTCTGCCAGTTGCGCGCGCAGGGCGGTATCGGTGATGCGCAGAATGCGGTAGGCCTGGAGATTGCTGGAGCTCGCCGCCTGCTGCCCACAGCGCACGATCTCTTCCAAGAGCCCCGCCGGCAAAGGTTCGGCGCGAAAACGGCGGATGGAACGGTGGGATTGCAGCAGCTGGAAAACGTCGGTCATCGGAATACTCCCAGAGCGAGGCAGACCGTTTCATGGTAGCAGCGTCGACCTTTGCTGACACCACGTCGATGCTCCGCCAAGCGCAGAGTCCTCGTTGACATAATACCATCTAGTCGGTATGTTTTCCCTACCGTTCACTACTTTTGAGGAGAATGTCATGGCTCTACTGCAAGTCACCTCACCCGAAAATGCCCAAGGCGAACTCGCTGAACTTTATGCGCAAATCACCCAAGCCTTCGGCGGTGTTCCGGAAGGGCTACAACTCTTTGGCGTCAGCCCAGCGCTGCTACGCGGCCAATGGCAAAACCTGCAGTACTTTGGGCAGCATCCGCGCATTTCTGCCAACTTCTTCGCCCTGCTCCGCTACCTTCTTTCGGAAGAAGGCCACTGCGCCTTCTGCATCGGTTTCAACGAGGCGCTCCTGCTCAATGCCGGGTTCAGCAAGGAAGACATCGCCAAGGCCCGTACTACTCCGGCGCAAGGCCCTTTGTCGACGGCGGAAAACGCTCTTCTCGATTACGCACTCAAGGCAATCCACGCTCCCCATAGCGTCGGCGAGGCAGAAATCGCTTCCCTGCATACGCAAGGTTGGTCCGATCAGGATCTCTTCGATGCCGTCGCCCACGGCGCTCAGCATCAAGCCATCGACATTCTCTTCGAGACCTTTCGCGTCGCTCCCTTTCAAGCCGGCTGAAGAAAACGATCCCAGCTGGTCGCACTTACACACTCTATCGTGCGCAGCTTGGCTATAGCGCCGCTCGGAAAACTCTCATATCATAGAGGATATGAAAACTATCCGGGCGGTGATAGACACCAGCGTGCTGGTTGCGGCATCGCGCAGCCATCTTGGGGCGTCTTTCCGGGTATTACGCGAGATACGAGCCGGAACTTGCGTGCCTTTGCTTTCGGTTCCGCTCTTATTGGAGTACGAGGCGGTGCTGAAGCGACCGGAGCATCTGGCGGCCAGCTGCCGAACTCTCCAGCTTACTGACGCCTTTCTGGACGCGCTCTGCTTGCTGGCAGAGCCAGTTCACTTACACTATCTCTGGCGCCCACAATTGCGTGATCCAGGAGATGAAATGGTCCTCGAAACTGCTCTGAATGGTCGCGCGGATGCTCTGGTGACCCTGAATGGCAAGGACTTTGTGGCCGCCAGCCGATTTGGGATGCCAGTGATTGGCCCAGGAGACTTGTTGGCGCAACTGCGCAAGGAGAAGTGATCATGTCCAACTATGCGTTGCGGATTCCGGATTCTCTGCTCAGCTATGCACGAGAAGTCGCCAAGGAAGAACACGTTTCCATGAACCAGTTCTTTGTGACCGCCATTGCCGAAAAGGTTTCGGCGCTGAAGACCGAGGCGTATTTCCGGCAGCGTCGGGAGCGTGGCGACTTGGCCGACTTCGACCGCTGGCTGGAAGCAAGCCCACGCGCGACACCCCTGCCCGGCGACGAGCTCCCAAGCGACTGAGGCGGGTAACGCCCCTACCCGCTCTTACTTTTTCTTGGGCTGATATTGCTTGCGGCGGAAGAGATCGGTCTTGCGGGAAACCAAACGGTCGAGAAAGAGCAAACCATCGAAGTGGTCCATTTCGTGCTGCACCGCCCGCGCCTCGAAGCCCTCGCATTCGTAGAAGCGGTCGCGACCCTCGGCATCCTGGGCTTGTACCTGGATGCGCTCGGCGCGGATGACGTTGCCGGTGAAATCCGGCACCGACATGCAGCCTTCGCGCCCCACCGCCATGCCCTCCCAAGCGATCAGTTCGGGATTGATGAGCACCATTAGGCCGTGGCAATTGTCTCCAAGCTTGGGGCGTACATCGACAATGACGATACGCTGCAAACGGTCCACCTGGGGCGCGGCAATCCCCACCCCACCGGGGCCGGCGTACATGGTTTCGGTCAGATCGGCAACGAACTGTCGCAACTCTTCGTCAAAGTTCTCTACCGGCTCGGCAACACGCCCCAGGCGTGGGTCGGGGTAGGTGAGAATCGGCAACACCGCCATCAGAGCAACACCGTATCGATGGGGTGGACGGTAATCTCGATGCCTTGGCTGGTCTTCAGGGGTTCGAGTATGGCGCGCACCTGCTCCACACCTTCGGGAGCCGAGCCCTGGATGACCATCACGTAGATGGGGCGATCGGGGTTACCCGAGCGCTCGCTTTCGAGATCGATGATGTTGAAGCCGACACTGGCCAGCTTTTCGGTGACGCTGGCGACGATGCCGGGATGGTCTGCCCCATAGACAGTGACGCGGACATTGGCGGAGTCCTGCTGCCGCGGCAGGCTCGGAATGGGATCGAGGTGGACGCGCAGGTTCAGACGTTTCACCGCCGGATCGAGAGCCGACTCGACGGCACCAAAGTCGCGCTGGTAATCGATTACCTGCATGATGGTGAAGTAACCACCCAGGCGCATCATCGAGGCATCGCCAATGGCACAGTCGGCGGCGTAGAGAGCTTGGGTTACGGCGGCAACGATACCCGGTCGATCTTCTCCGATCACCGTCAGTAGGGCTTGACTCATGATTCTCCTCCCAGGCCATGCAGGCGAGCCAATGATAGATAGCGAAAACAGTATTCGAAAAGTTCGAGATGATGTCGAGCGGCGTCGAAATCTCGGCCCCAGGCGGTCATGCCATGGAGATGGATCAGGGCACCGGGGACGGCGGGCTTTTCCCGGGCAAAGGCCGTGTCCATGTCGGCGGCGATCTGCGCCACCTCGACGTGATTGGCAAAGACCGGCAGATCCACCCGCGGCTCGGCATCGGGAATCCCCAGACCCTTGAGCATTTCCAGAGGGGGCAGGCGCAGGCGACCGTCCCGGGCAAAGTTGCCGCAGATGTTTGCCTCTACCGAATGGACGTGAAAAATCACTCGCGCCTCGGGAAAGTGGCGATAGATGACCCGATGGATGCTACTTTCGGCAGAAGGCCGACGACCCGCCACCGCCTCGAGTACCCGGCCATCGAGATCGAGGGCGACGAAGTCTTCCTGCTGCAGGCGATCCTTGGGGCGACCGCTGGCGGTGATCCAAAACCCGTCCTCGCGGCGTGCCGAGAGGTTGCCCGCCGTCCCCAGCATCCAGCCGCGGCCATAGAAATCCCGGGCGGCAGCGGCTAATTCCGCGCGTAGATCCATCATTTCTCGCCCTCCAAGGCACGCAAGACATCCCCAAAATCCTCGAAGCGGGTGTAGGCGCGCCCCTCTGCCGCCAAGTAATCGATCAGGCCATTACGGGCAAAGACGCGCGGACAGTCCCGCGCCAGGCGCAGGTCGGTTACCGAATCGCCAATGCAGATGGCCTCGTCCGGCGCATAGTGGGCATAGATGGCCTTCTTGACGACGAGTTCCTCGGCATCCTGCCAGGGCGAGAAGACCCGCAGGGTGGAGCCGGAAAGATCCACCTCCAGGCCGTGGATGGCGCGAATCCTCTCGCGCAGGGGGGCAAGCACCAGCTCTGCCATGCGGGTGAACCCCCCGGTCACCACCAAAAGCTCCCAGCCCAGCCTCGGTAGAGCGTCGAGAAAGTCGACAAAGCCGGCGCGCAGATGGCTGTGTTCGACAACGAAGGATTCCATCTCTGGCCAGCGCGCACTCGGAATGCTCGCGAGGATCTCCGTGAGTCCATCGCGCAGACTCACCCGCAGGGCTAGGATCTCCGGCAGGATGCGCTCGCTGACTGCAGGCGCAAACTCCCGTATCAGGTCACGAAAGATCTCCTCGACCAGGATGGTGCCGTCAAAGTCGCAGAAAATCAGGCGCTCAGCCATTACCCGTCCCCCACTTGGCCAAGGCGGAATGCAAGGGGCCAGGAGGGACGGCAGCGAGGGCGAAAGACTCTCCCGCCTGCACCCGCTCCCAGGCCTCGAAGAAGGCACGCACTCCGCTTGCCGCGCCGTCGGGATGATCCATGATGCCGGTGCCAGCATTGAGGATGACCTCCTTGCCATAGTCCGCGAGCAGGGCCGGCAGAATACCCGGCTGAATTCCCGCCGAAGGCACCGGCGCCAGTCCCCGCTGCCGCAGCGCATCGCGGATGGCGAACTCCTCCGCCGCCGGGAAAGGCAGACTGCCATAGTGGGCCGGATAGAGTACGGCATCGGCCCCGGCATGGGCCATGAGGGTACCGAGCAGGACGGCATAGCGCAGACCGTGCTCCGGGGCTGCCGCCAGCGCACCCCCCAGGGCCGGATGGGCGAAGATCGGGACGGCGATTTCCGGGTCCTTGGCCAAGGCCTCGAGCACGGGAAAGCCGTAGGCGAGGACGTTGAGGAGCAGGGCATTGGCTCCCTCCGCCACAAGCTGCCGCGCCAATTGCTGCAGGCTGGCGGCATCGCCGGAGAGATTGACGGCATAGAGCAGCTCGCGTCCAAGCCGATCACGCCGCGCCTCGACGATGGGGGCGCAGGCCCGCCAGCGCTCCAGGGTCGGGGCAGCAGCCAGATTGGGAAGGATTTCGTCATCTTTGATGATGTCGAGCCCTGCCCAAGCCACCTCGGCAAGGATCGCCGCATGATCCTCGGCCGTAAGCCCCAAAGCGGGTTTGAAAATCGCCATGAAGAGGGGACGATCGAAAGCCCCCACCTGCTCGCGGATGCCTGCCAGCCCGAAGCGAGGCCGCAAGCCGTATGCCTCGGGCAAGCGCAGATCCCAGACCTTGGCCGTGGCACCAAGGGAGTACTTGCCAAAGATCATCGTCAGCAGGCTGCCGATCCCGCCATCTACATTGGCCAGGGGAAAGGCGACAGTGGCCAGGCTGCTCCCGTCTGCCAGGGTCTGCAGGGCACGGATCTCCCCTAGGTGCCCGCGCAGCTGCGTCTCGCGATGGGCATGGCGCTCATCCCAGGAGCCCGCCGTCTGCCCCACCGCCAGCGCCTGCGCCTGCCGCTCGGCGTTGGCGCCGGCCGGAAAACGATAGTCGACTTCGAGGAAGGCGGTCATGGACGCGGAAACTGCTGCATGGCCCGCTCCTGGTAAACCGGGGTCCAGCCACCGCGGGCGCTGAAGTAACGCACCGCCTTGATGCGCCGCGCCCCATTGAGACGGAACCAGTGCTCGACCTGGGCGGGAATGTGGATGTAGTCTCCGGCGCTCACCGTCACCTCGAGCTGCCGCCCGTCGGCGAGGACAAAACCGAAGACTCCTTCGCCGTCGACGATATAGCGCACTTCTTCGTCTTCATGGATGTGAATGCGGCAGAATTTGGCATCGAGCTCGGCGAGCTGCGGGTGTTCGGGATGGAGCACTACCAGATCGCGCTCCTGATAGCCTTTTTCTTCTTGCAGAACGCGGAAAACAGAATCGAGGGCCGCGAGCAGGCGCTCCTGGCCCTCGGCATCCAACTGCGCCGGCGCTAGCCAGGGTGCCGCGGCGCCGGCCACAGGGTACTCGCGCAGCGTCACCCCTAGAGGCGCCAAGAATGTCGCCAAGGCCTGTGCATCGCTGCCCTGCTCACCGCCATCCCCTAACTTCCAGCCTTTCATAGCCCCTCCCGCCAGATCAAGGACGCCATGCGCCCGGTGCAACCGTCGCGTCGATAGGAAAAAAATCGTTCTGCTTCCGTCACGGTACAATATTCGCCGCCGAAGATCTCGCGCACCCCCAGATGCCGCAAGCGGCGCCGCGCCAAGGCGTAGATATCCGCCCAGTAGCGGTCCCCCTCCCCCGCCCGAAAGGCGGCGTCGCTACCCGGATCTTGGCTTACGAAACACTGCCGCAGTTCCGGCCCCACCTCGAAGGCCCCCGGGCCGATCGCTGGCCCCAAGTATACCAGAATCTCCGCGGGCTCCACCTGCAGGGCGGTAATCCCAGCTTCGAGAATTCCAGCGGCAAGACCGCGCCAGCCGGCATGCAAGGCCATGATCGCTTGGCCATCGCGGGAGCAGGCGAGGACCGGCAGACAGTCGGCGGTGAGGACAGCGAGGACCGCACCTGCTGTCCGCGCTATGGCGCCATCTGCCTCGCTTGCCATGCTCGCGCCCGAGCAAGCCTCCCAGCTAACGATTTGCGTGCCATGTACCTGGCGCAGCCAGAGCGGCTCTGCGGGCAGATCCAGGGTACTCCGCAGGCGTTGCCGATTGGTGGCAACGGCGGCGGGATCGTCGCCCACATGGTCACCTAGGTTCAGGCTCTGCCAGGGACCCTGGCTGACGCCCCCCTGGCGGGTACTGATGGCGATGTGCACCCCATCCGGCAGGGGAAGATCGGGAAAAATAAAGGATAGTTCAGGAAGCACGGCGGCGCAGAAGGGCCAGCAGGGCCTCCATGTCGGCAGGCAAGGGGCTTTCAAAGGCACAGGGTTCACCGCTCCCCGGATGCTCGAGCTCAAGCCGCCAAGCGTGCAACGCCTGACGCTGGAAACTGCGCCACAGGGTCATGCCTTCAGGGTCGAGGCCCGCTGGTATCACCGCGCGACCGCCGTAGACCGGGTCACCCACCAGGGGGTGCCCAATATGGCGCATGTGTACCCGGATCTGATGCGTCCGCCCCGTCGCCAGCCGCAGGCGCAGCAGGGTGTGGCGGGGAAAGCGCTCGGCTAGGCGATAATCCGTGCGCGCCGGTCGGCCGTCGTCGCGCACCGTCATACGCAGACGATCCTGCGGATGCCGACCGATGGGTGCCTCGACCCTGCCACCGCCGGTCATTGCCCCGAGCACCAGGGCCAGATACTCGCGGTGCATGCTGCGTTCCGCCAACTGTTCCGTGAGGTCCTGACGGGCATGCTCAGTCTTCGCCACCACCAGCAGGCCACTGGTGTCTTTGTCCAGACGATGGACGATCCCGGCCCGCGGCAGGTGCTTACTCCCCGGGCAATGGGCGAGCACGGCATTGGCGAGGGTGCCGCTGGGGTGCCCAGCACCGGGATGGGTGAGCATTCCCGCGGGCTTGTCGATGACCAGAATTTCCTCGTCTTCGTGCACGATGTGCAAAGGAATCTTCTCGGCGCGCCAGTGCTCCGGCTCCCGCGGCGGCAGGCGCACCTGCACCGTCTCGCCTCCCTGCACCCGCTGGCTGGGCCGCGCCGCATGACCATCGACGACGATCTCTTCCGCCCCGAGAAGCTCCTGAATGCGGCTGCGACTCAGCTCGGTGGCAAGTTGAGCCAGAACGACGTCGAGGCGCTCGCCTGCCCGCTCCTCTGGCAAAACCCAGGTGATTTCCGTAGTATCCGTGCTCATGGCCCGCCACTATAGATCATTGTTCGACATGCGCAAGCGCTCCCTCGTCGTTATTGCAGTTCTCACCCTGGCCGCCGCCGGCTGTGCCTCGGACAATCACAAAAAGGATCTGATGGACTCCCACGAGGCCGCAGCGACCATGTACAGCCACGCCAAGCAGGCCGAGGATCGCGGCGACTATGGAACAGCGATTCGGGAGTACCAGGATCTGGAGGCGATGTATCCCTACGGCCCCTACGCTGAGCAGGCGCAGTTGAATACCGCCTATAGTTACTATCGCCAGGGCGATTCCAAGGCAGCGGCAGCAGCAGCGGAGCGCTTCATCAAGCTGCACCCGGTCAATCCTCACGTGGACTATGCCTGGTACCTGAAGGGAATCTCTGAATACCAGGAAATCGAGGGAGCAAACTGGAACCCGGTGCCCCTGCATCAGGCCTTCGACACTTTCGAAACCTTGGTGAAACGCTGGCCAAAGAGCGCCTACGCCGCCGATGCCCGCCTGCGCATGGAGAAGATCATCGACCTGCTGGGCAAGCGCAACCTCGATATCTGCAAGTTCTATTACGTGCGCGACGCCTATGTCGCGTCAGCCAATCGTTGCAGCGAGGTGGTGACCAAATACCAGTTGAGCCCAGCCCGCGAAGAGGCCCTCTATTACCTCTACCTATCCTACAAGCATCTGGACCTCGCGCAGCTGGCACAAAATACCGCGGCCATCCTGCGCTACAACTATCCTCACGGAAAATACACGCAAAAGCTCGGTTGAGCGGGGCGGCTCAGACCGCCTCGTCGCCCTCCTCCCCGGTGCGGATACGAATGACGCGCGCGACATCACTGACGAAGACCTTGCCATCACCGATCTTACCCGTGCGTGCCGCTCCGACGATGGCATCGACGGCCCGATCGACCAGGGCGTCGGGGACCACCACCTCCATTTTTAGCTTGGGCAGAAAATCGACCACATACTCGGCGCCCCGGTAGAGCTCCGTGTGCCCTTTCTGGCGCCCAAAACCCTTCACTTCCGTTACCGTCATCCCGGCAATGCCCATTTCCTGCAAGGCATCGCGTACGTCATCCAGCTTGAATGGTTTCACAATCGCTTCGATCTTTTTCATGACCTCTCCTGCAGACAGTGCGGATCCCAGGCATGGAATCCATTACTGATAGGGTAGCGGCGGTCCTTGCCAAAGGCCAGAGGGCTGATACGCACCCCGGGTGCAGCCTGCCGCCGCTTGTATTCGGCACGATCGATCAAGCGCAGAGTCCGCTCCACGGTGGCGGCCGAAAAGCCGCGCGCGACGATCTCCGCACGTCCCTCACTCCGCTCGATATAAGCATGGATGATCGCGTCGAGGACATCGTAGGGCGGCAGACTATCCTGGTCCGTCTGTCCCGGCGCCAGCTCGGCTGAAGGCGCTCGTTCGAGGACACGCTGCGGGATTACCTCGCCTTGCTCGTTGCGATAGCGCGCAAGCTCATAAACCAGGGTCTTTGGACAATCCTTGATCAGGGCAAAGCCGCCGGCCATATCGCCGTAGAGGGTGGCATAACCCACCGCCATTTCGCTTTTGTTGCCAGTACTGAGTAACAGCTGACCGAATTTGTTGGAATAGGCCATAAGCAGGGAACCACGGATGCGCGCCTGGAGATTTTCCTCGGTCACATCAGCGGCGCGTCCGGCAAAGAGCGGCGCCAGGGTCTCCAGATAGGCATCAAAGAGCGCATCGATGGAGATGATGTCGTAGCGTACCCCGAGCTTGCTGGCCTCCGCCTCGGCGTCTTCGACACTCATTGCGGCCGTGTAGCGGGATGGCAAAATCAGGGCGTGTACCTTTTCGGCGCCCAAGGCATCGGCGGCGATCGCCAGAGTCAGGGCGCTGTCGATGCCGCCAGACAGCCCGAGGACCACGCCGGAAAAGCCGTTTTTCTGCACGTAATCACGCAGACCCAGCTGCAGCGCGGCGTAGACCTCGGCAACGGGGGAAAGCTCCGGCGCCACAGGTCCGCCTCGCCACTGTTTCTGTGTCGCGGAGATTTCGACGTCGAGAAAGAGAAGCTCATTGGTAAAGGCTGGGGCGCGCGCAATTACGGATCCGTCGGCAGCCACGGCAAAGGAAGCACCATCGAAGACCAGTTCATCCTGCCCGCCCAGCAGATTCGCATAGAGAACGGCAGCACCCGCTTCGCGCGCACGCTGCGCGGCCATCCTCTCCCGTTCTGCCTGCTTGGCGCGATGAAAGGGCGACGCATTGAGGATTACCACGGCATCGGCAGCGCCTGGCTCCTTGAGCAACGGCAGCTCGGAACACCAGAGATCTTCGCAGATGCGCACGGCCAACCGCAGTCCTTCGAGGGTAAAGATCAGCTCACCATCGCCGGGTTGGAAATAGCGTTTCTCGTCAAACACCTGGTAGTTGGGCAAACAATGCTTGCCGTAACTGGCCTCGATTCGCCCACCGCGCAGGAGGCTTGCGGAATTGTACAGATGTCCGTTCCGGCGCAGCGGATGACCGACGAGCAGCGGTAGGGGACAATCCCGCGCCAGCATCTCCACGGCTTGTGCGCAACAATCGAGAAAATCGTTGCGCAGCAACAGGTCTTCTGGCGGATAGCCGGAGAGCACCAGTTCCGGCGTAACCAATAGCGCTGCCCCCTGCGCTTGCGCTTCTCGGGCCAGTTGCAGGAGCAGGGCCGCATTGCCTGCCACATCCCCGACGCGGGGATTGCATTGGCTCAGGGCAATGCGCATGCTTCAGTTGCCGAGCAGGGCCGCGGCCTGGTTTCCCAGCTCCGCCGGCGAGGACACGCAGTGAACCCCGGCGGCGCGCAGAATTTCATACTTCGCGGCTGCCGTACCCGCACCGCCATCAATGATGGCACCGGCGTGCCCCATGCGTTTTCCCTTGGGAGCCGTCGAGCCGGCGATGAAAGCCACGACCGGTTTGCTCATGTTCTGGCGAATGAACTCCGCCGCCTCTTCTTCGAGACGCCCGCCGATCTCCCCCACCATGATCACCAGTTCCGTCTGCGGATCGGCCTCGAAGAGACGCAAGACCTCGACAAAATCCATACCGATGATGGGATCGCCGCCGATTCCCACACAGCTGCTCTGCCCCAGACCCAGACGCGTCGTTTGCTCCACCGCCTCGTAGGTCAAGGTACCAGAGCGCGATACGATGCCCACCCGTCCCGGCAGATGGATCGAACCGGGCATGATGCCGATTTTGGCCTGCCCAGGGGTGATGACGCCGGGGCAATTCGGGCCGATCAGGCGTGCGTGTGGATGCTTGGCGAGATATTGTTTGACCAGCAGCATGTCATGCACCGGGATGCCTTCGGTGATGCAGACGATGAGTTCGATCCCCGCCGCGGCCGCTTCGATGATGGCATCGGCAGCGGAAGGCGAAGGCACATAAATCACCGTCGCCTCGGCCCCGGTCGCCGCGACCGCCTGCGCCACGGTGTCAAAGACCGGCAGGCCGAGATGTTCATTACCCCCCTTGCCTGGCGTCACGCCACCCACCATGCACGTACCGTAGGCGATGGCCTGTTCCGAGTGGAAGCTGCCCTGCTTGCCGGTAAAGCCCTGGCAGATGACGCGGGTGTCGTGGCGAAGAAGAATGCTCATGAATGAATTCCGAAATAAAGTAACAAAGCGATGATGATCAACTCGCCGATAACCAAAAAGAGGAGCAGCGGTCGGCGCCGCGGCAACCCACGCTGCTCGATGAGCGCCCGCAATTCTGCAACTTCGCGCCGCAACGCGTGAAGATCATCGGCCTGGGCCAGATCCTTGAGGCGCTCTTCGAGGACCTGATCGACAATGACTGCCGTTCCTGCCAGGTTTTCTGCCGTCTTGCGATCCGCGCCACGTTTGACATAGGTCTCTGCCAGACGCGAAATCAGCGGCCCGGAGTGCCGCAGCAGGGGCCAGAGCTTCTGCAACCAAACGACATTGATGTCCAAATCAAGCCCGAGCGGCCTCTACCGCCTTGCACGCTGCATCGGTCAAGCCCTCCGCAACGATCATGCGCAGCCCGCTGTCCCGCAACATCGCCATTCCCTCCTCCTTTTTGGTGCCTTCCAGACGCACCACCACCGGCAGGTGGATGCCCACCTCGCTGGCCGCCTGAATGATGCCCTGGGCCAGGAGATCACAGCGGGTGATGCCACCAAAAATATTGACCAGAATGGCCTTTACGCGCTGGTCGGAGAGGATGAGCTTAAAGGCCTGGGTCACCTTGTCGGCAGCGGCACCACCGCCCACGTCCAGGAAATTGGCCGGCTCGCCGCCGTGCAGCTTGATCAGATCCATGGTCGCCATGGCCAGCCCTGCCCCATTGACCATGCAGCCGATATTCCCGTCGAGGGAGATGTAGTTCAGACCAAACTGCCGCGCGGTGATCTCCCGCGGGTCCTGCTGGGTGGAGTCAAAAAGCTCATCGGACTCGGGGTGGCGATAGAGGGCATTGTCATCCATCACCACTTTGGCATCCAACGCGAGAACTTTGCCATCCTGGGTGAGGGCCAACGGATTGATCTCCACCATCTGCGCATCCAGCCGCCGCGCCAATTGGTACATGCCCTGCATGACCTTGACCAACAGCTGCACCGCCGCCGCCGGCAAGCCCCAAGCAAAGCCCAGGTCACGCGCCTGATAAGGCAGGAAGCCGATGCCAGGATCCAGGACAATACGCTGGATAGCCTCGGGGCGTGTTGCCGCCAGCGTTTCGATCTCCATCCCCCCCTCGTCCGAGGCGATGAAGGTCAAGCGCGCCGCAGCCCGGTCCACCAGCAAGGCAAGATAAAACTCCCGCGCGATCTGGCTCGGTTCCTCGATGAGCAAAGCGGCGACATGCTGCCCCTCCGGGCCCGTCTGGGCGGTCACCAGGCGCTTGCCCAACAAGGATTGAGCTGCCGCCTCCACTTCCGCAATGCTATGCACCCGCTGCACGCCACCGGCCTTGCCCCGGCCACCGGCGTGTACCTGCGCCTTCAAGACCCAGTCACCACCACCCAGGGCACGGGCCTGATTGACCGCCTCCTTGACGGAGAACGCCGGTATTCCCTTCGGTACCGGCACCCCTTCCTCGGCCAGCAACCGCTTGGCCTGATATTCGTGCAGATTCAATGGGTCATGCCTCGATGCGACGGCAGAGCGCCGCGGTGAATTCGCTGGTGGACAACCCCGCCTGGCCCTGCAGACTGGCGAGATCGCCAGTCACTTCCCCGGCGGCTATGCAGCCTTCCATTGCCGCAGTGATGGCTTGCGCCGCCTCCAACCAGCCCAGATGTTCGAGGAGCATCACTCCGGAAAGAATCAGGGAACTGGGATTGGCCTTGCCCTGCCCGGCGATGTCTGGTGCGGTACCATGCGTCGCTTCAAAGATGGCGTGGGTATCCGACAGATTGGCGCCGGGCGCCATGCCAATGCCCCCACCTCCGCCGCCAGGGCATCGGAGATGTAGTCGCCGTTGAGGTTCAGAGTGGCAACCACATCATAGTCCTGCGGGCGCAGGAGAATCTGCTGCAGGAAATTGTCGGCGATGACATCCTTGATGGCCAACTTGCCGGCCTGCAACGCCACCTGCTCTGCCGCGGCTGCCGCCGCTTTCCCTTCGGCCTTGGCGATAGCCGCCTTCTGCCGCCCGGTGAACACTTGCTCAGCGAACTCCCGCTCGGCCAAGGCGTAGCCCCAATCGCGGAAGCCGCCTTCAGTGAATTTCATGATGTTTCCCTTGTGCACCAGAGTCACCGACTTCCGCCCATGCTGCAGCGCATAGCTAATGGCACGGCGAATCAGGCGCTCCGAACCCTCCTGCGACACCGGCTTGATGCCAATGGCAGAGCTGTCGGGGAAACGAATCTTCCTGACCCCCATCTCCTGTTGCAGAAAGGCGATGACCTTGGCCACCTCAGGGGTCCCTGCGGCCCACTCGATACCGGCATAGATGTCTTCCGAGTTTTCCCGGAAGATCACCATATCGACATCTTCCGGGCGTTTCATCGGGCTCGGCGTCCCAGCAAAATAACGGACTGGCCGCTGACAGACATAAAGATCGAGATCTTGGCGCAAGGCGACATTGAGACTGCGGATGCCGCCTCCCACCGGCGTTTCCAGCGGACCCTTGATGGCTACATGATAGCGCTGGATGGCGGCCATGGTTTCCTCGGGCAGATACACGCCCGCGCCAAATTTGGCCACGGCCTTTTGTCCCGCATAGAGTTCCTGCCAATGGATGCGACGTTTAGCGCCGTACACCTTGGCCACGGCAGTATCGAGTACCTGCCGCATGGCCGGTGTGACATCGACACCAATCCCATCACCCTCGATGAAGGGGATGATCGGATCCATGGGGACTACCATACTCCCCTTTTCGTAGCGGATCGCCGTACCACTCATGCCGTTTTCTCCAGTTGCTCGCTGGCCCAGGACAAAGCGCCGCCCTTGCGAATCAGCTCGAGATCACGTTCGCTGGCCAACTGTGGTTGTACGGCAATCTCGATGCCCTGACTGAGATCTTGCAGCAGCAACGACTTGCCCAAAGCCAAACCACGGATGTCCAGTGCCAATTCATCTCCCGCCTGCACCTTTTCGTAGTCGGCGGCGTTGACGAAGGTCAGCGGCAGAATGCCGAAGTTGATCAGATTGGCCAGGTGGATGCGCGCGAAGGACTGCACCAGTACCGCCCTCACTCCCAGATAGCGGGGCGCCAGAGCGGCGTGCTCCCGGCTGGAGCCCTGCCCATAGTTGTGTCCGGCGACGATGAAGCCGCCGCCGGAGCGCTTGGCTCGGCTGGGGAAGCTTTCGTCGACCACATGAAACACATATTCCGAAATGGCCGGCAGATTGGAGCGCAGGGGCAGGACCTTGGCCCCCGCAGGCATGATATGATCGGTGGTGATGTCGTCCCCCAGGCGGATGAGCACGGAACCGCGAATTTCCTCAGGAGCCGCCTGGTTCACCGGTAGCTTGGCGATATTGGGGCCACGTAGCACCTCCACCTTCTCTGGCTCGCCCGCGGGTGCCACGATCATACGGTCGTCCACCAGGAACTGCCCGGGCAAATCCACCTGGATGGGCGCCATACCCAGATCGCGCGGGTCGGTGATCACACCGGTCAGGGCGCAGGCAGCGCAGGTCTCGGGGCTGGCAAGGTACACCGAGGCATTCTTGGTGCCGGAACGGCCGTAAAAGTTGCGGTTGAAGGAGCGGATGGAAACGCCCTCGCTGGGCGGTGCGAAGCCCATGCCGATACAGGGACCGCAGGCGGACTCCAGGATACGCGCGCCAGCGCCAATGAAATTGAGCAAGCCGCCATCCCGAGTGACCATCTCCATGACCTGCCGCGAACCGGGCGAGATCCCCAGACTCACCCCTTCCGCAACCACCTTGCCTTGGAGCATGGCCGATACGGTCATCAGATCGGTGTAAGACGAATTGGTACAGGAGCCGATGGCCACCTGCGCCACCGGCGTGCCGGCCACCTCGCGCACGGTCTTCACATTGTCCGGGCTGTGCGGACAAGCAATCAGCGGCTCCAGGGTATCGAGATCGATCTCCAGGACCTCGTCATAGCTGGCGCCGGCATCCGCCACCCACTCCGACCAGTCTACCTCCCGGCCCTGCGCCTTCAGATAAGCGCGGGTGACGTCATCGCTGGGGAAGACGCTGGTGGTGGCCCCCAGTTCGGCACCCATATTGGTGATGGTGGAACGTGCGGGCACCGACAGACTGGCGACTCCCGGACCAAAATACTCGAAGACTTTCCCCACGCCGCCCTTGACGGTCTTGCGGCGCAGCACCTCGAGGATGATGTCCTTGGCGCTGACGAAAGGCTGCAAGCGGCCGCTGAGCTTGACGCCGATCACCTGCGGCATGTTCAGGTTGAAGGCCAGTCCGCCCATGGCCAAGGCAATATCGAGTCCACCAGCGCCAATGGCGAGCATGCCTGCACCACCCGACGTGGGGGTATGCGAATCGGAACCGAGCAGAGTACGCCCCGGCTTGGAGAAGCGTTCCAGGTGCACCTGATGGCAGATACCATTGCCGGGACGGGAAAAGTGGATCCCATATTTGGCGGCAAAACTCTGCAGGAAGCGGTGGTCATCGGCATTCTCGAAGCCCGACTGCAGCATGTTGTGATCGACATAGGATACCGACAACTCGGTGCGCACCTTGGGCAGACCCAGCGCCTCGAACTGAAGGTACGCCATGGTACCCGTGGCGTCTTGAGTCAGGGTCTGGTCGATGCGGATCGAGATGGGACTGCCGGCCTGCAACTCACCACTGACGAGGTGAGCAGCAATGATTTTCTGCGTGACGTTGTGGGCCATAGCGAAACTCCTTTTCGAGGCGGCAATCCATAAGAAAGGATAATGACAAAAGCAGCCGCCTACGCCAAGGGGCAATCACACCCAATCCTGCGCTCGCCGCAGGCGCCGCAAGGTCTCTTCTCGCCCGAGCACCGCCAAAGTCTGATCGAGGGGCGGGGAGACGGCACAACCGGCCACCGCCACCCGCAGCGGCTGGGCCACTTTGCCCAGCTTGCCTTGCGCATGCTCTTGCGCCAAGTCCTGCAAAACCGCATGCACGGCCCCGGCCGTCCAGTCCGGGATCGGGTCCAGCGCGCCCAGCGCCGCCTGCAGCAGTGCCCCCTGGCCGGCGAGATGCTTGCTGCGATCCTTTTCTTCGGCCGATTCTGGCGCGATGTAGAACATCCTTGCGGCAGCGGCCATATCCACCAGGGTCTTCGCACGCTCTTGCAACAGCGGCACGACCTCCGCTAACGCCGGACCAGCGGCGATTGCCGCGTCGTCCAATTCCACCAGATAAGGCCGCAGCTGTCGGGCCAGGTCCCCTGCCGACAAGGTCTGCAGATGCTGGGCATTGAGCCATAGCAGCTTTTCGGGATTGAAAGCCGAGGCCGCCTTGTGCACCTCCTCGATCCGGAAATGCTCGATCATCTCCGCGCGGGTGAAAACTTCCTGATCGCCATGGGACCATCCCAGCCGCACTAGGAAATTGAGCAGGGCGTCCGGGAGAAAACCCTGCTCGCGATACTCCAGCACACTGACCGCACCATGGCGCTTGGACAGCTTCTGTTTGTCCGGCCCGAGAATCATCGGCACATGGGCGTACTGCGGCACACTGGCGCCTAGGGCCCGCAGAATCTGCATCTGCCGCGGGGTATTGTTGAGGTGGTCATCACCGCGGATGACCTGGGTGATACCCATATCCCAATCATCCACAACCACGCAGAAGTTGTAGGTGGGGGTGCCGTCCGAGCGGGCAATGATCAGGTCATCGAGCTCGCTGTTTTGGAACGCCACCCGCCCGTGCACCAGGTCCTCGACCACGGTTTCGCCAGTGTCGGGGCTGCGAAAGCGGATGACCGGAGAGACGCCCGGACGAGCCTCCTGACGATGCCGGCAGCGACCATCATAGCGGGGTTTCTCGCCGCGCGCCCGCTGCTCTTCCCGCATGAGATCCAGTTCTTCCTTGCTGCAGTAGCAATGATAGGCGGTGCCGGCCGCCAGCATCTGCGCCAGCACCTGGCGATAGCGTTCCATCCGCTGTGTCTGATAGAACGGACCTTCGTCCCAATCCAGACCCAACCATTGCATCCCCTCCAGGATGGCGGCGGTGGCTTCGGGCGTCGAGCGTTCGAGGTCCGTGTCCTCGATGCGCAGAATGAACTGACCCTGCTGTTGGCGCGCATGCAACCAGGAGAAGAGCGCAGTGCGCACTCCACCAATGTGCAGATAACCGGTGGGACTGGGGGCGAAACGGGTACGTACGGTCATCAACTCTGCATCCTTTCTTGCTTCTGTACGAGTAGCAGGGCCCATCATATCAGGCTTGCACTCTGCGCCACACTGCGCGCAAAAATCTCCGCACGGTTCCCAGGATCGATAGGAAATTTTGATAGTGCATAATCAGCATTGACGAGCAGCGATGGAGCCCCTAGTATCAGCCGAGAATCTCCCCCTGGGGATCACTCCAGCTTTTTGTTTATATTTGCGAAAAATCTGCAGATTTGGTCAGGGTGCACGGTCGGGGCCTCCTCACCAAAGAAGGAGTAGTATGCGAAAGTCGGTCATCGTCCTATCCACGAGCTGCGCGCTACTGGCGTCACCGCTCGCTTGGGCCAGCAACAGTGCGGCCACCGCACCAGCCAACAACGATCCGTCAGAATCCCTTTCCCAGTTGATCGCCAAGCTGCAAAGCAGCGGTCCAGCCGGGCAAGACCCCAGCACGGATGCGCAGGAAACCGCCCCGGAGACTGTCAGCGACAGCTCGCAGCTTCTGCAGGAATTTCACAACCTACAGCACAGCGACGTGGCGCTACAAAATGCGCAGGAGAGCATCTGGACTGATCTAGTGGACGGTTTCCGCATCAGCGATGTCTCCCGACCGCGGGTAGCCAAGTGGCGTAGTTGGTTCCTGCAGCATCAGGGCAAGCTGGAGGAGATCCTCCACAACTCCCGTCCCTTCTTGTACTACGTGGCCAACGCGGTGCACGAGCGGGGCCTGCCCATGGAGCTGGCGTTGCTGCCAGCCATCGAGAGCGGCTACAACCCGAAGGCATATTCTCCGGCAGCCGCGGCAGGGCTCTGGCAGTTCATTCCCGGCACGGCAAGGAATTTTGGTTTGCAGAACACCCGCTGGGGCGACCCCCGCCTCAGCCTAACGGCCTCCACCAATGCCGCCCTTGATTATCTCTCCTATCTCTACAATTACTTTGGCGGCAACTGGTTGCTTGCCATCGCCGCCTATAATGCCGGTCAGGGGACTGTCTCGGCGGCCATACAGCAGAATGTCGCTGCGGGGGAACCTACCGACTTCTGGGACCTGAACCTGCCGAACCAGACGGAAAACTACGTTGCCGAGCTACTCGGGCTGGCACAAGTGATTCAGAATGCGCAGGCTTACCACATTGCCCTGCCAAGCATCCCCAACACCGCGCATATTGCCTTGGTGAATACACCGCGGCGGGTCAATTTGCAGGTTGCTGCGCAGTTGATGGACGTCTCGGTGACGGAGCTGCAGCGTCTGAACGCCGGCCTCAGTTACGGGGTAGCGCCGGCCGGCTACTCGCTGGTCGTCCCCAAAGACAAAGCGAAAACCCTGCGCACCGCCTTACTGCAGATGCCGGAAATGGAAACTCCGACGCCCGCTCCGGCAGCCACCCCAGCACCAGCCATCGCCGTACAGACTGCCCGGCCTACTCCCGCCGTGCATTACACCTCCGTACGTCCCGGCGAAACCCTGTCCCAGCTTGCCCTCCGGACTGGCGTTTCCGTACGTGATCTCGAGCGCTGGAATCATTTGCGGTCGGGTCGCTTCCTGCAGGTGGGGCAACGACTCGTCATCTATGGCGGCAAGCCCATGGCCGTCGCCAGCGGGTATGCGCCGCGCAGCATCACCGTGCGTCCCGGCGAGAGCCTCTGGCAGCTGGCGCAGCGCGCCGATGTCAGCGTAAGCGCCCTGGCCAGCGCCAACGACATAAGCACGCGCAGCGTCATCCACCCCGGACAGAAGCTGCAGTTGCCTGGCGCTCACTTGCAGGAGGCCACCTATACCGTTGCCCAAAGCGGCGGTAGCATTCGCGTGCGACCCGGCGAAACCCTCTGGCAGATTGCGCAGCGCGCCGGTGTGAGTGTAGCGGCTATTGCCTCCTACAACGGTTTGCACAGCAAGAGCATATTGCATCCCGGACAGGTGCTGCGCCTACCCGCCCGCGGGACGGAGGTGGCTGCGTTGAGTCCACAGCAAGAACGGCTGGCCACTGCGCCCCATGCCACCACCTACGTCGTCCGCCCCGGCGACACCGTCTGGCAGATTGCAGAGCAATTCCATGTTTCACCCCATGCCGTGGTGCAATGGAACCGTTTGGCCTCGGCCAGCGACCTGCAGCCCGGCAAGCATCTAACCATTTTCCTGCGTTGACAGGGACTCTCGGAGCATTCACAGACCATGGGTTTTTTACAGAATAAACAGGCTTTGGTAGTCGGCGTTGCCAACGAGCGCTCCATTTGCTGGGGAATCGCCCAGGCGATGGCGCGGGAGGGGGCAGAAGTCCTGTTGACCTACCAGAGCGAGCGCACCAAAAGCCGGGTGGAAGACCTGGCGGCGCAGATCCAGGCGCCGTCCCCTCTGGCCTTGGATCTGATGGACGAGGCGCAGGTGCGTGCCGTCGTCAACGACCTCCAGCAACGCTGGGGTGGGGTGGACATTGCCATCCATGGCGCTGCCTTCGCACCCAAGGAAGAGCTGTCCGGCAACTACGCCGACGTCACCACCCGCGAGGGCTTCCGCATTGCCCATGAAGTGTCGTCCTACAGCTTTACCGCCATGGCACAGGCCCTGCGCCCCTTGCTGCAAGGACGCCACGGCGCCCTCCTCTCGCTCAGCTATCTGGGCGCCGAACGGGCGATGGCCAATTACAATGTCATGGGACTGGCCAAGGCCAGCCTGGAGGCAGGTGTACGTTATTTGGCGCACGCCCTAGGGCCCGAAGGGATCCGGGTAAACGCCATTTCTGCTGGGCCCATCCGCACCCTGGCAGCCAGCGGCATCAGCGAATTTCGCAGCATCCTCGACCACTATGCCGCGCATGCTCCGCTACGGCGCAACGTGACACAAGAGGAAGTCGGCAATGTCGCCGCCTTCCTCTGCTCGGATCTCGCATCTGGCATTACCGGCGAAATCACCTACGTCGACGCCGGCTACAACATCGTCGGCTTCTAGGCGCGGCGCTTCTCCACCTCCTCCAGCATCGCCTCGAAGGAAGTGGAGAAGGCCTCCAAGCCCTCCTTCTGCAGTTGAGGCGCGACTTGCCCGTCGAGGTCGATCCCGAGGGCAGCGAGATCGGCCAGCGTCTTCTCCACCTCAGCAAGGCCCTGAGACAGGGTATCTGCCAGCTTTCCGTGTTCCCGCAATTTGGCCAGAGTCGCATCGGGCAGGGTATTGATGGTCTCCGGACCCATCAATGGTTCGACATAGAGCAGATCGGAATAGGCCGGATTTTTGGTGCTGGTGCTGGCCCAAAGCAGATACTGTGGCCGCCCGCCTGCCGCCTTGAGGCGAGAAAAGCCTTGGCCGTGAAAGGTCTCCCGATACACCGCGTAGGCCTTCTTGGCCAGTGCCACCGCGGCCTTGCCCCGCAGCCGCAATGCCGCATCCGTGCCGATTGTTTCCAGCTGCTGATCTACCAGGGTATCGACGCGAGACAGGAAAAGGCTGGCTACGGCCTTCACCCGTCCAGCCTCGCCACCAGCGTCGATCCAGGCCGAGAGACCTTCCTGATAGGCAGCGAATACCTGGCGTACGTGCTGCAGGCCAAACATCAACGTCACATTGACGGAAATACCGCGACTGATGAGGGTGCGCAGCGCGGCAATACCAGCGGCGGTCGCCGGCACCTTGATCAGGAGATTTTCGCGCTGGACGATGCCGCGCAAACGCTCCGCCTCGGCAACGGTGGCGGCCTCATCCATGGCCAGTCGCGGGGACTCCTCCCAACTTACCCAACCATCATCGCCTTGGGTGGCGACATGGGTGGCGTGCAGAAGATCGCAGGCCATTTGCAGATCGACCTTGACCATTTCTTCGTAAAGGCGCTCGGCCGACTCTGCCGGACGCAGCAAATCCTCTTGATAATATGGGCTCTCGTGAATGGCCTTCTGGAAAATACTGGGGTTGGAGGTCACTCCGGAAACTCCGTCTTCAGCAATATAACGGGCCAGAATGCCGTCGTGAATCAGAGTACGAGAGAGATTGTCGAGCCATAGACTCTGCCCCAGGCGTGTATGCACTGCACGTAAATCTGCCATTGCCTTTCTCCTTGCGAACCACTCTGCCTACCAGTCTAGTGCAGAAACCGGTGCGACAGCGGATTACGGATGGCCCTGAATCGCCGCGCGACCACCCTCGGCGACGAGCTCTGGCAGACCTTCCCAGTGCTCGCGCCGCGACAGGGCACGCAGCAACATCGGTAGATTCAACCCATAAACCACCCGCACCCAAGGGTTAGCCCAAGTCTCGGGTAGGGCGTTGGCTGGGCTGGCACCGCGGATGTCACAGAGAATCAGCAGCGGACGCTCCGACCCAGCGGCATCGATCAGCTCTTGCAGGCGCGCGCGTAATGACGTGAGATCGTCTCCCGCGGGAGACAGGGCAAATACCGCCGCAGGACGGTCACCATAGATATGCTCGACCACATCCAGCAGCGCCTCGCCAAAACCGGCATGGGTGAGTAAAGCGACCTGCGCCAGGCTCAAGAATACCGCTCCTGAATATCGAGCTCGCGATGCTCGACCAAAATCTCCTGCCCATCACGTGCAAAGGATCTCGCCAAGGATTCGACCATATAGACGCTACGATGTTTGCCACCGGTGCAGCCCAGGGAAATGGTGACATAGTTTCGGTGGTCACGGGCAAAAGGGGGAAGCCACTCCTGCAGAAAGGCCTCCAGACTGCTCCGCGCCCTTTGTACGGCCTCCTGAAGATCAAGGAAATCCCGCACGGCGGTGTCGCGCCCGGTCAAAGACCGCAGTTCGGGCTCGTAATGGGGATTGGGCAAGGCGCGTAGGTCGAAGACAAAATCGGAATCGGCAGGTACCCCGTTGCGGAAAGCAAAAGATTGGAGCAGCACGATCAGGCGCTGAGCCCGTGCCACCTGGGCCCAGGCCTGCACACGTAGCCGCAACGAGTGGCTGTGCACCTGCGAGGTATCCAGCACACGGTCGGCAAGGCGTGCCAAAGGAGCCAGCAGGACGCGCTCACGCGATAACACCTGATGCAGTGCGGCGCCCGGTGCTATCTCTGCCTGGTCACTGAGGGGATGGCGGCGGCGAGTCTCGCTGTACCGGCGTAACAGCGTTTCTTCATCCGCATCGAGAAAGAGTATGCGCGGTTGCAGGCCGCATTCCTGCGGTATCTGCTGTAATGCTTCGGGCAGTGCGTCGAGAAAGGTGCGATTGCGCACATCGATACTCACGGCAACACGCAGGGGAGCCAGCTGGTGGTGCGTCAATTCCTGCAACAAGGAACCCAGGAGGGTGGCAGGCAGATTGTCGACACAGAAATAGCCAAGGTCCTCGAGCGCCTGCAAGACAGTCGTCTTACCGGAACCGGACAGACCCGTAATGATGACAAAATCACCAGCGCCGCTCATAAATTGTGGCCCACAGCGCGGGTTTGTTGATCGAAAAGCGCCACCATATCCATTCCGGCCTCTCGCAGGTACTGCGCTCGTGCCGCCGCTTCTACCAGTACCGCCAGATTGCGTGCAGCACTGACCGGCAAACGCAGGCGTGGAAAGGGCACTCCGAGGATATCCCAGTAGTCCACCTGGCCCTGCAAACGATCGACGTCGGCCAGTTCCATTTCCGTCATGTCACGAATCTCGACCACCAAGCGCAGACGCTTGGAATCGATCACGGAGGCGGCACCAAAGAGGTGGCGGATATTGATGATCCCCAGCCCACGCACCTCCATGAAACCCTGCAGGGCCGCGGGACAATGGCCGGTGATCACCCCCGGCGCTTCGCGAATGCACAGCACACTGTCGTCGGCGATGAGGCGGTGATGGCGACTCACCAGCTCCAGGGCCAGCTCGGACTTGCCGATTCCGGCCTCCCCCTGAAGGAGGATCCCCACCCCGAGCACGTCAACCAACACCCCGTGCAGCAGACAGCGCGGCGCCAACTCGCGTTGCAGATATTGCTGCACACGCACCAAGATTCGCCGCGCAGGAAGCGCCGAGACGAGGATACCCACGCCTTGGTCCATCAAGCTCGCCAGCCAATCCGACGCTGGCTGTACCCCTTCCGTAAGAATGAGGACGCGCAATGTCCTCACCAGATAGATCTGCTCGGGATGACTCTGCAGGTAGTCCAGTTCTGCCTGCCCCAAGATCTGCACCGGGTGCGAGCGAATGAAACTGAGAAAACCCACCAGCGCCGCACCATCACTACTATGCTGCGGGTCGACTCGCAGCACTGTTTGCGCGGCCGCGTGCAGGATCGTCCAGCCAAGTTCGGCGGCCAGATCGGAAGCCATCTGGGAAAAACTTACGCTGCGCTCCATATCGGCCTACCCTATGCAAACGGCGAGAGCATCGCCACCGACGACTGGGACGCCTCAGGCGACTAGCAGGGCGCGAAAGGCATCCACATCCTGGACTTCGGCAAGCTGCTGCCGCGCGGTTTCCTGCGTTAGACGCGCTGCGATGTGGGAAAGTATCTCTAGGTGCTCCATGGCTTCTCCAGCGGGTACCAGCACGGCCACAAAGATACGCACGCCTGCCGCATCGGGCGCGGCAAATTCCACTGCCCTACGACTGCGCAACGCGGCGACCGCAGCACTGGCGAGATCCGGCAGACGCGCGTGTGGCACCGCCACCCCAAAGCCCAGTGCCGTCGAACCCTGCGTCTCGCGGTCCATCAGGGCATCATAAATTTTTTGCCGAGCAATTCCCGTGCTCTCACTGAGCCTCTCGGCTAAGGCCTGCAGGACCTCCGTCATACTCGCGGCTGGACTGTCGAGAAGAATAGCCTTTGCGGGGAGCGGCAAAGCAGCCATGGTCATTCGCTTTCTGTGGCAAGGACTGCGGCTACCGGACTGCTCCGGTGGCGCTGCAGCCTTTCCTTGTACTGACGCACCTGACCGTCGATCTTGTCGGCCAGTTGGTCGATGGCGGCGTACATGTCGGCATCGCGCGCCTCGGCGTGAAAATCGTGTCCGGGAGCACTGACCGTAATCTCCGCCACGCTGGAGAGTTTCTCGTGGGCGAGAAACTTCAACACGACCCGTCCATCGATGACGCGATCGAAATAGTGGTCAAGGCGTCCGAGTTTTTCGTGCACGCGGTTCTTGATGGCCTCGGTGAGGTCCAGGTGTTGCCCGGTGATGTGTATTTGCATGGCAAGCTCCTAGCTTTCGTTTCCGTTTTGGGAGTCCGTCACTGCTTTACCGCTCCTTTGTCAGTGTAGCGCCTTGGACTCCATTACAAAAGCGGGCAGAGGCGCTATCTACAGGCGGCGGCGCTGGCCGGCTGGCGGGATGTTGGCGGCCTCGCGGTACTTGGCGACCGTACGACGGGCAATCTGGATGCCCTGCTCGGCAAGTATCTTGGCGATTTCCGCATCGCTGAGAGGATGCCGACTATCCTCCGCCTGAACCATTTTGAGAATGACGGCGCGGATGGCGGTGGCAGATGCCGCCCCACCCTGATCCGTACCGACATGACTGGAGAAAAAATATTTGAATTCGAACAAGCCGCGCGGGGTGGTCATGAACTTTTGATTGGTCACCCGGGAGATCGTCGATTCATGCATCTCCACAGCCTCGGCAATATCGCGCAGAACCATGGGACGCATTGCCTCCGGTCCGTGCAGGAAAAAGTCCTTCTGCTGTTCAACGATCGCCGTAGCTACCCTCAGGATGGTTTCTTGCCGGCTTTGCAGACTTTTGATGAACCAGCGCGCCTCATTGAGCTGATCCTGGATGTATCGGTGCGCGGCGTCCTTGCCACCGGACAGGTCAGCGTAATGACGATTGATGCGCAGCCGCGGCATCGCCTCGGCGTTCAGTTCCACTCGCAGCCGTTTGCCTACCCAACGCACGATGACATCGGGAATGACATATTCCGAGGCTCCGGCACCAATTTCGCTGCCGGGTTTGGGATTGAGGGCAGCAATCAGGGCGACGGCAGCGCGCAAATCCTCCTCGCGCGCATCCAGAGCCTGCGCCAGACGGACATAGTCATGCTTGGCCAAAAGCTCGAGCTGCTCATCGACGATGCGGCGGGCGAGCAGCAGGGCATCATCTTCTTCCTCGATCTGCTGCAACTGCAAGGAGAGGCACTCTGCCAGACTGCGGGCAGCGATCCCTGGCGGATCAAAATCCTGGATCTGTCGCAGAATCGCTTCCAGCTCCGCCACAGGTCGACCAGAGGTCTCCGCCAACTCAGTCAATTCCGCCCCCAGATAGCCGGTATCGTCGATGGCATCGATGATCAACTCGGCCAGATTGCGATCATCACTCTGGAAAAAGGTGAGGTCAGCCTGCCAGCGAAGGTAGTCCTGCAGGCTTTGTTCGCGGCTGTTGCGCGCCTCGAAATCGGGCAGATCCTCCTCATTGGCCGTCGCGCTTCCGGAGGCGCTGCTGCCCATATCGAACACATCTTCCCACTGGCTGTCGACAGGCAGCTCCTCGGGCAGGCTGGTCTCCGCCGCGAGATCGAGCTGACGCTCCTCCGGCGCTGGAGATGAAGCATCGCTCGCCGCCAGCTCCACGCCTTCCTCTTCATCGAGGAGCGGGTTGCTGTCGAGCATCATCTGCACTTCCTGCTGCAGGTCCAGGGTCGACAATTGCAGAAGGCGAATCGCCTGCTGCAATTGTGGAGTCATGGCCAGATGTTGGCCGAGTTTGAGTTCGAGTCCTTGTTTCATGATTCAGATCTTGAACTGCTCTCCTAAATAGACTTCGCGCACCGCAGGGTTGTCGATGAGGTCTTGCGGGCCGCCCGAGGCCAGCACCTGACCATCATGCAGGATATAGGCGCGCTGGCAAATACCCAAGGTTTCACGCACGTTGTGATCGGTGATGAGGACGCCAATACCGCGCTCACTCAGGCCGGAAATCAACTGCTGAATCTCGATCACCGAGATGGGATCGATGCCGGCGAAGGGTTCATCGAGCAGGACGAAGCGCGGGCTCATGGCCAGGGTGCGGGCGATTTCCACCCGCCGCCGCTCACCTCCCGAGAGGCTTTGTCCGCGGGTGTTGCGCAGATTTTGCAGATGCAGTTCGGCGAGCAGCTGCTCCAGACGCGCCTGCCGTTCTTCGCTGCTGAGAGGCAACTGTTCGAGCACTGCCAGGACATTGTCGGCGGCGCTGAGCTGACGGAATACTGAAGGCTCCTGGGGAAGATAACCAAGCCCCAGTCGTGCGCGCTGATGCATGGGGAGTTTGCTGATATCCTGGCCACTGAGGTAGATCCGGCCACTGTCGGGGCGGATCAAGCCTACCATCATATAGAACGTGGTGGTCTTGCCGGCGCCATTCGGTCCCAAGAGACCCACCACCTCGCCGGCCTTCACCTCCACCGACACCCCGCGCACCACGGTGCGTCGGCGAAAGCGTTTGACCAAGGATTCCGCGCGCAGCTCGGACGTCATGGCTTGGCGCCACCCCTCTTGGCTGGATAGAAGACCGAGCGCACCCGCTGGCCAGGACTTGCCGTCACCGCCGTCTGTTGGCTCTGCAAAAGATAGATGACCTGATTCCCGCTGACCTCGTTTTTCCCCTGCCAAAGGTGGGCGTCGCCGCTGAGGATGATGCGGCCGCTGCCGGGTTCATAGGTCAGCTGCTGGCCATAGCCATGGCGCTCGGCACTGGACATGGTGAAACTCACCGGACTGCCGGTGGCTACCGCTTTCTCTACCTTACCGGCGGCGGCGTGGATGGTGAGCTGTGCCGCGTGGATGACGAGATCCCCTTGCTGCATGACCACATCACCGCTGTAAATGGCCTCCTGCACGGGTTTGTTCTGGCCTTGCAACTGGTCAGCGGAAATGTGGATGGGCCCCTTGCCGAGTCCCGCATCCGGCGCGTTCGCCGCGCTGACCGAAAGCGGAACAAGACAAGACAGAAGAAGGAAGCAACATTTACGGTACATAGGTTCCTCGCACCTGATGCAACAAGCGGAACTGCTCCGTTTTTACCGACGCCCATAGCCCTACCCCTTGCAGGGTACTACGCCCGTGCACTAGAAAGACCGGATCCTGGGTCTCGATCACGCCGCTCTTGGGGTCATAACGCAATCTTTGCGTACGCAGGGTATTATCGGACGCCAAAGTCGCAAGCACCTGTCCCCAGGCCAAAAGCTCCTGATCGCCGTTACGCAGAAGGCCATGCTCGGCCTGCAGGGCAAGGTTCCCCTGACGGCGGAAGCGCTCCACCGAAAGACCGTTGAGAAAAGTCTGATTGCCCTCGGGCAGATGGTAGGCATCCTGTGCATGGGCAAGTAATTGCAGTTGTCCCTGCGCGTCATACTCGCGCAGGACGACATCGCTTGCGGCCTGATCGCCGCGTCGGATGCCACCATGCCAATCCACGGCAACGAACGGAATGGGTTGCTTTGGCCAGGTCAGCCACAACAGTCCTGCGCCCAGCAGGGCGAGAAGCAGGAGTCCGGGCAGGCGCAGGTTCATACCTGACCCAGCGCGCGCGCCACGATGCCGCCCCAATGCCCCTGGGCACGCAGGATTTCCTCGCTCAGTTCGCGCACTGCGCCCATGCCACCTGGGCGTTGCGCGACCCAGTGCGCGCGCACCAGGACTTCGGGGTGCGCATCAGCGGGCGCCGTGGCAAGCCCCACGCGGCCGAGGATACCGAGATCGATCAGATCATCGCCCATGTAAGCGACTTCTTCCTCTTCCCTTTGGGTGGCGAAGAGCAGTTCGGTGTAGGCAACGATCTTGTCGACACTCCCCTGGTACACGCGCTGGATGCCGAGATCACGGGCACGATGGGCGAGGGCCTGGGAATAGCGCGCGGTGATCAGGGCCACCTCGATCCCGCAATCCTGTAGGAGGCGGATGCCATGCCCATCGCGCACATGAAAGCTTTTGCTTTCCCGCCCTTCTGCATCGAAAAGCAGACGGCCATCAGTGAGCACCCCATCGACATCCAGCACCAGCAGACGCACCCGCGCACAGCGTTCGCTGAAATCCATCATGCGACCCCCGCATGTAATAGATCATGCATACTGATGGCGCCCGCCAAGCGATCCTCGTCATCGACGACCAGCAATACCGCCACCCGTTCCGCATCCATCCGCGCCATAGCCTCTGCCGCCAAGGCGTCGGCGCTGATACATAGCGGCTTGGGACGATAGAAATCGGCCATAGGACGACCCCAGAGGTCCTGTTGCTCGCTGAAGGCACGGCGCAAGTCACCATCGGTGAAGATGCCCAAAAGGCGATCCTCGTCATCGACTACCGTCGTCATGCCCATGCCTTTGCCACTCATCTCCAGGATCGCTTCGTGTACCGGGGTAGAGAGCCGGACCCGCGGCAACTGCTCGCCCCGGCGCATCAGGTCTTCCACCCGCAGCAATAGACGCCGTCCCAGGGCGCCACCGGGATGAGAAAGAGCAAAATCATCCGCGGAGAACCCCCGCGCACTGAGCAGGGCCATAGCCAAGGCATCCCCCATCGCGAGACTGGCAGTGGTCGAGGCGGTGGGTGCCAGATTCAGCGGGCAGGCCTCGCGCGCCACGGCACAATCCAGATGCACGTCCGCCCGTCGCGCGAGGGTAGAATCCGCCTTGCCCGTGAGGGCGATCAGCGGCACGCCAATGCGTTTCACCACCGGCAGGATGGCAAGCAGCTCCGCGGTTTCGCCCGAGTTGGACAAGGCGAGGAGCAGATCGGACGCCGTGAGCATGCCAAGGTCGCCATGACTGCCTTCGGCAGGATGGAGAAAGAGGGCGGGACTCCCCGTACTGGCCAGAGTCGCAGCGATCTTCTTGCCAATGATCCCGGATTTGCCCATACCGCTGACGACAATGCGGCCCGGACAGGCGAGCAGCAGACGGCAGGCGGCGACGAAGGCATCGTCGAGGCGCGCTTCCAGGGCCTCCAGCGCCTCCCGCTCCAGACGCAGAGTGTCACGGCCGGTACGCAGCAGGAGCTCGCTGGCGACGGTCGTTTCAGTCATTGGCGCGACTCGCTTCATAGGCAACCCGACACTCGGGATGGGCCGCCATCACCTTGTCGACGTCGGCAAAGCTGCTCTGCTGCAAGAGTTTCCAACATTTCAGATTGACGGCTGCCAGCTCTCGCGGATGCTGACGATACCAGGCCACCGACCCACTCTTCGGGCTACCACTGAGGATCTGCGGGCGATCGGCCCAAAACAGCAAAACGAACAGGGCGATAGCCCCAAGAAAAATGAGCCCATAAATGATCTTCATCGACGCGCAAACCCGTGAACCACATCTCTCACTCGATCTCTTCCCCGTACTGTGCATTCAGAAGCGCTACCAGCCGCTCCTCACGCTGCTGGAGATCGGCAAGCAAATTTCCGGCCAGATTATCCCACAAGCTGTGCAAAGGCACGAGTGCCGCCCCGGCTTCCATTTGTTCCAACTGTTCCGAGACCTTTTCCAGACTCTCCCGCAACTGCAGGCCACTGCTCAGACAGTTCTTGATCTGCTCACGCGGGTGCGGAATCCAGGAACGATCAGCGCTGTAGGAGCGCAATTTTTCGCCACACTCCAGGATGCGCCGCCGCAGCTTACCCAGGGCGCCAATCTTGCTGCTCTTCAGTTCGCCCCACAACGCCAGATCCATCAACGCCAACCAGTGCTCGCGCCACTCTTGCACCTGGGCAGCACTGGGGTGCACCCAGATGGCAACTTCCGCTTCATCAAAGACCACTACGTTCCTCCACAGTGCAGGCGGGCGGCCTGCAAGCGCTCCGGCGTACCTACATCACACCAATACCCTTGCTGAAGATACGCACGGAGAAGATCCATCGCCACCCATTGCCGCAGCCACGGTGCCAGTGGCGCTCGGCCGCTGGCAAAATTCGCCAGCCAGGCAGCGTCGAGAAGGGCAAGACCAGTATAGGTATAGGTCGGCAACCCCGCAGCGGGCGCTGTCACGCGTCCTCGTTCTACGGCAAAATCGCCCTGGGGATGGTGCGCGGGGTTGTCCACCAGAACCAGGCCCGGATCGCCGGCCAGCAACTCCGCCAGGGGATGCTCCGTGCAAATGTCGCCATTGAGCAGAAGAAACGGGGCATTTTCCAAACGCTCACGCAGGGCCACCAGTGCTCCCCCGGTTTCCAGGCGCTGCGCCGTTTCGTCGCTATATTCCAGCGACATGCCTTGCCACTGATGGCCCAGGAAGCGAGGCAACAGGGCTCCCAAGTGCGAGAGATTGATGAAGACCCGTTCCACTCCGGCGGCGGCCAGATGATCCAAGTGGCGGACGATGAGCGGGCGCCCTGCAACGCTCAACAGCGGCTTGGGGAGAAAGTCGGTGCGCGGGCGCAGGCGCTCCCCCCGCCCCGCGGCGAGGATCACGGCCTGCCGCATGGAGACCAACTCTGGAACAAGGGCACGAAGCACCGCCAGGCGTCCTGCCCAGCAAGCAGGTCTTCCACATAGGCCCAAAAGCGCGGCAGAAACTGGAGATACTCCGTTTTTCCGTCCCGGTAGGCGAGACGGCAAAAAATCCCCAGGATTTTCAGATTGCGCTGCAGGGCCAAAACCTCTACCTGCACGCGAAATGCCTCGGCATCCGGGACGACCAATCCGTGGCGCTGCAGCAGGCAGCGATACCGCTCGATCCAGCCAGTGCGCCGTGCACGCCCCCAGTCCCAGTAACGATCCCAGAGCAGAGAGGCGAGATCGTAGGTATACGGCCCGAGCACGGCGTCCTGAAAATCGATCATCACCAGCGTAGCATTCGGCCGCAGCAGTAGATTGCGCGCATGGAAATCGCGGTGCACCCAGATTCTGGGTTGCTGGCAGGCGGCGCTCGTCAGCTGGCGAAACAGGGAGCTCAGCTGTACCTGTTCGGCGTTCGACAAGCAAACCCCGAGATGCCGGCGCAGATACCAGTCGGAGAAGAGCGACAATTCCCGGCTTAGCAGTTCGCTGTCGTAGGCGGGCAAGGGCGGACGGAAGATCCGCTCTTGCGCTGCCACCGCCAAGCCCAGCAGCAGGGGGAATACCCTGGCCATGAGGGCATCCGGCGACTCACCCGCATCCAGCGCGCTCTTGAGGTCACGGAAACCCACATCCTCCTGCAGTAGGAGACGGTGCTGGAGAGAGACTGCAAAGATGCGCGGCACGGGCAAGTCCACCTCGGCAAAACGATGCTGCACACGCAGGAAGGGCAGCAGCTCGTCGGCGTGGGGCACTTGTGCCAGAACCCGCCCTGCGGGTGCCCGCCAGTAGCCGCGTGCGCTGGCGTCGCCAGGGATCGACTGCAGGGTGCCCGGCTCAACGCCATGGGCGCGCAAGAAGCGTTCGGCGGCAGCACTGAGCTGGGGCAGAGCATTGGGAGATTGCGACATACGCGCATTCTGTGCGATTTTACGCGCCTATGCCTAGCCCTGGGACATGCTCGATGGCCGTAGGCCGCTCACGCCCGCGGCGCTGGTCCCTGACCTGCGCGGCTGCGGCGTTCTGCATCTTTGTCTCTCCGGCCTGGGCGCAGGATGGGCCGGTAACCCTCTACGCCGACCAGATCCAGGGCCTGGGCAGTGGCCAATGGACGGCCACGGGCAATGTCGAGGTGCTCTACGGCGATCGCCGCCTCTATGCCCATCAGGCGCATTACGACGAGAAGAAGGACGAAATCATCGCCAAGGGGCAGGTGCACCTGGTGAGCCCGGGAATCGTCACCAATGCACCGGAGGCAACCCTGAAGATCCACAGCAATCAGGGTATCGTTCTCCATCCGCGTTTCCTGCTGCCGAGTCAGGATGGCCATGGGCAGGCGAGCAGCGGGCAGGAACTTGGCAAGGATCACTACCGCCTCAACGAAGCCTGCTACACCACCTGCCACGGGCAGGTCCCGGCCTGGCAGATCTACAGTCAGCAGCTGGACCTCAACCAGAGCGACCAATACATCAGCACCTACAACAGCACCTTGAATGTCTATGGTCTGCCCGTCCTCTGGCTGCCCTATTTCAGTTTTCCGCTGCAGCGCCATTCTGGTTTTCTGCCACCGACCATTGGCAGTTCCACCATCAATGGTTTTACCCTGGGTATCCCCTACTATTTCGACATCGCCAGCAATCTCGATGATACCCTGACCGTAGAGGGACTGACCAAGCGCGGGATACTGGTACAAAACCAGTTCCGCTATCTGGAACCCGACTATAGTGGACAGTTGCTCCTCGCTTTGCTGCCCCACGACAAGCTCACCGGCAGCAATGTCTGGGCCGTATCCTGGCAGCACCAGCAAAATCTGGGAGATGGTTTTGCGCTCTCGGTCAATTACAATCGTGTCAGCTATCGGAATTTTCTCGCCGATCTCTCCGGGGTTACCGGCTTCAACGGCGGTTACATCGGCGGGGTCGGCAATGCGCCGTATCTGACCTCCACCGGCGCCATCAGCTATGGCAATCGCCATCTGCAGGCAGGTGTCATGGTGCAGGGCTATCAGGAGCTGCTGCAGGGCGGCGCCGCGCCCTACGCGCAATTACCCTATGTTTACGCCAATGGCTATTGGCGCCTGGGCAAAACCGGCTATTTCGACTGGCGCAGCAACTTCAATTACTTCTATGCTAGCACCGGTCCCATCGGCCAGCGCCTCGACCTCACACCCACTGTCGGTTGGAAATGGAGTCGCGCTTGGGGCTACCTGGAACCGCAGGCGCGGCTCTATTTCAGTCATTACCAGATCCAGCGCAATGGTCCCTATGCCCGCGTGAGCAACCGCAGCCTGCCGGCTCTGAGCCTGCGCGGCGGTCTCAACTTTGTTCGCGATGCCAAGGACGGCAGCAGTATTGTCCTGCATCCCATGTTCAAATACCTTTTCATTCCTCTGCAGGCACAGGACCAGATCCCGAACTTCGATTCCAGCCTGCCCTTCCAGAACTACGACTCGATATTCACCGACAACTCCCTATTCGATGGGAGCGATCGCATCAATGCCGCCAACCAGTTGGCCTATGGCCTGGAAGGATCGGGCTACAACCCGAATGGACGGGAAGTCTGGAGCGCCGCCATCGGTCAGATCCACTACTTTAACCGTCAGCAGATCGACCTTGCCGGCAATATCGTGGCGCAAAACAGTCGGTCCAATTATTTCTGGCAGGCCCAGTACGCCCCCCTGGCCAATCTCAATTTCCTCGCCAGTTCCGAAACCGACTCCAACTGGCAGCGTTTCGAGCGCATGGATTTTCGCGCGCAATGGTTGGCCCACAACGGTACGGTGCTCAATCTTGATTACCGTTACACGCGCAACTACGTCGATCAGGCGGGCGTCTCTGCAGCTCTACCCATCGGTAAACGATGGCGCGTCCTCGGTGCCTATCAATATGATGTGCAGGATGACAAACCCTTGGAGCAGTTGCTCGGGATCGGCTATGATGGCGGCTGCTGGACGGCTCAACTGATGATGTTTCACCAGATTCTACTGGGGGGACAGACGAACAACGCCGTCTACCTGGAAATCGTGTTGCGCGGTTTGACCAGCATTGGCAACAGTTCCAACGGTTTCCTCGATCAATATGTGCCCGGCGCCAGCATGGAGTTCTGATGTCCCGATACCGCTCTGCCCTTTTCCTCGCTGCTTTGGCTAGCAGTTGCTCTGCCTGGGCCGCAACCCCTTTCGTCAACCGCGAGACACTCCTGGCTGCACCACCGCCGCAGTCGCGAGTCTTTTCCGCCCGCTCCACGGAGGTACCGCAGGCCGCACCCCTGCCGCAGAACCTCGACACCCTCAACAAGGTAGTGGCGGTGGTAAATGATCAAATCATCACTTCACTACAACTCGACCAGAAGGTCAGCGCCATCAAGGCACAACTACAGCAACAGGATCCCGGCCAGTTGCCACCGGAGGCGATCCTGCGCCGTCAGGTACTGCAACAGATGATCCTGCAGGACATCGAGGTGCAGATGGCCAAACGCATGGACATCAACGTCGATCAGGCCACGCTGGACCAGGCCATTGCCAATATCGCCCACAGCAACAATCTGACCGCGGACCAGCTGCGCGAAGCACTGAACCAGCAAGGGCAGTCCTGGTCGGAATTCGAGGACAATCTCCGTGAGCGGATCCTGGTGGATCGTCTACAGCAGCAGGAAGTAGAGGCGCGGGTGCACCTCGGCAAGGATGAGATCCAGACCTTTGCCCGCCAGCTCAAACAAACTGCGGGAGTGAGTTTTGAATTGCAGCAGATATTCCTACCCTTGCCTGGCGACCCCAGCCCAGATGCCGTGAGTCAGGTGCGCCGGGATATCGAGCAGGTGCACCAGCAATTGGTTGATGGCGCCAGCTTCACCCGTCTGGCCACCGAGGTCAGCGCTGCCCGCGACGCTCTGCAGGGCGGTCGCCTGGGCTGGATCAAGGCCGCCGAGCTGCCCAGCGCTGTCACGCAGGCTCTGCTCAAACTGCAACCCGGCGATATCAGCCCGGTGATCCCCAGCGCCACCGGTTACCACATTTTCAAGCTCCTCAATGTCAAGCATCAAGAGCCATCGGTGACTGAGGTCAAGGCGGCGATGATCTTGTTGCACGCCGGCAAGGGTATCCAGGAGCAGGAGGCACAGTCCCAGGCCAAGGACATCGAGACCAGCCTGCAATCCGGGGTGAATTTCAGCGAGCTGGCCCGACGCTACAGTCAGGATCGTGCCACGGCAGCCAATGGCGGCGAATTGGGCTGGGTAGCACCGGGAAGTCTGCCCGACGAGCTGGAACGCGCACTGATGAGCTTGCCGGTGGGCAACGTGAGTGCCCCCATCCAGATCGGCGACGCCATCTATATCGTGCAGTCGCAAGGCCATCGCGAGGCTGCCCTGAGTGATGCGCAGCTGGAATCTGTCGCCCGCATGCAGCTTTTCAACCGTACGGTACGCGAGCGTATGGAGGAGTGGCAGCGGCGCATTCGCGATGGCGCCTATGTCGAAATTCTCGACCCGGATCTGCGCCTGCGCAACGCCTGAGATGAATAGCTCCATTTCGACTGGAAAGCCACAACAGAGTCCAGAGTCGCTCCTGGGGCACAGGTTTTTACCCGCCATCGCCTGGACACCTGCCTGGACCCTGTTTCGCAAAGAGGTATTGCGCTTCGCCCGCGTCTGGTTGCAAACGATTGCCGCGCCCCTGGTCACTACCCTGCTGTATCTGCTGGTTTTCGGCCATGCCCTGGGCGGACATATCCACATTTATCCCGGGGTCTCCTACATCGCCTTCATCGTTCCCGGCCTGATGATGATGTCGGTGCTGCAGAATGCCTTTGCCAACAGCTCTTCCAGCCTGATTCAGGCCAAAGTGACGGGCAACATCATTTTTCTTCTGCTGAGTCCCCTGCGCCCAACAGAGATCTTTCTGGCGATGACCGCAGCATCCATTGTCCGCGGCATTGCCGTGGGTTTGGCCATCTTGCTGCTGGCTCTGCTATTCCTGCGCTTGCCCTTGCAACATCCGGTGTGGATCTTGCTGTTTACCGTTCTCGGTGCGGGAGGAATGGGTGCGCTGGGTATCGTCGCCGGACTCTGGGCAGAAAAATTCGACCAGATCGCCGGCTTTCAAAACTTCCTGATCATGCCGTTGACCTTTCTCGCCGGAGTGTTCTATTCCGTGCAGTCGTTGCCGGGGACCTGGCGTCACCTGTCTATGGTCAATCCTTTCCTCTACATCGTCGATGGTTTCCGTTATGGGTTCTTCAGCGATGCGGACGTCTCGGTCTGGACTTCCCTCGCCGTCGCTCTGATCTTTTTTCTGCTCAGCTCGACGGTGGCCTGGCGCCTGTTGGCCAGCGGTTACAAGCTGCGTCCCTGAGCAACGGGATCACAGACACGACAATTTCAGGTAAGATGAAACGATGATGCAAGCAAATACGATCCGTTCCCTCATCGAGTCCGGTCTTCCCGGCGCTCAGGTGCAAGTATTCGGTGACGATGGCGCCCATTTCGAGGCCGTTGTCATCGCCGAGCAGTTTCAGGGCCAGAGCCTCGTCAAACGGCACCAGCTGGTGTACGCCTGCCTGGGCGACCGCATGCGCGAAGAAATCCACGCCTTGCAGCTACGCACTTTGAGCCCGGACGAAGCTACGGCTCGTTCCTAACTTTTTTCCTTCCCATTCGAGGTACAGTCATGGCCGACATTCAAGACATCATCCGGGATCAGGTAACCAAGCACCCCATCACCCTCTACATGAAGGGTAATCCGCGGGCGCCGCAATGTGGCTTCTCCGCCCGCGCAGTGCAGCTCCTGCAGCAGGCGGGCGTGAAAGAGCTCTTCACCGTCGACGTGCTCGCCGACCCGCAGATTCGCGACGGCATCAAGAAATTCTCCAACTGGCCGACCATCCCGCAGCTCTATATCAATGGCGAATTCGTAGGCGGCTCCGATATCATGGCGGACCTTTTCCAGCAGGGCGAACTGCAGAAATTGGTCAGTAAAGCGCAGGGCTGACGCAACATCGTGGACAAACTGCTCCTGCGTGGTAACGGCCCCCTGCGTGGCGAGCTGCGGATCTCGGGGGCCAAAAATGCTGCCCTACCTTGCCTGGCAGCGAGCCTTCTGGCGCGGGAGCCGGTTGTCCTGCGCAATATTCCGCACCTACGCGACGTCACCACCACGCTCGAGCTTCTGAGTTGTTTGGGCGCACGGGTACTGGTGGATGAACAGTTGGGGGTGGAAATCGATCCCCGCAGTGTCCACTCTTTGGTTGCGCCCTATGAATTGGTGAAGACCATGCGCGCCTCGATCCTGGTCCTTGGGCCGTTACTCGCTCGCCACGGCAGCGCAGAAGTCAGTCTGCCCGGCGGCTGCGCCATCGGCAGTCGTCCGGTCACTGTGCATCTCAACGGTCTGCAGGCCCTCGGCGCCGAAATTCGTCTGGAAGATGGCTTCGTCAAGGCCAAGGCTGCGCGCCTGCGCGGTGCGTCCATCGTCATGGAGATGGTGTCCGTCACCGGTACCGAAAATCTGCTCATGGCGGCGACCCTGGCGGAAGGACATACGCGCATCGAAAATGCCGCGCGCGAGCCGGAAGTGGTGGATCTGGCGCGCATGCTCAATGCCATGGGCGCCAAAATCCGCGGCGCCGGCACCTCGGTGATCGAGGTGGAGGGGGTGGATTCCCTGCATGGCTGCGAGCATCAGATCCTCCCCGACCGCATCGAAACTGGTACCTACCTGGTTGCAGCGGCCATGACTGGGGGCGACATTTTTTTGCGGCGCACCGATCCACGTCTGCTCGACAGCGTCCTGGCCAAGCTGCGCGAGGCGGGAGCGGAGCTCCGCGAGGACGGCGATGGCATTCGTCTGCGCATGCAGCAGCGAGCACGGGCCGTGGACATTCGCACCGCGCCCTATCCCGCCTTTCCGACCGACATGCAGGCGCAGTTCATGGCCCTGGATGCCATCGCCGAAGGGAGCGCAAAGATCACCGAAACGATCTTCGAAAATCGCTTCATGCACGTCTCCGAACTGCAGCGTCTGGGGGCGCGTATCGACAGCGACGGCAAAACGGCGGTCGTACGCGGTGTACCCCGCCTGCAGGGAGCGCCGGTCATGGCCACCGATCTGCGCGCCTCGGCTTGTCTGGTGCTGGCCGGCCTGGTTGCCGAAGGCGAGACCCTCATTGACCGCATCTACCATCTGGATCGCGGCTATGAGGTCATCGAAGAAAAGCTGAGCGCCCTCGGGGCAGATATTCGACGAGTACGAAATCGAAGCGGAAAGGCGGCATGAACGACATTTTGACCATTGCCCTGTCCAAGGGGCGCATTCTCGAAGAAAGCATTCCCCTCTTTGCCGCCGCCGGTATCGAGCTGGCCGAAGACCCCGACAAGTCGCGTAAGCTGATCCTGCCCAGCACCGACCCGCAGGTGCGCTTTCTCGTGATCCGCGCCAGTGACGTGCCCACCTATGTCAGTTGGGGGGCTGCGGACCTGGGCATTGCCGGCAAGGACGTGCTCCTCGAGCAGGAAAACCTCGCCCTCTACGAGCCCCTCGACCTGCGCATTGGTGTCTGCCGTATGTCGGTCGCAGAGCCCGCTGCCCTCGCTGCCGCTGACCGGCCGGAAAGCTGGGAGCGTGTCCGAATCGCCACCAAATACCCAAAAATCACCAGGCGCTTCTTTCAGGCGCGCGGCATTCAGACGGAAATCATCAAGCTCTACGGCAGCATGGAGTTGGCGCCCTTGGTTGGGCTCGCGGACCGCATCGTTGACCTGGTCTCCACTGGACGCACTCTGCGGGAAAATGGTCTCGTCGAGGTCGAGGAGATCATGCCCATTTCCAGCCGGCTGGTGGTCAACCCGGCAGCGATGAAACGCAAGGGAAAAGCCATTGAGGATCTGATTCGCAAACTAGAAGCGGAGATAGGGCAATGAAGCGTCTCGACACCCGACAAGAAGATTTTGCTGCCGCTTTTTCTGCCCTGCACGGCTGGGAAGCGAGCGGGGACCTGCAGGTGGAAGAGCGCGTGCGCGAGATCCTGCATGCCGTGCGCACGCGCGGCGACGCTGCCCTGCTCGAATACGGCGCCCGTTTCGATCGCTTGGTGCTAGCCGACAGCTCTGCTCTGGAAGTCCCCTTGCGCGACTGCGAAAAGGCTCTTGCCAGCCTGCCTGCGCAAGGTCGCAGTGCCCTGGAAGCCGCCGCTGAACGGATTCGGGATTATCACCAACAGCAGCTCGTGCAGAGCTGGGAAATCACCGATGCTGCCGGTAATCGCCTCGGGCAGCGGGTCCTGCCCCTGCAGCGGGTGGGGATCTATGTTCCGGGTGGCAAGGCCGCCTACCCCAGTTCGGTACTGATGAATGCCTTGCCCGCCAACGTGGCGGGGGTTGAAGAGATCATCATGACCGTGCCTACTCCCAACGGCGAGGTCAATCCCTGGGTCTTGGCTGCCGCCGCTGTTGCGGGTGTCGATCGCGTCTTTCGCGTCGGTGGCGCCCAGGCCGTCGCTGCCCTGGCCTACGGTACCGAGTCAGTGCCAGCGGTCGACAAGATCGTCGGCCCGGGCAACATCTATGTCGCCACCGCCAAACGCATGGTCTTTGGCAAGGTCGGCATCGACATGATCGCCGGCCCGAGCGAAATCCTCGTCCTCAGCGACGGCTCGGCGCCCGCCGAATGGCTCGCCTGGGACCTACTCTCCCAAGCCGAGCATGACGAAATTGCCCAGAGCATCTTCATCACTTGGGACGCCACCCACTTGGAGGCGGTTGCCAGTGCCGTCGACAAGGCCCTGACGGAACTCGACCGTGCTCCCATCGCCCGCGAAAGCTGGGCCAATCGCGGTGCCCTCATCCTCGCCCGTGATGCCGTCGAGGCCTGCGCTTTGGCCAATCAGGTGGCACCAGAGCATCTCGAGCTTGCCGTGCAGGAACCGCGTGCCCTGTTGCCGCAGATACACAATGCCGGTGCGATCTTTCTCGGTATCCACACCTGCGAAGCCCTCGGGGACTACGTGGCCGGACCCAATCACGTGCTGCCCACCGGCGGTAGTGCGCGATTCTCCTCGCCTCTCGGGGTCTATGACTTCATCAAGCGTAGCAGCTTGATCGAAGCCAGTCCTGCGGGAGCGGCCCAGTTGGGGAGGCTTGCCAAGACGTTGGCGGAGGCCGAGGGGTTGACGGCCCATGCGCGTTCGGCTGCGGCACGGGTGTCTGGCGGGCAATGAGCGGCAAGACCCTACAGCAGGAACTTCTACGCCCAGCCGTGTTGGCCAGCCACGCCTATGCGGTTGCCGAGAGCGCGGGCTTGATCAAGCTCGATGCCATGGAAAATCCCTATGGATTGCCCGACAGTCTGCGCAGTGCTTGGCTGGAAAAGCTGCGTGAGGCCGAGCTCAACCGTTATCCCACGCCGCGCCCCACGGCATTGCTGGATGCTCTCGCCCAGCACGGCGGCATCCCCGCCGGCATGGAGCTCATGCTCGGCAACGGTTCCGACGAACTGATCCAGATCCTGATTACTGCGGTGGCGGGTGCCGGACGACCGATCCTGGCGGTCGATCCGTGCTTCGTCATGTATCGTGTCATCGCCGAACAGCAGGGTCTGGCCTACCATTCCGTGCCTCTGGATGATAATTTTCAGTTGGATCTTCCCGCCTTTCTGGCGGAGATGGAGCGCTGCAACCCAGCCATCGTTTTCCTTGACTGGCCCAACAATCCCAGCGGTCAGATGCACCCGGTGGAAAGTCTGGAGGCGATCTGCGCCGCTGCACCCGGTCTGGTGGTAATCGATGAGGCCTATCATGCCTTCAGCGAGGAGAGCTTTGCCGGGCAGTTGGGACGCTGGCCGAATCTCCTGCTGCTGCGGACCCTCTCCAAGGAGGGCCTAGCGGGGCTACGCCTCGGCTATCTGGCCGGACCAAGTGCCTGGATTCAGGAACTCGACAAGCTACGTTTGCCCTACAACATCAACATCCTCACCCAAAAGAGCATCGCTTTCGCTCTACAGCACGCCGAGGTATTGGCTTTGCAAGCGGCGGAGATCCGCGCTCAGCGGGAAGTCGTCCTCCAACGCTTGCAAGAACTGGGGGTGCGAGTCTGGCCCAGCCGCGCCAATTTCCTGCTCTTTGCCCTACCCGGTCGTGCCGCTGCCATCCACGCTGGACTGAAAAGGGCCGGGATACTCATCAAGGCCTTTACAGGACATCCTCGCCTCGGTGACTATTTGCGCGTGAGCATCGGTACACCTGCCGAAAATCGCGCCTTTCTTGCTGCCTTGGAAGAGTTGCTATGAGTCGCGTTGCGGACGTCCGTCGTGATACCCTCGAAACCCAGATCAGCGTGCGGCTGGAGCTGGACGGTAGCGGCCAGGTGCAGCTGCGAACCGGTCTGCCCTTTCTCGAACACATGCTGCACCAGATTGCCCGCCACGGTCTCTTCGACCTCGAGATCGAGGCCCAGGGCGATCTCGAGATCGACGCCCACCACACCGTCGAGGATATCGGCATAACTCTCGGTCAGGCCTTTGCCCGGGCCGTGGGCGACAAGGCTGGACTGACCCGCTACGGCCATGCCTATGTTCCCCTCGACGAGGCACTATCGCGGGTAGTGGTAGATCTATCCGGGCGACCCGGCCTGGTCTACGCGGTCGAGTTCCCGCGGGCGCAGATCGGTACTTTCGACGTCGATCTGCTGCACGAATTCTTCCAGGGCTTCGTCAATCATGCTCAGGTCACCCTGCATCTCGATGCCCTGCGTGGTAACAACGCCCACCACATTGCCGAGACCCTCTTCAAGGCTTGTGGCCGAGCGCTACGCATGGCGGTCAGCGCGGATCCACGGGCTGGCAGCAGCATCCCCAGCACCAAAGGGACACTGAATCGATGAGTTATCGCAGTTCCGTTGGCATCGTTGACTATGGCATGGGCAACCTGTATTCCGTAGCCAAGGCGATCGAGCATCTGGGGGGCAAGGCAGTGATCAGCGCCAAACCCGCCGAGCTGGCCGCCTGCGATCGCCTGATTTTCCCCGGCGTCGGCGCCTTTGGCGATTGCATGGCGGCCCTGCAGGAACGCGAACTGGATGAGTTTCTTCGCGTTGCGGCGCAGAATCGTCCCTTTCTCGGCATCTGTCTGGGTATGCAGGCGTTGATGGAATCCAGCGTCGAGCATGGCGAACACGCCGGGCTGGGTATTTTGCCAGGCCGGGTCTTGCCCTTTCCTGAAGAGGCGCTGCACACTCCGCAAGGACAGCCCCTGAAGGTGCCACATATGGGCTGGAATCAGCTCCACCAGCTCGTAGCGCATCCCCTCTTTGCCGGCGTCCCGCAGGATGCTCATTTCTATTTCGTGCATTCCTTCTATGTCGAGCCGGCACATCCCGATCTGCTCGCCGCCTTTGCCGACTACGGCTTTCCTTTCTGTGCGGCGATTGCTGCCGACAACCTCTTTGCCCTGCAGTGCCATCCGGAAAAGAGTGGCAGTGCGGGCCTACGCTTGCTGGGCAATTTTCTGGAATGGTCTGGCGATTGCGGCAACGGCTGCGAGATTGCGTGAACATGGAGAAAAGAGCATGTTGTTGATACCCGCCATCGACCTCAAGGAGGGGCATTGCGTGCGACTGCGGCAAGGGCGCATGGATGACGGTACCACCTTTTCTAAGGATCCTCTGGCCACCGCCCGGCGCTGGGTGGAGGCCGGGGCGCGGCGCCTGCACATTGTCGATCTCGACGGTGCGGTCAGTGGGGAACCGGTGCATGCCGAGATCATCGGGGAAATCTGCCGCACTTTCCCCGACCTGGAAATTCAGGTGGGTGGGGGCATCCGCACCGACGAGCAAATCGAACGCTACATTCTCGCTGGGGTGAATTTCGTCATTATCGGTACCCAGGCGGTCAAGGCGCCGGGCTTTGTTGCCGAGGCGACGCTGGCCTTCCCCGGACATATCATCGTCGGCATCGATGCCCGCGATGGCAAGGTGGCCACGGAGGGTTGGTCCAAGCTCTCTCGACACGATCCCATCGATCTGGCGCAGCACTTTGCCAACGATGGCGTAGAAGCCATCATCTACACCGACATCAGTCGCGATGGCATGCTCAGCGGTCCCAACATCGACGCCACAGTTGCCCTGGCCCGCAGCATTCCAATACCGGTAATCGCCTCCGGGGGCATCGCCAACCTGGAGCAAGTGCTGGCCTTGCAGGCCCACGAAGAAGACGGGATCCTAGGTGCCATCAGCGGTCGCGCCATCTACGAAGGCACCCTCGATTTTGCCGCAGCGCAACGCCGTCTGGACGAACGCGATGCTCAGTAAGCGCATCATTCCCTGCCTCGACATCGACCAGGGGCGGGTAGTCAAAGGGGTGCAGTTTCTCTCCCTGCGCGATGCCGGCGATCCGGTGGAAACCGCCGCCCGCTATAATGCCGAGGGTGCCGACGAGCTCACCTTTCTCGACATCTCGGCTAGCCATGAAGGGCGGCAGACCATGGCCGATGTAGTCGCAGCGGTGGCCGCCGAGGTCTTCATTCCCCTGACGGTGGGTGGTGGCGTGCGCAGCGTGGAAGACGTCCGCACCCTGCTTCTGGCCGGGGCCGACAAGGTCAGCATCAACAGCGCAGCGGTCGCCAAGCCTGAGCTGGTGCAGCAAGCGGCGCAGCGCTTCGGCAATTCCTGCATCGTGGTGGCTATCGATGCGCGCCGTAGTGGCGAGCACTGGGAGGTATTTACCCATGGTGGCCGCCGGGCCACGGGTCTGGATGCCGTGGCCTGGGCACAGCGTATGGCCGCCCTCGGCGCTGGCGAGATTCTCCTGACCAGCATGGATCGCGATGGCACCGGGAAAGGCTTTGACATCGAACTGACCCGCGCCGTGGCTGATGCCGTGCCCGTGCCGGTCATCGCCTCGGGTGGAGTGGGCAAGCTCGAAGATTTCGCCGCTGGCATCGTGCAGGGCCATGCCGATGCCGTCCTGGCCGCCAGTGTCTTCCATTTTGGCCAATTCCGCATCGCGGAAGTGAAAAGTGCCCTGGCGCTGCAGGGCATTCCTATGCGTCTGGATGCCTGATGCATCCGCAGGCCGCCCGTTTGCGTAGAGAAAAACATGGATAGTCAGTACGACAAGCTGCTCGCTGCGGTGCACTGGAATGCGCAGGGCCTGGTTCCGGCGATTGCTCAGGATGCACGGAGTGGACAGGTATTGATGCTGGCGTGGATGAATGCCGAGGCCCTGCGCCTGAGTCTGGCGGAACGTCGGGGCATTTACTGGTCGCGCTCGCGTCAAGCCCTCTGGCGCAAGGGCGAAAGTTCTGGGCATGTGCAGCATTTACAAAGCGTTCACCTGGACTGTGATGGCGACACTTTGCTCTTACGTGTGCTGCAGGAGGGCCCCGCCTGCCATACCGGCGCCGACACCTGCTTTTTCCACGCGGCTGGAGAGCAGAACTGGGAAGATTCCGTGCCTCCGGGTGGCAGCGTTCTCGATGATCTCCAGGCGGTCATCCAGCAACGACGGCAGGCCGACCCGGCACAGTCCTATGTGGCCAAATTGCTCCAAGGCGGCCGTGATCGGATCCTCAAGAAAGTGGGAGAGGAGGCCACAGAGTTTCTGATCGCCTGCAAGAATCCCGAGACGCAACCGGTGCTTGCCGAGGCCGCAGACTTGCTCTTCCACCTCATGGTGGCGCTGGAGGAACGAGACTTGCATATCGATGACGTATTGGGCGAGTTGCAACGCCGCGAGGGATTGTCCGGATTGGTCGAAAAGGCATCTCGCAAGTCGGCTTGACGCTGTTATCCTTCTTGACTATGGTCAGGAGTGCATTGGCGCATCATCCCGTAAGGGAAGGAGATTCACATGGGCGCTTTCAGTATTTGGCATTTGATTATCATCCTGTTGATCGTGGTGGCCCTCTTTGGCACCGCCAAGCTGCGTAACGTCGGCTCCGATCTGGGCTCGGCCATCAAGGGCTTCCGCTCCGCGGTCAAGGAAGAAGAGGAAAAGAAGGAAAAAGAGGCTGCCATCGGGCATACCATTGAAGCCGAAGTCAGCCCGAAGACCGAACAGGAAAGCATTCACCGCAGCTAAGCCATGTTTGATTTCAGCTTTGGCGAACTCGCCCTCCTCGCGGTCATTGCCTTATTGGTAGTCGGGCCGGAAAAATTGCCCGAGTTGGCGCGTACTGCGGGGAAATGGGTGGGCTACTTCCGGCGCACGGTGAATAACGTGCGCTCAGAAGTGGAACAACAGTTGCTGCTCGACGAGATGCGGAAAGAGGCAGAGAAACTCAAAGGCTTTGCCAATGAGCCACTGCAGGAAGTGGAGAAATTCAAGGCGAGTATCGAGGAGCCTCTGTTGGCCGAAGGGAATCCCATCGAGACGGGGACACAGCTTGGTTCCAGCGGATCAGGAGGCGAGCCGGAAGTCACACTGCCGCCCCCGAGCAGCAGCCCCTCCCGCCCCCAGGATCAAACGCTGCACTGATGAACTACTCCGGGGTAGTGCCACCCCTGCCGACACCCTGATAGCTCCTGGAATTTCATGGCGAGTGCAGACAAACTGAGCGGGTCCGCAGAAAATACCTTCATCGGCCATCTCTTGGAGCTACGTCGCAGAGTCCTCTTTGCGGTCATCGCGCTCTTCGTGGGTTTTCTTGTCTCCTATCCCTTCGCCCAGCAGATCTATGGCATTCTTGCCCAGCCATTGATCTCGGTCCTGCCCAAAGGCAGCCACCTGATTTACACCAGCTTGCCCGAGGTCTTTCTGACCTACGTGCAGCTATCGCTCATTTCCGGCTTCATCCTCGCCCTGCCGGTGATTCTGTACCAGTTCTGGGCCTTTGTCGCACCAGGTCTATATACCCACGAACGGCGGGTATTTTTTCCGATTCTGTTCACTTCCCTCGCGTTATTCGTGGCGGGCATCGTCTTCGCGTATTTCGTCGTCTTTCCCAACGCCTTTCGCTTCTTTGCCAGCTTCTCTGGCAACGACATCACCGCCATGCCCAAGGTCAGCAATTATCTCGCGCTGATCGTCAAGTTTTCCCTGGCCTTTGGGCTGGCCTTCCAAATTCCGATCCTGGTGGTGGTGCTGGTGCAGATCGGCGTTCTGCAGCTCGATACCCTGCGCCGGGGACGACGCTATGCCTTCCTCGTCTGCGCCATTGCCGCGGCGATTCTCAGTCCGCCGGATGTCATGTCGATGGTCCTGCTGATGATCCCCATGTATATGCTGTTTGAAATGGGGCTGTTATTTTCCGCCTACTTCGAACGCAGACGGAAGCGCATGGCCGACAGCGTGCCCGCAGAAGAGACCGACCCCGAGCGTGCCATGGACGCTGCCGAAGATAGCTTCCGCGACGACTAGCGCGGGACTTTTCTTTCCCCTGTGCTATGCTCACCGAAGGATGCCCAAGGGAGGTGATCGATGGTGGCCGAGATGCTGAGCATGAACACCAGTGACGTAGACGCCATTCTTGCTGCGCGTCATCACGATCCCTTTGCCTTCCTCGGCCAGCATCCCGTGGGCAACGGTTGGGTACAACGGGCCTACCTGCCCCATGCCAAACAGGCCGAGCTATTGCCCAAACGCGGTAAGGCTCGGCCCATGCATTGCGTGGCCGAGGATGGGATCTTCTTCTGCGAATCGAACACACGACTGGCGCAGCCCTACCGTTTGCGTTGGCAGGATGGCGTGGGAAACTGGCACGAACAGCATGACCCGTACACCTTTCAGCCGGTGCTCGGCGAGATGGACATCTACCTCTTCGGCGAGGGTCGCTGGCTGGATGCGTACCGCAGCCTGGGCGCACATCTGCGCAAGTACGAAGGAGTCGAGGGGGTGCTCTTCGCCGTCTGGGCGCCGAATGCCGAACGCGTCAGCGTGGTTGGCGATTTCAATGCCTGGGATGGTCGGATACACCCCATGCGCGCACGCGGCCAGAGTGGTCTCTGGGAGCTTTTCCTACCAGGACTCGGCGCGGGCGCCCTTTACAAGTTCGAGATCCGTCATCGCGAATCCGGCAACGTCTTCGTGAAGACCGATCCGTATGCCCAGAGCTTTGAACTACGCCCGGAAACCGCTGCCCGCGTAGTCGAAGCACAGCATCAGTGGCAGGACGACGCGTGGCTGCAAGGGCGCGCCGGGGCAGATTGGCAGGCAGCGCCCATGAGCATTTATGAGGTACATCTTGGCTCCTGGCGGCGCCGTGCCGACAACAGCTTTTGCAGCTACACCGAACTCGCCGAAGAACTGGTGGCCTACTGCAAGGAAATGGGCTTTACCCATCTGGAGTTGCTGCCTGTCATGGAGCACCCCTTGGATGAATCCTGGGGCTATCAGGTCAGCGGTTACTTTGCCCCCACCAGTCGTTTTGGCAGCCCCGACGAGTTCCGCGCCTTCGTCGATCATTGCCATCAGCAGGGCATCGGTGTCCTGCTCGATTGGGTGCCCGGGCATTTTCCGCGCGACGACTGGGGGCTGGCACGCTTCGACGGCACCGCCCTCTACGAACACGCCGACCCGCGCGAGGGCGAGCACAAGGATTGGGGCACCTACATCTTCAATTTTGGGCGCAACGAGGTGCGCAATTTCCTCCTCAGCAATGCCCTTTACTGGGCCGAAGAATTCCACATCGACGGCTTTCGCGTCGATGCCGTTGCCTCCCTGCTCTACCGCGATTATTCCCGCAAGGAGGGTGAATGGATCCCCAACCAATATGGCGGGCGGGAAAATCTGGAGGCGATCGATTTTCTGCGCGAACTGCACGTCGCCCTACACGAACGGCATCCGGGAATCCTGAGCATTGCCGAAGAATCCACCGCCTGGCCCATGGTCTCTCGACCCACCTATCTTGGCGGCCTGGGATTTTCCATGAAATGGAACATGGGCTGGATGCACGACACCCTGAGCTATCTGCAACTCGACCCCATCCATCGGCAGTATCATCACGATGCCCTGACCTTCAGCCAGCTCTATGCCTACACGGAGAACTTTGTCCTGCCGCTCTCCCACGACGAAGTGGTGCATGGCAAAGGCTCCCTTCTCGACAAGATGCCCGGAGACACCTGGCAGCGTTTCGCCAATCTGCGCCTGCTGTTCAGCTACCAGTTCGCCCATCCCGGCAAGAAACTCAATTTCATGGGCAACGAATTCGGCCAGGGACGGGAATGGGATAGCGGTTCTGCCTTGGACTGGGGACTATTGGATGTCGATTGGCACCGCGGCTTACGGCAGATGTTTCGCGATCTGAATCGACTGCATCAAGACATCGCCGCCTTGCATGAACAGGACTTTCAGCACGAAGGGTTTCAGTGGATCGATTGCCACGACTCTGGACAGTCGGTGCTGAGCTTTTTGCGCTGGGATCGCCACGGCGATTTTGTGGTCGTCGTCTGCAACTTTACGCCCGTGCCACGCGAACAGTATCGCATTGGCGTGCCCCGCGCCGGAACCTACCGGGAAATCTTCAACAGTGACGCTGCTGTCTACCGAGGTAGCAATGTCGGTAACCCCGCCCGACCCAGCGAGGCAGTGTCCTGGTCCGGTCTGCCGGCCAGCCTGTCGCTGACCCTGCCACCGCTGGCGGCGATCTACCTGCGCTGGAGTGACTGAACCGTGCTCCTGCTCTACCTGATCATTGCCGTTGTCGCAGGTCTGGCAGAGCTCTTCACCGGTACCTTCTACCTCGCCGCGGTTGCCATCGCTGCCCTGATCGCCCTCCTCGCCGGGCTTTTCCTACCGCATCTCACTCTGCACTGGGTCTTTCTCGCCAGCAGCGTGGTCCTCATTCTCGTCAGTGCTTGGCTGCGCCATCGGCTGGCACGCAAAGCCAGCGGCGTCGACGACCTCGATCTGGGCCAAGCGGTGGAGGTGCTCCGTGGTCCCGACGCCCAAGGGCGCTACCGGGTCCGTTATCGTGGCAGTGAGTGGCCGGCGGTGCTGGAAGAAGGCGATACTGCCTGTCCTGGCGCCGCCGCGGTCATCGTCGCGCACGAGGGAAATCTCTTGCACATTGCCGTCGTTCCGCCATCGTCCGGGGAGTCGCTATGCCTACCACCCTCATCAGCATCGTCGTCGTCCTGATCGTCGTCTTTTTCGTGCTGCGCGCTACCATCCGCGTGGTGCCCCAGCAGCGCGCCTGGGTGGTGGAACGCCTCGGTCGCTATCATGTGACCCTGCAACCGGGTCTGAATCTCATCGTCCCCTTCATCGATCGCGTCGCTTACCGCTTCGACATGCGCGAATTGCCCATGGAGGTGCCCGCCCAGGTTTGCATCTCCCTCGACAACACCACCATGACTGTCGATGGCGTGCTCTACGTACAGATCACCGATGCGGTCAAGGCGGCCTATGGCTCGAGCAACCCGTTCAATGCCGTCATCCAGCTCGCGCAAACCAGCATGCGTTCGGAAATCGGTAAACTGCATCTCGACGCCGCCCTGTCGTCGCGGCAGCTCCTGAACGCGGCGGTGGCTGAGGCCGTAGACGAAGCCGCCCTGAACTGGGGGGTGAAAGTGCTGCGCTACGAAATCAAGGATATTACCCCGCCGGGTGAGATCATCCGCGCCATGGAGCTGCAGATCACCGCCGAACGCGAAAAACGCGCCATCATCGCCAAGTCCGAAGGGCAACGGCAGCAGCAGATCAACACCTCCGAAGGACAGCGGCAGCAGGAAATCAACATCGCCGATGGTCGCAAGCAGGCGGAGATCCTACGTGCCGAAGGCGAGGCGCAGGCAATTGCCCTGGTCGCCGAGGCCACGGCCAAGGCCATCAGCACCATCGGCGCCGCTGCCCGCGAACCTGGCGGGATCGAGGCTCTGCAGATGCAGATTGCCAAGGATTACATCGAAAAATGGGGGAACCTCGCCAAGGCCGGTACCAGTCTGGTCATTCCCGCTGAACTCGGCAACGTGGGCGCCCTCGTTTCCACGGCGCTCGCCATCGTGCAGAAAAACGGGTCGGGGCCAGCAGCCAAGGGCTGAGATTGCGACGCAAAAACGGCCGAATCATCCGGCAGCCAGTTCTCTGCTAGCCCCAGCTGGACGCGTTTCCGGCATATTCCGAGAAAATTTCTCATGTTGTCAAACGTAGCTCAGGACCAATCTGCGGTGAGCACTAGATGCAGGGCGTCATCTCTCGACCGGCGGCCATTGTCAGGCCGCGTGCAGTACGCGTAACACTCTAATATAGTCATAGACGGCGTCACGGGCTTGACGATGCCCGCACGGCTCGCCGCCGTGCGGATGGCGCGCTGTACGGAAGCCTCATGAATATGGTGTCGCCGTTGCGCCCCCGTGCGCACGGCAGATTGGCCACCTACCACATGGTCCCTGAAAGCTCATGCAGCAACGCCCGCGCTTCGCCGGAGGTCAGCACCGTAGGCAAGTGTTGGGAAAGCTTGGCGCTGGTGATATCGTCCAGCCAGGGCAGGTCAATATCAAGCACTTGCTTATAGAGAAAAAGCAACGCCGCCTTAGCCTGATTTTGCGTAGAGGACGACACCTTGCGCTCTACCGCTAGATAACTGAGGAATGCCTCGATCTCTGTGGCTCCCATCTCCTTGGGGTGCCGCGACCAGTCCGTATAGGCCTCTTCGGTACGGATGCTGTAGTGCAACGCCCTGATCCTGGCGCGCATTTGGTCCAGGAGTTTGGGTAGGGAATTAGGGGTTGGCTGACTGATTTTCATCAGGCAAATATTAGGCAGTCCTAAATTTTTGAGCAAGGGTAATTATGCTGCAGATACAGTATATTGGCGTTGCTCTGTGTTGCGTTAGCCATCTATCTTGTGCTAGGGTGGTGCCATCTAATTTATGTTAGCTGTCGGGAGATAAAATGGACCCTTCCGAATTGAATAGCTGGCTATCCCTCATTCAACATGCGCCGGAGAATCTCCGTCAGTACTTGGAAACTACATTCTGGATTCTTGTCTTTCTGATTTTGCTGTGGGCAATCCTGAGGACTCTTTTCAGCAAGCAGTTCAAGGAGTTTTATCGGCTCATCGGTGTAGCTGCTAAGAAGACTGGAGAAATTGGCAAGACTGTTGCCAAGGAAGCTGCGAAAAATCTCGAACTCCCCGAGCCTTATCCAAGGCTGGCAAGGTTCTTCGCCATCGTGTTCATGATTAACGGTTATCTGGCCGCTTTCTCTTTTACCTGCTTTGCGCTTGCCGTTGTTGCACTACTAGTTCTTTCCAACACGCCCAGCTTCTGGGCTCGAACGGGTGGCATGTTGTTTCTGGTACTTCTCGGATACTTCGCGTGGTTCTTCTTCGCCCAGTCTGAAAAGGAGCGCATCAGAATCTTCAAGGAAAGTGGTCGTGATGGCAGCTAACACTACAGTCGAGCGGACCTGCGCAAAAAGCCGCACAGGCCGCTCACTTTCACGTTAGGCCCCTCATTTATGACGACTACATATCAACCAAATTCATTGTTCCGAGCAGGACCGCGCCCTGACTTGAACGCGTGCGTGGGAACAAATGGCGGGCCGTATGACTTCGGCGCTTATGGTGAAGGCTTTTTCGAGGGCGGCTTTCAGATCGTGGCCGCAATAAAGCGAGACGAATGGACAATTGATCTCCGGTTCTTCGATGTTTCATGTGGGTAGCCTGAGATCCAGTTTACCGAGGATCAGGTAGGCCATGTTGATAAAGTTCTTGTGGGTACGGTAGCCACGGGCTTTTGCCTTGGCGGACTGGAGGAGGCTATTGAAGCCTTCCAGAATCCCGTTGGTGATCTGGCTCTCGAACCAGCGGAGCACACCATCCCAGTGATTCATGACGGTGTAGGCGACCTTGACCATTGGCGGTAATCCGCTGTCCTTGACGTTTTCCACCCAGGCCTTGAGCAGGGTGGCGCCCTGGTGGCGATTCTGGACGGTGAAGATTTCTTGGAAGGTCAGGCGAAGCTGATAAGCCTGTGCTGTCTTGAGGTTCTGGTTCTTGAGGATCTCCCGGAGCCTGGCGCTTTGCTTGGCGGAGAGCTTTCCCGGGTTCTTGAGCCAAAGCCAGCGGCTCTTTTTCAGGTCTGGTTGGGAGAGGGCTTCCCCCTTGCGTACGGCATCTACGGCCTCATTGACGAGCTTCATGAGGTGAAAGCGATCGAAGGTGACCTGGGCGTTGGGCAGGTGTTCTGCGGCCCCTTTTTGGAAGGCTGGCGAGAGGTCCATGCTGACCTCCGTAATGGCCTCGGCGCTGCCGCCATGGGCCTGCAGATCTTCGGCGAACTGCGCAAAAGTCTCGGCATCCTTGCCGGGTGTGGCAAACAGCAGGCGCTTCGCCACGAGGTCCACAAACAGGGTGATGTAATCATGGCCGCGCCGGCTGCTCGTCTCATCGATACCGACGGAATGGACCTCTGACATGTCCGCGGCCTCGCGGGCCTTGGCGACGTAATGATCGAGCACCCGCCAGAGTCGCTGGTCCGTCTCCCGCACTAGGCGGGAGACCGTCAACACGGGCATCTCCCGGACCATGGCCATGACTAGAGCCTCAAAGAGCAGCGTGAATCCCGAGCCTTCCCGCGCCCAAGGGACGGATACCAAATGCACGCCGTGTTCCGGGCAATGGACCCGTGGTACGCGGGCATGGAGATAAGCCGCATGCTGGAAGAAGTCGAGGTGACGCCAGACCTTCTCCTGGGTGTCATAGACCGGGCAGTCCTGGCCGCAGACCGGACAGGGAAACTGACTACCCCTTGGGAAGTTCACATGCAGGTCCAGGCGCTTTTCCTCCACCGTGAACCGCACATCGTCCACCATCCACGGCGGAACCAACCCCAACGCCAGAGTGAACAGTTGATTACCTTGGTCCATCCTTATCCTCAGCTCGCTGCCCTTCCCATAAAGCAATCATACCGCCTTACCCACTCAATGTGTCGAGGAGCCTGATCTCCTCATCTATCCCGCTACATTTTCATTCCGACATGGAATAGAGCTGTACCTAAAACATATGGTGCGCCTGTTCGCCGCGCAGTCAGGAAGTACGACCTACCAGAAAACTCATACCCTTCAGGACAACTGGAAAACATTCGAGGTGCAAGCGCGAGCAACAGGTAGTTCAGCCTTTGATCATCTTGAACTGTCCATTGCCAAGGACATCATCGACGACTTCTGCAACATCGATCCAAGCGGCCAAGTTTTTCGATATCCCGAAGACATTAAAGGAAACAAACATCTAATCGGGTTAGGAGTTATCAATGTTGAAGTTCTCGGAGACGGCATGCGTGTTTTGCACGAGCGGTTGGAACATTGGCGCACGGCAACCGAGGTCATCTGTGGCCACCCCGGGGCCTAACCAGGTGCTGCAGTGGGACGTCACAAAAAATGCGCTGCATTTTTTGCGCCGCCCATGAGCTTGGGCGTTAGCCCCTTGAACCTGAAGCACATTTGCAAATTGGGAGATTACAAATGAACAAAAAGCAGACGCCCTCGCCGGAACATGAGGTCAATGCTCGCGTTGAAGCTGCCGTAAAACGGAAGCGTGCTCAGCGTCCCTTCCCTGCTTGCGGGTTCGAGGAGGCTCTTGCTTTTGCCAAAGAACTTTTCGATTACGGTAGCGGGAAACCCGTGCGACGACTTAGCCTGTTCGATCATCTGCAGAAGTCACCGGAAAGTGGTCCGAGCAGGATGTTAATTACCAACTCCAACAAGTATGGACTTATCAAAGGTGGCTACGCCGCTGAGCAGTTGGAGCTAACGCCAGAAGGCATCAAAGCCCTTGACGAGGAACTTCCGCGACGAGAACAGGTGAAGGCCCGAATTCAGTTGGCAGTTGATCAGATTGAACCCTTCGCGAAACTGTACGAACGGTTTGCGGGAAACAAGCTCCCCGCTCGCGCCGCTCTCATAGATGCAATCAAGGACTTCGATGTCCCTAGTGAACTCGCTGAAGAAGCCGCTGATACGTTTGTCGTAAACCTTCGGTTTCTTGGGCTGCTGCAAACCCTCTCGGGTGCTGAACGAATCGTTACGAGAGAGCATTTGCTTGACTCACTGCCTGCATCGCCGATTCGTAACACTTCAATTGCAGCCACTCCGCAGATCCAGAGTGCGTCTTCTTCTGCCAAGGTAGGGACAGGATTAATTACGGCAGAACATGCTCAGTTCGAGGCGACTTGCTTTTACGTCACACCGATTGGTGAAGATGGAAGCGAACAACGAAAGCACTCCGATCTATTCCTTGGATCGATTGTTGAGCCAGCGCTTGAACAATTGGGCCTTAGAGTCATTAGAGCCGATGCGATCGACAAACCCGGAACAATCACGCGGCAGATCATTGAGTATCTACTCAAGTCTCGATTGGTCATTGCAGATCTCTCTTTCCACAATCCCAACGTCTTTTATGAACTTGCGATCCGCCATGCAGCTAGGCTACCGGTTGTTCAATTAATCCGCGCATGCGACAGAGTACCGTTTGACCTGAATCAGGTACGCACAATCAAGATCGACACCTCCGACATCTATGCACTTGTTCCCAAGATCGACACATACCGCGCCGAGGTCGGAAGCCAAGTGCGGCGGGCACTTGAAGACCCAGACTCGGTCGACAATCCGATAACGACATTCCATCCCGACTTTCGTGTGCACCTTGGGGGCTAACAAATCATTCCACCGGACCTGCGCGAAAAGCCGCGCAGGCCGGTGAATTCAGACGTTAGCCGTCGACCGGAGGTTCCAAGCAAACGCGCATGAGAACACGACCATTCCGGGAGGGCGACACGTTCGCTACATTCCGTGCTCTCCTTGAAAACACAGTTCGGGAGATTGACTCACTTGAGAACGAGTACGTCCTCAAGGCATCGCCCACTGAGCTTGAGGACTACTACGTCTCTAAGGTCACGGTTACACCCCTTTCTCTGGATGCCGACAACCACTACATCAAGGGACAGAAAGGCACTCAGCTCGACGTGAGCCACCATGTCGATCGGGTAGTGTTTCCCGGCGAGCGGGCAATCGTTAAGGGTACGACTCTCCACATCGCCATTCTCTACTCTGGGGACCCGAACCTTTGGCGCATACGGCCGTCGACATTCAGCCTCTCCGGTTACCCCGAGCTGGAAATCAGAGACGATGTCGTCGTTTTCACCTGCACGTTCCCGGACGACTCTGCCAATCCGGAGCGGCTGAAAGCCGAGATTCAGAACAACATCAGATACTTGGCTGATGCAGTCGCAAACCTTCGACGTGACGTCGATAACCACAACCGAACCGCGTCCCAGACGATTCGCTCCGCCCTAGCCCAGAAGCGAACCAAGGCGCAATCGGCGGTCGGGGCAGTTGCGGCACTCGGGATACCAATTAAGAAGCGTAGCCAACCGTTGACCTTCACTGTCCCAACCAAGAGGCGCGAGTCACCCGTCAAGCGCCCGCTGGCCGCCACCGAGAAATATGCTCCCGAGCCTGCTCTCGATCAAAACGAATACGAGCACATTCTCGGCGTGCTCAAGAGCATGTCTCTCGTAATCGAGCGTAACCCGGGCGCCTTTGCGTCGTTGGATGAAGAAGCGATTCGAACGCACTTTCTTCTGCAGCTCAACGGGCACTACGAAGGGACAGCAACTGGTGAGACACTCAATGCTGCGGGAAAGACTGACATCCTGATTCGCGCCGAGAACCGGAACATCTTCATTGCGGAGTGTAAGTTTTGGCACGGGCCTAAGTCGTTCACCGATGCTGTGGATCAACTCCTAGGGTATCTCTCGTGGCGAGATTCTAAGTCCGCGTTGCTGATCTTTAACCAGACGAGAGACTCGACCGCGGTACGGCAGAAGATGCGCGAGATCATGACGTCTAGGCCGGAGTACCGCAAGACGCTCGAGCACGACCCCGCCGGTAGATCCCGCTACATCTTCGTGAAGACCACGGATCCGGGACGTGAGATCCAAATTTGCATCATGCTTTTCGATGTGCCGACGGCGTAACCGAGCGACGGCTAACAACCGCATGCATCTGACCGGCTACAGCGGGCTTCGCCCGCCTCCGCCGGCAGGTGATGCCGGGCGTTATGCCTCATGAATCCATACGACCGACCCATCTCGCTCGCGGCAACGTAGGGGCCCTCGTCTCCACGGCACTCGCCATCATGCAGAAAAACGGGTCTGCGCCGGCAGCCTAGCAGTAGAGGGAAGCCATCTTGAACACATTAGGACAGCAGTTTATTGTGTAAAAAATAAACAAAGAGCTGCACTCGCGAAAAAGGAATACGCCTCAATGTCTTGCAAAACTACAGCCTCAATCAGTCTTGTTGCGCTTCTCTCTGGTTGTGCAGTGAATAGCGTGACCACTCCCTCGGGGATGCCGACACAACCCGTCCGCAACGCGGCAGTCATTTCACCGCAAGAACGTGCGCAGTACTCCTATGTAATCCAAGTTCGACAAATTATCGCCGGTCATGTTGAGGCCTTGCTCAGAAAACAGGAACAGTCTGCCATTAAGAAGACTGGGCATCCCGTTGTGCTGCCCACGGGAATCTGTGGCGCCGTAGCGGTAGTCCAGGCCAACGGGACCGTTCTGCGCGCGGATCTTGCCCAATGTTCATCCGATGCACTCGGTAAAGTCTTAGTAAAGGCAATTCACGACGCTTCTCCCCTTCCACCGACACCATTTGGTCACAATGCGAACATCACGATTCGTATTAACGATTCGGAGACTACCCCTGGCGTAAAAGCTGGTGAATAGCGAACACGCGCCACCTGTTGGTCGGAGAATAGCGTCCCCAGGCAGCGGCATCGAGCCAGACATCGGCATTGGCGCCCAGGCGAGCCGCGGGGGGATTGGCGCCAGCACCCTACAGGCCCCCCCAAAGTCGTTTCAGGTTGTTTTCAGGCGCTCTTTGTCAGTGGGTGACAAGTGGCCCAAGAGCCCACGGATCAAGCGAGCATCGAGGGTACCCGCAACACCTGACCAGGCTCATAGATCACGATAGGCTTCCTCGTCGGCTGGGCTGGTCCATTCGGATAGCAGGGCCTCTACCGCCTGAGGATATTCCAGATCCAAGGGCATGACCCGTCGTACCCGGGCAGTACCGTCGGGCTCCAATTCCCACGACATGAGGTCGCCAGGACTGACCCGTAGCGCCTCTCGGACAGTAGCAGGAATTGTCGTTTGTCCTTTGCTCGTGATCTTGGCGAGTACGCTCATTGCGTCACCTCAGTAAGACTGCATTACTTACGGAATGTAGCAAGGCTCCGTGGCACGTGCCAGAAGTGCCTGCAACCCAATCTCCGCGATTGGTTCTGCCGTAAGGTTTGGTTCGGACAGGGGTGACGATCAGCCGGTGTTCGGTGCCAGAAACAGGGGGCAGGTTAGCGCTAGTCCGACGGTCTCAGACACCCTCATGACGTTCAGCGACCCCAGGCCGCGGCATCGAGCCAGACATCGGCATTGGCGCCCAGGCGGGCGGCGGGAAGATCGGCGCCAGCGCGCCAGGCTTCGATGGCGGGGGCCTTGGCTACGCCGGTGACCACAAAAAACATGGCGCGCGTCTGTAACAGGCGGGCGGCGCTCAGGCTAACCCGATCTGACGGTGGCTTGGGGCTGTCGTGTACCGCGAGGGCAGCGGGCGCATCGGGCGCAAAGCCTGCCTCCTGGCCAGGGAAAAGGCTGGCACAGTGGCCATCTTCGCCCATTCCCAACAAAACCAGATCGAAGCGATGCAGGGGTAAAATGGCCGTGTAGGCCCTCGCCGCCGCTTCCGCCCCCTGCTCTGCGGGAATGATGTGATGCTGGGCACGCGGGATGGGAGCGGAACCCAAGGCCGATTTTGCTACCAACTGGGAATTGCGCTCGTCATCACTGGGGGATAGACAGCGCTCGTCACCGTAGTAGAGATGCCAATGCTGCCACTGCCCAGCGTAGCGAGGCAGAAGGTCGTAAACGGCCCTGGGCGTATGCCCACCGGCCAATACCCAGTGGAAGGCTCCCCGCGCGGCAATCGCTTCGGCCGCCAGCCGGGAAATGGCCGCTGCAAGGCGCTCGGCGAGACGCTCTGCATCGGGATACAGATGCCAGACTGGGACGCTCATGCGACCGCGGTGCCCAGCATGTGACCGATCAGGGTCGTGGCAAGCAGAGAAAGCGCGCCCCAAATCAACACGCGGATGGCCCCGCGCCAAATCGATGCACCGCCGGCCCAAGCGGCAAGGCCTCCCAAACTGGCAAGTAACAGCAAAGTCAGGACATACAGGACCGGCAGGAGTGCGGCCCCCGGCGCAAAGAGGATCGCCAAAATCGGAAAGATGGCACCCAGGGAAAAAGAGAGCGCAGAAGCCGCAGCGGCTTGTACCGGCCGGGCGGCAGCCACTTCCGTCAGGCCCAGTTCGTCACGGGCATGGGCGGCCAAGGCATCATGCTGCATCAACTGCGCCGCTACCTGACGCGCCAAAACCTCGTCCAGTCCGCGCTGCATATAGATATGAGTGAGCTCCTGCAGTTCCAGCTCGGGATTTTTGTGAATCTCCCGCGCCTCGATAGCGAGATCGGCGGCCTGGGTATCGGCTTGGGAACTGACGGAGACGTACTCCCCAGCCGCCATGGAGAATGCCCCAGCCACCCAGGCGGCAACTCCCGCCAGCAGCAGAGCGTGCGTGCCTGCCTGGCCAGCAGCGACCCCGGTCAGCAGGGCCGCGGTGGACAACAGGCCATCGTTGGCACCCAACACACTGGCGCGTAACCAGCCGATCTGGGTGTGGTGGTGATGCTCATGGTGATGCACCGGTTGCACCGCAGCATTGGTAATCATCAATGTGGATTCCTCACTGGATGTTTTAGTCATCATAGTCAGACGCAGCGCTTGGGTCTACGGGCAGGCAGTGCTAGCCTAAGCCCTGCAGAAAGGAGAAAAAGCGATGAGCGGCCTTGCAGATTTCGTTGGGAATACCCCGCTGTGCGAATTGCGGCGCCTGAGCCCCAATCCACGGGTGCGGCTGTTTGGTAAGCTGGAGGGAAACAACCCCGCCGGTTCGGTGAAGGATCGTCCAGCCTTGCATATGATCCGCCGCGCGCTGGAGCGGGGGACGATCCGGCCGGGAGATCGTTTGGTGGAAGCCACCAGTGGCAATACCGGCATCGCCCTGGCCATGGCCGCCTCCGTCGAGGGCCTGAAAATCACCCTGATCATGCCCGAAAACATGAGTCTCGAGCGGCGCCAGGTGATGCGTGCTTTCGGCGCGGATATCGAGCTGACCCCCGCCGATGCCAGCATGGAAGGCGCTATCGACCGCGCCCGTGCAATGGTCGACGCCGGCGAGGCGATCATGCTTGACCAATTTTCCAACCCCGACAATCCTGAGGCACATACTCGGACTACTGGCCCGGAAATCTGGCGCGACAGCCGTGGGCAGGTCACGCACTTCGTCTCGGCAATGGGTACGACAGGTACCATCATGGGCACCAGTCGCTACCTGCGTCAGGTCCACCCCGCTATCCAGATCGTTGGCGTGCAGCCTGCCGCCGGTGCCAAAATCCCGGGAATCCGTCGTTGGCCGAAGGAATACGTGCCCAAGATCTACCAACCGGAGTTGGTCGATCGGGTCATCGACGTCGGCACGGAGGAGGCAGAGGAAATGACCCGCCGACTGGCACGTGAAGAGGGTATTTTGGCGGGCATCTCCTCTGGCGGCGCAGTTGCTGCCGCCTTGCGCGTGGCCGAAACCCTGGACCAGGGCTTTCTGGTGGCGATCATCTGCGACCGCGGCGACCGTTATCTGTCTACCGGGGTCTTTCCCGCCTAGAGATGATCGGTCCGGCGCCAGCCACGGTCCTGGAGATCCGTGCGGCGAGCCTCAGCGGCCCGCACTTGCAGTTGCACAATCTGCAGATCCAGGCGCAGGGAACGAGCCCGCGCGATCTGCACTGGCAGGTTCAAGCCGGTGCCGCGCGGGGGGCCGGCACCCTGCGCTGGCAAACCCTGCAGGCGCAGGGGCAACTGCATTCCCACGCTGGGGTCGACGAACTGCAGGTGCAGGCAACCGTCCAGGCCAGTCCCTTGGGAAACCTGGAGGTACGCAGCCAGGGGAAGGTCGGCAAAAACGGTGGGCAACTGCGCCTGCAACTCCGTAGCCAGCAGATCGGCGCCTGGCAGGGCTGGTGGCGAAGCGCCGGCCAGGGTAGCTGGTCGGCCCGCCTTTCGGGCGAGGGCAATGCTGCGTACCTCATGCACACGGTGCTACCGAAAACCTGGCATCCCCAGGGAACGCTACGCGCACGACTCACTGCGCGGGGCACGAACTGGACCAGCCTACAAGGCGCAGCACTGCAGGCCTCGCTCGACAAGTTACAGTTTAGCAGCCCCAGCGGTCTGCAAGCGGCGCAAAACGGCGTCTTGCATCTGCATACCCAGGTCGAGCTGCGGCAGGGCATCTGGCAAGGCCAATCGACTCTGCAGTGGCGCAGTGGCGCGGCACTCTGGAGCCCATGGTACGTCAGCGCTCCCGTCGCAGGAGTCACGCTGCGGGGAAACTGGCAATATGGGGCGCAGGGCTGGCGGATAACGGCAGCCACGCTGCACTGGCCAGAAATGGGGCAGGCACGTTTTTCTGCGGCTTCCAGAGGTAGATCTGCAGCACCGGAGATTCATCTGCAGGAAGCTATTTTGGCGATGCAGCCGTTATGGCAAACCTGGCTGCGGCCGATATTGCCGACCAACGGCCTCGCGCATCGACTTGCGGCAAGTGGCCAGCTGAAGATTTCTGGCGATTATGTCGGCCGTCTCGACAAGCTCCGCTGGCAGCTCGAAGATGGCAGCCTGCGCGATCCGCAGGGACAATTTACGCTGCAGGACCTGCGCTCCAGCGGCACTTGGCAACGACAGGGAGGCGAGTCCAAAGCCGAACTGCAGTGGCTCTATGGTGGCTTTTACGGCATCCCTTTCGGGCCCCTCGATGCGCAGTTTCTGCTGCGCCGCCAGGTCGCCGAGCTGCGCGCGCCGACCGCACTTTCCGTGTTGGGCGGTCGCCTTCATATCCAGCGCTTGCAGGCCAACTGGCAGAGCGGTTCGCCCAGCGTCGTTCTCGGCGGCGGGGTCGATCACATTCAGCTGGGTTCTCTCACTCGCACTTTTGGCTGGCCGCACTTCACCGGCACACTCGATGCCGAGATCCCACAGTTGCGCTACCATCAAGGGGATCTGCAGACCAGCAGCGTGATGCGCGCCCACGCCTTTGGCGGCGAGATCAGCATCGACGGACTCTCCCTGACCGAACTCTTTACCCCCGCTCCCCTATTGCAGACCAGCGTTCGCCTGCAGAATCTGCAACTCAAACCGCTTACCGATGTCTTCCCGGTTGGCTACATCAGCGGCGTGCTCGATGGCAGCGTCCAGCATCTCACGCTACTGGATTGGCAGCCGGTGGCCTTCGATGCGCACATGGAGACCCATCGCGTTCGCGGTATCCCGCAAAAAATCAGCGCTGCCGCCATCGAAAAGCTGACCAAGCTGGGAGGCGGCGGCATCAGCGGCTTTTTCCAGAATATCTTTCTGCGGTTTTTTCATACGTTTTCTTATGCCAAACTGGGCTTCGGGGTAGACTTGCGGGATGGAGTCGCGACCTTATCGGGGGTAGCCAGTACCAAAGATGGTGGATTTTATCTGCTCCGCGGCCAGGGACTGCCGCAGGTGAACATCATCGGCTACAATCGGCGCAGTAATTGGCAGGAGCTGCTCGGCCGCCTGCACGCCGTCATGGAAGGCAAGGCCCAGGTTGCCACAGGAGACTAACGGGTGAACGCTTATCGATTTCGACACGGCCTTCGGGTCCTTCTCCTTTTGGGTCTTTCTCTGACCTTGGCGGCTTGCGTCACGGTCAACATCTATTTTCCGGCTGCTGCTGCACAAAAGCTGGCCGATCAAGTAGTTGATCAGGTCTATCACGCCGCACAGCAAGGACGGGTGGACATTCAAGCCGAGCCCGAGGCCAAGACCACCGCGCCAGCGGCTTCGGCGGCACCCAGTGCCTGGCATCGGCCGCAAGAACTGCATCCCAGCCAAATTTTGGGGTATTTGACCAACGCGGCGTTCCGTTCTGTAAGCAGTACAGCGCAGGCTGCCGCCAATCTGGATGCCTCCAGCCCTGCTGTAATTGCAGCCAAGACCAACGTCGAAAACCAGGCCACCAAGTTGGGGTCTTACTTTGCCAGTGGCGCCATTGGCTACACCAGCAATGGCCTCGTCGCGATCCACGATGCAGCGGCAGTCCCACTTGCTCAGCGCGGCGCGCTGGCGGGTTTGGTAGCAGGCTACAACGCTGCCCTGCAAAATCTCTATGCGCAGATTGCTGATGCCAACGGCCACCCCGAATGGGCTGGTCAGATTCAGGAGAGTTTTGCCCGTGCCTGGATCGCGAAGGCCCCCGCAGGCTACTGGTACCAAAGCCCTAGTGGCCAGTGGCAACGCAAGTAACGCCATCTCTTTCCGCTCATGACTCGTCCCAAGCCCATACGCGGCACAGCACCCTGTACTCTGCGGATCGATTCCCTGGATGGGGAGGGTGTGGGGGTTGGCCGGGCCGACGGCAAAGTCACTTTCGTCGCCGGCGCCCTGCCGGGGGAGCAGGTCGTAGCGCAGGTCTACGAAGGTACTCCGCGTTACGATCGTGCCCGCTTGCTGGACGTGCAGCGGGCCTCGTCGCAACGGGTGACGCCACGCTGCCCTCATGCCGGGGTCTGCGGCGGTTGCAGTCTGCAACACCTGGAAGCGTCGGCACAGATAGCGGTCAAACAACGACATCTGGAAGAACAACTCTGGCAGATCGGCAAGGTGCGGCCGGAGCGCATTCTGCCGCCCATTGCCGGGCCGAGCTTCGGCTATCGCCGCAAGGCTCGTCTCTCGGTCCGGGTACCAGCCACTCGCGGAGTATTGGTGGGCTTTCGCGAATACCATTCCAGCTACGTGGCAGATATGGAGAGCTGCGCGGTACTCGACCCGCGCGTGGGCGAGCGGATTCTCGACCTGCGGGCGCTGATCGCGCGTCTGCATAATCCGCGCATCATTCCCCAGATCGAGGTGGCCTGCAGTGATCAGGTCGCGGCACTGGTGTTCCGCCACCTGGAGGCTCTGACCCCCGCGGATGAGGAATTACTGCGACTCTTTGGACAGACCCATGGGCTGCAAATCTGGTTGCAAAGTGCCGGTCCCGATAGCCTGCGTTGCCTCAGCGAGAGCGATCCCCAGGCCTTGTTCTACGTCTTGCCCGAATATGACGTCCGCCTCACCTTCTCGCCTCTCGTCTTCACCCAGGTCAACGCCAGCATCAATCCCGTCCTCGTCCGCCGCGCCCTGGCCCTGCTCGATCCGCAGCTAGGGGAACGGATTGCCGATCTTTTCTGTGGTCTGGGCAATTTCACGCTCCCCATTGCGCGCGCCGGGGCCAAGGTTTTGGGGATCGAAGGAGAGCGTCGCCTGACGGCCTTGGGCAGCGCCAACGCCGCAGCCAATGGCCTGACGGAGCAAGTGGAGTTTCGCTGCGCCGATCTCACCCAGGAGAGTCTCGATGAAGTGCTGGCCGGGCATCCCGTGCGCAAGCTCCTCATCGATCCCCCGCGCAGTGGCGCAATCGAGATCCTCAAGGGTATTGGCGCCGGCATCGAGCGCTTGGTCTATGTGTCCTGCAACCCGGATACCCTCGCACGCGACGCCGGGTATCTGGTGCAGCAGCTCGGCTTTCGTTTCCGCAGCGCGGGCATCGTCAACATGTTCCCGCATACCGCTCATGTCGAGTCCGTCGCCCTCTTTACCCGCTGAGGCTCCTGACCACTGGCTCTGGGTGCAACCCGCCCGGCAACGCCTGCTGGAGATGTGGGGTGGTGCAGCAACGCTAGAGTGGCCAGTATCCACCGCTCGCGCCGGCCTTGGCGAGGAGCTCGGCAGCGGCAAGACCCCGCGCGGTTGGCATTATGTGCGCGCCCGCGTGGGCGATGGCCTGCCGGCGGACGCCGTGCTGCGCGGCCGGCGCTGGCGGGGCGAGCGCTGGCAACCCGGCGCCGTTCTGATCGACCCGATTCTTGCCCGCCTGCTCTGGCTCTGCGGCCTGGAGCCGGGGCGCAACCGGGGCGGTCAAGTCGATACTTTTCGCCGCTATATCTACTTGCATGGCACGGCAGACGTCGAACATCTGGGCCAACCCGTTTCGGCTGGCTGCATCCGTCTCGATCCCGCTGCCATCATCGATTTATTTTCTCGTTCCCCCGCGGGCCTGCCCGTGCTCATTGCCGACACCTTCGCGTCCTATCCCCGGCCGAACAGGAGAACCTGAATGGCACGCTTTCGCTTTCCCCACTTTCAGCGCACGGTCAATGTCTTCAATCCGCACCTCTTCGAAAATCTCTCTCTCGCCGCCTTTCTCGCCTGGGTGGGCCTCGGTTCCGACGCCCTCTCCTCTTCGGCCTACGGTCCTCCCGAAATTTATTACGCCCTGCACGGCCATGAATATTTGTCTGTAATCTTGGCGATCGCCATTCCGATCACGGTATTCATCATTGCCGCCGGCTACAAGCAGGTGATCGCCCTCTTTCCAGAGGGGGGAGGCGGGTACCACACGGCAACCACTCTGCTCGGGCCTCTGGCCGGTTTGGTCAGCGGCGCCGCTCTGATTGTCGACTATATCCTCACCGCGGCCATCTCAGTGGCCTCCGGTACGGAGGCAGTGCTCAGCATCCTGCCGGCGAGCTGGTACCAAGAGCGCATCTTACTCGATTTGCTGGTCCTGCTCTTTCTGATCTTTCTCAATTTGCGCGGCATGAAGGAGTCCATCAAGATCCTTTTGCCGATCTTTGTCGGCTTCCTGATCAGCAACGGGATCATCCTTGCCTGGGGCCTGCTCAGCCATGCCGGAGATTTTCCGCACATTGCCGTGGCGACCGTCCACGGCGTGCAGCAGGACAGCATGACCTACGGCTGGATCTTTATCATCGCTCTGATACTGCGCGCATTCAGCCTCGGTGGCGGTACTTATACCGGCTTGGAAGCTGTAGCCAATGGTGTGCACATCATGCGGGAACCGCGGGTGCAGACCGGCCAACGGACCATGACCCTGCTGGCAACTTCACTCTCTCTGGTTGCCGGCAGCCTGATCTTCCTCTACCTGCTCTATCATGCCGAAGCCCGCGCCGGCGAAACGCTGAATGCCGCGCTCTTCCACAGCATCACCGCCAACTGGCAGGGCTTTGGCATCCATTGGGGCAGTTGGGCCACCCTGCTCGCCCTGCTGACCGAGGGGCTGCTTCTCTTCATTGCTGCCAATACCGGTATCATCACCGCACCCATCGTCATGGCCAACATGGCCGTCGATCGCTGGCTACCGGAGCGATTTTCCTATCTATCCGACCAGTTCGTTTCGCGCAATGGCATCCTGCTCGTCGGCTTCGCGTCGATCGCTATTCTTTTGGCTACCCAAGGCCATGTGCGCATCTTGGTGGTGCTCTACAGCATCAACGTGTTCATTACCTTCACCCTGACCATGGCAGGCCTCAGCCGCCATTGGTTTGCCCAACGCAAGGGCGACAAGCCATGGCTGGGCAAACTGATCATCAGCATACTCGGCCTGATCGTCACCGGCTCCATTCTGATCATCACTGTCTTCGAGAAATTCGATGCTGGCGGCTGGTTCACCCTGCTCATCACCAGCGTTGTGATTTTGCTCGGTTATTTCATTTATCGTCATTACCGTTCCATCAGCAAGCGGACCCGCGAGCTGGACGAAACCATGCTCGACGTCGTCCCGGAAAACATGGAACCCGGGCCGGCGCTGCCCCTCGACCCGCGCGCCAGTACGGCAGTATTCTTCGTGAGCAAATTCGATGGCGTCGGCCTGCATACCCTCCTCACCGCACACCGCATGGTGAAGGGCTTTGTCAAAAACTATGTATTCCTGCTGGCGGGCATCGTCGGTCAGGGCGAGTTCAAAGGCATGGAGGCAGTCGAACAACTCAAGGTATACACCGAAGCGGAAGCCAATCAGTACATCGCCTATTGTCGCGCGCAGGGTATGGCGGCCACCTGGTTTGCCACCTATGGCACCGACCGCATTCAGGCCATGGAAGACCTCGCCAGTGCGGCTATCCGCTATTTCCCCAACAGCATCTTTTTTGCCGGGCGGGTCATCGACTCCAGTCAGAACAGTACATTGTGGAGCATCCTGCACGATGAAGTGTCTTTCATCATCCAGGACCGTCTGCAAAAAGATGGTTTCAGCATGATGATCGTCCCCGTCCATGTGCATGGCATGCCCAACAAACTCCCCTCCATTTCCTTACCTATCGATATGCCGCCGGACATGGAACTGATACAACCGGAAAAGAAGAATGAGGAAAATGCCAAATCCAGTTGAACTCCCTCTCGGCCCGCTGATGATCGACATCTCCGATCCAACCCTTGGAGCGGAGGATCGCGAGCGGCTGCTGCACCCAACGGTGGGTGGCGTGATCCTCTTTGCGCGCAACTGTGTCAGTCATGGCCAGGTGCAGGAACTCTGTGGCGAAATCCACGCCCTACGCCAGCCGGCGCTCCTCATCGCCATCGATCAGGAAGGGGGTCGCGTGCAACGCCTGCGCGACGGCGTCACGCGTTTTCCGCCCCAGGCCAGCCTCGGACGCGTAGCTGATCGCGAGGGACTGGATCGTGCCCGTACCCTTGCGGAAATCTGGGGCGAACTGTTGGGCTATGAGCTTCGGCAGCTGGGCATCGACATGGATTTTACGCCGTGCATCGATCTTGCCTCCGGTGTCTCTGCAGTGATCGGAGATCGTGCCTTGCACAGCGATCCGCGTATTGTTGGTGAACTGGCAAGCCATCTCTGGCAGGGGATGGACCGTCAGGGCCTGACGGGGGTAGCCAAACATTTTCCCGGTCACGGTGGTGTGGCAGCAGATTCCCATCATGAGCTGCCCATCGACCCGCGCCCGCGAGAGGCGTTGGCAACCGATCTGCGTCCTTTCCGGCGCTTGGTCGCGGCGGGCATTCCAGCCGTTATGCCAGCGCATGTGAAGTATTCTGCGGTGGATGAAGCCCCGGCCGGGTATTCGCCGTACTGGCTGCGCCAAGTACTGCGCGGCGAACTTGGTTTTACCGGGGTCATTGTCAGCGACGACCTGAGCATGGCGGGTGCGCTGGGCGTCGGTGCGATCAGCGAGCGCGTCGATACCGCCCTCGCCGCCGGTTGCGAGATGCTGCTTATCTGCAACGATGCGGCCGCCGCCAATCAGGCCATGCAACACTGTCTGACGCGCAATTTACCAGCATCACGCTTCGGCAGTTTGCGCGGTCAGGAAGGCCAGCTCGATGCCAATCGCTGCGCCGCCTACCGTGACGAGATCGACAAGCTCCGGGAGCACTTCTCCAATCCCTTGTAATTCCTCTGCCAACGCGTAGAATACGCGTTCCCCCTTTGTGGTGGTCAACTCCTTGTTCGGACGATGGGCGTCCGGACTCTATGATCCGTAAGGAGAATGCATTGCGGCATTATGAAATCGTGTTTCTGGTCCACCCTGACCAGAGTGAGCTGGTACCCCAGATGATCGAGCGCTACCGGGGCATGATCGAGGGCGATGGCGGGCAGATTCATCGTCTGGAAGACTGGGGTCGCCGCCAGCTCGCGTATCCCATCAAAAAGGCCCACAAAGCGCACTACGTTCTCATGAATGTGGAGTGCAGCGCAGCCGCCCTGGCCGAGTTGGAAGATGCCTTCCGCTTCAGCGATGCCGTATTGCGCCACCTGACCCTGGCGCGCGACGAAGCCATCACCGAGGCGTCGCCCCTGGCGCGCGACGAAAGCGATCGCCACGAGCGGAGCGGCGATGAAGAGCGGACGGATAGCATTCCGGAAAGCGTGGAATAAGGAACCGACAATGGCATTTCATAAAGAAAGAGATAGAGACAACGATGGCGATCGCCGTGGCGGCGGTGGCTTTTCCCGGCGGCGCAAGACCTGCCGCTTCAAGGCCGAGGGCGTCAAGGAAATTGACTATAAGGATCTGAAAACCTTGCAGGCTTTCGTCGGCGAGACGGGCAAGATCGTGCCCAGCCGCATCACCGGCACCAGCGCCCTCTACCAGCGGCAACTGGCCACTGCCATCAAGCGCGCACGCTTCCTGGCATTGTTGCCCTACGTCATCCGCTAATCCGCTGACGACAAGGACAAGATCATGAAAGTCATTCTATTGGAACGCATCAACAAACTGGGGCGCTTGGGGGATGTCGTCGAGGTTCGCCCAGGCTACGGACGCAATTTTCTGGTTCCCCAGGGCAAAGCGGTGGTCGCCACACCCAACAACCTGGCCGATTTTGCCGCGCGTAAGGCGCAGCTGGAAGCAGCCGAGGCCGAGCGCCTGCAGGCGGCGCGGGTACGGGCGGAAGCGCTGGCTGACACCATTCTGCGTATCGCCCTGCAAGCGGGAGAAGACGGCCGCCTCTTTGGCTCCGTGGGTCACCATGACGTGGCGCGGATGCTCGAGGACATGGGACACCAGATCAGTCACGGCGAGGTGCGTATGCAGGAGGGTCCCATCAAGCGCACCGGCGAGTATCCGGTACGTCTGCATCTGCATCCGGAAGTCGAGATCGACATCCAGGTCGTCGTCGAACGCGCCTGATTTCGCGAGTCCAGAGGCAGAGCAATGGCGGCCCATCTGGACCAGGAAGTCAAGGCAATCCCCTTCTCCCGGGAGGCCGAGCAATCGGTCCTCGGGGGCTTGTTGATCGACCCGGAAGCTTGGGAAACGGTCAGTGAGACCCTTGCGGTCCACGATTTTTACGAGCGTCGTCATCAAACCATCTTCGCGGCGTCTGCCGAAATCTGCAATGCCGGCAGCGAACTCGACGCCATCACCCTTGGCGAGCATCTCGAGGCGCGCGACCTCCTTGCCGAGGTGGGCGGTCTCACCTACCTGATCGAACTCGCCAACCTCACCCCCAGTGCCGCCAATATCCTGGCCTACGCGCGGATCGTACGCGAACGCTCGGTTCTGCGTTCTCTGCTCCGTGCCGGCCGCGAGATCGCCGACCTGGCCTATCGCCCCGAAGGCCGGGAGGCGCGTCTGCTGCTCGACGAGGCAGAGCGTAAGATTTTCGAGCTGGCGCAAGGCGAGGATCGCGGCGGCGCCCATTTTCAGCAGATCAAGGAAGTCTTGCCCGCGGTCATCGATCGGATCGAGCAGATCGCCAAGGAGCGCAAACAGATCACGGGACTGCCCACCGGCTTTGTCGACCTCGACGAAAAGACCTCCGGTCTACACCCAGGGCAACTGGTGATCGTTGCCGGCCGCCCCAGTATGGGCAAGACGGCCTTTGCCATGAACATTGCCGAGCACGTTGCCTGTGTGGAAAAACGGGCGGTGGCGGTGTTCAGTATGGAGATGCCGACGGAAGAGATCGTTCTGCGCGCACTCTCCTCGCGCGGACGGGTCGATCAACACCGGCTGCGCAATGGCAGCCTCAATCGCGACGACTGGCCCCGTATTGCCCAAGCCGTCGGCGAACTGAACACCGCTCCACTCTTTGCCGACGACTCGGCCGCCCTCTCGCCCGCCGAGCTGCGCTCCCGCGCCCGGCGCCTCAAACGCGAGCATGACATCGCCCTGATCGTTGTCGATTACCTGCAGCTGATGCAGGTGCCCGGACGCGGCGACAACCGGGTGGCCGAAATCTCTGAAATCAGTCGTTCACTGAAGGCGCTGGCCAAGGAGCTGGCCCTACCCATCATCGCCCTCTCCCAGCTCAACCGCAGCCTGGAGAATCGCACCGAAAAACGTCCGCAGATGTCAGACCTGCGCGAGTCCGGCGCCATCGAACAGGATGCCGATCTGATCCTCTTCCTCTACCGGGACGAGGTTTATCACAAGGACAAGGAAGAGGTGAAGGGTATGGCCGAGGTCATCATCGGCAAACAGCGTAACGGACCCATCGGTACCGTGCGCATGAGCTTCTTTGGCGAGTACACGCGCTTCGAGAACTACGCCCCGCTGGATGGCGATTCCTGACTCCGGCGGGCAGTCCCAGCAATCCTCTGCTATGCTCAAAGGAATTGTGATCAAGAAAAGTGAGTGAGTCGATGAGCACTGTGCTCATGGGCAGCGCCGATGTCGATCCGCATTCCGAGCACGGGTACCTTTGCTGTCCCGACTGCGGCCTGCTGCAAAAATTGCCACGAATCGGTATCCGCGGACTGAACACCTACTGTGGACGCTGTGGTGCTACGCTGGAACGCACCCGTGGGCGCAGCATCAATGCCGCCTTGGCCATGTGTCTGAGCGCCCTGTTCCTCCTGCTGCCGATGAATCTTCTCCCGTTTTTGACGGTAGATATTTTCGGGGTCCACCACACCAGCATCATCTATTCCGGCATTGCCGGGATAGCGGCCCAGGGCTGGCCAGTGGTCGCCGTGATCTTGGCACTGGAACTCATCATCCTACCGTTTTTCCGCTTCGGCTTTTTGGCCGCTGTCCTGCTCGGTGTCTATCACGACTATCATCATCCCCATCTGGGACGGCTTTTTCGCTGGTCGGAGCGCCTCGATCAATGGTCCATGCCTGATGTCTTTCTCATTGGCTCGGTCATCGGCTATGGCCGGGTCGCCCCGTTTCTGCCCATCAGCATCGGAATAGGCGGTTATTGCGTGCTCGCCGTCTCTTTTCTCACCTTGCTGACCCGTGCGAGCCTCGATCGACGCGAAATCTGGCGGCGCATCGGTCCCTGCTGCCAGGAAATCGAAGAAGGGGTGGAATACGTCGGTTGCCCCTTCTGTGGTCTGCCGCACCCCAAGGCGGAGGCAGAGGGTCAACAGTGCCACCGTTGTGGCGAACGGGTCTGGCGCTATCGGCCGGACACCGAAATGCGCGTCCTCGCACTGACCCTTGCGGGTTTCTTCTGTTATCCCTTTGCCTATCTCTACCCCATGGAGAGCAACTACCAACTCGGCAGTCTGCAGGGCTACACCATCATGACCGGGGTGGACAAGCTGATCCAGGCGAATTTTTACCTATTTGCGGCCATCATCTTTCTTGCCAGCGTACTCACTCCCTTTCTGAAGCTGTTCGGGCTAAGCTGGTTCCTCGTCTCCATACATGGCCAATCGCAGCGCTGGCTGCGTAACAAGACCACACTCTTCCGTGTGATTCGCCAGATCGGTCGCTGGTCTCATATCGATGTCTTTACCGTCGCCGTCTTTCTGCCCCTCATGCACCTCTCCGGCTTGCTGGCGGTATACGTGGGGAAGGCATTACCCTTCTTCCTTGCCGTTGTCATAATCACCATGTTTGCCACCGAGATTTTCGATCCCCGCCTCCTCTGGCAAAAGGTCGATGAACAACAGGAACAAGATGAGTCAGTCTTCGTCAACACCGCAAGCGCAGAATCGTAAACCTCGCTGGCCAGGTCTGATCTGGGCCGTGCCGGTCGCCGCACTGGCGATTGTCGCTTGGCTCGCCTTACGTAGTTATCTCGACCAAGGGCCGTCGGTTACCGTGAAGTTTCCTACCACTGGCGGGATCAAGGCCGATCATACATCGGTAAAATTTCGCGGAGTGACGGTTGGTCAGGTCACCGGTACACGACTGGCCAAGTCTTTGGAGGAGATGTTCGTAACCATCCGCTTCGACCCCTACATGGCCGGGCACCTGGGCAAGGGGACGCGCTACTGGATCGCCGGCAAGGAGGTCAGTTTCAGCGATCTGAGCTCCCTCAAGTCGCTCATCGCCGGACCCTATATTGGCGTGGACCCACACCCCGGCCCGACGGTGCACGAGGTGGTGGGATTGAGCCAGGAGCCGGTGCTCAAGAGTGAGCCGAAAGGTCTGACGCTCATTCTGCAAACTGATCATTTCGATGTCGTACAACGGGCAGCCCCCATTTTTTATCGGGGAATGCAGATCGGTGAGGTGCGCGGTAAGGCGCAGGCCCCGGATGGGCATGGCTTTCGGATTTATGCCTTCATCTCGCAAAAATATCTGCATCTGATCAATGCCCGCAGTCGTTTCTGGAACTCGGGCAACATTCGCTTCGATCTCTTTGGCAAAGATTCTGGCCTGCATCTACCGCCCAGCAACGCCATTCTCTCTGGCGCCATTTCGGTATTCACGCCGGAGTCGGGAAAGCCGGCTACGGAAAACATGCAATTCCAGCTCTATCCCAGCGCGCAGGCTGCGCGCTGGGCACCGCGCAGCAATGCCGTGTCTTACCAACTGGTGATGCCAGAAGGACCAAAGGGTCTGACCAGCGGGGCCGCCGTGCGCCTGGAAGGTGCTCGGGTGGGCACGGTTACCGCTGTCGACATGCGCTACGACCCGCAGCATCAGGCTCTGCAGACCTATGTGCAATTGGCGCTCGAGCCACAGAGCATCCCCCTGGCTGACGCCCAGTGGGATGAACAGAATCCGCGGCCCCAGATGGACGCGATGCTGCGCGCCCTGATCACTCATGGGCTGCGGGCCGAACTGCAGCAGAATCCACCCCTCGTCGGCACTCCAGAGATCTCCCTGGTCATGCTCCAGCACCCGAAAGCGGCGACTTTAGCCGCTGGCAATCCACCTCGGATTCCTTTCGTGGAAGGCGGGAGTCTGGCCGGTACGCTGGCTCAGGTCGATGGCATCCTGCGGGAAATCCATGCGCTACCCCTACCGGAAATTGCCCGGAACTTGGAGATCACGACCCATAAAATCGCCACCCTCAGCCAATCGGAAAAAACGCAGGAGACGCTCCGCCATCTTGCCGCGGCGACTCAGCACCTGAATGCCATTCTGGCGTCCGGCCAACAGCAGTTACCCGAAACACTGCAGCATTTGCGCGCCGCGAGTGCGCAGGCTGAGCAGGCCCTACAGGCTGCAGACGGTCTATTGGCAGCCGATGGCAGCGCCGGTAATGCACCGGAATCCACCACCCTGCCGCGTGCGCTGTACGAACTCAGTCGCGCCGCTGCCTCGCTGCGTTCCCTGACTAACTATCTCAACAGCCACCCCAACGCCCTATTGATCGGGAAATGACCATGGCCTGGATCCGTCTCTGTTTTCTTCTTGTTTTCACGCTACTCCTCAGTGCCTGCGCCAGCACCCCAACGCAGTACCTGAGCTTGCGTGCGCAAGGTTCGCCCCTACCCAATCAGCCACTGGTAGAGAGGCACCGCCTGTTGATCGTCGATCACGTACAGATGCCTGCCAGTATCGATCGCCTCTACCTTACCCGCCGTAGCGGCGACAATGGCATGGAGGTATCCGGGCATGTGCGCTGGATTGCCCCCTTGGGAGGCATGACGCAGCGCGTGTTGACGGAAGATCTGCGCCGGCGCCTAAGCGATGTTACCGTGCTGCTTGCCGGTTCTCCGGTACCCGACGATGCGCAACCCACGCATCTACGGGTGCAGGTCCAGGAATTTCTGCCGACGGGCAACGGTCACGTTCTGCTCGATGCCGATTACTTCCTGCTCAATGCCGCTGGCCATGTCGAATATGCTGGACATTTTCATCACCGCGTTCACGCTGATTCGTCCGCAACTGCGCAGGCACAGGCCATGAGCACCTGTATCGCAGAATTGGCACAGGACATCGCGCGACACCTCCCAGCAGAATACCGCGCGAATAGCCTTTAGCTCAGCATGGCAAGTCCGTTACGCGAAGGCCCGCTGCCCGCAACGGAGGCTGTCAAGCTCCAGGGCAGGGATTGTCAATACCAGTTTCGTCCGCTACGCATCAGCGATGCGGCCGCAGTACGACAGATCTGCTGCGAAACCGGATTCCTGGGAGAGCCTATCGAGCCTCTCTGCGGTGACCGGGAACTTTTCGCGGCGCTCATGGTAAATCCTTACCTAGAGTACGCCCTGGATTGGGGCCTCGTCGCCGAACGGAACGGTCAGGTCGTCGCTTATCTCCTGGGTGCTCCACCAGACTTCGACGCTTCAGTCTTTCGCGTGGCCGCGCAGGCAACTCTGAAGATGCTCGGGCGGGCGGCCGCCGGAAGCTATCGTGAGCAGCCGCAAACCCTGCACTTCCTCAACTGGCTGCTGTTCCGCAGCTATCGCGAGCGCCCATTGCGACCAGCCCATGCCGCGCACATGCATTTCAATGTGCGCAGTCCCGAGCGGGGTCACTTTCTGGGTCTGCATCTCTGGCAACAGTTTGAGGCGCTGTTGCGCGCGCGCAGCGTTCTGCACTACTACGGAGAACTCTTTTCCTGGCCAGGACATCGTCCAGAGCGCCCCTACCGACGCTATGGTCTGCAAGTCTTCGATCGCGTGCCGAGCAGCCTTTTCGACTATGCGAGCGATCTGGAAGTGGAGAATATCTGCGTGTACAAACGTCTGGATTGAGATGAACATCAACCTGCGTTTCTGGCTGCTTCTCCTCCTCGCCATCGCTATCTCCCTGCTGCCGATTTGGTATTTCATGAATGGCCAGGCCATCCACCTGATCAGCGAGATACATCTGCAGCTACTCCTGGGACTGACGGCCCTGATGCTTTTGAGCTGGCTGGCCGAGGCTCTGCGCCTGCATCTGATCTGCGCCGGCGTGGCGCTGCGCATCCCTCTACGGAGTGCCCTGCCGCTGGTCATGGCTGCCGAATTTGCTGGGGCGGCAACGCCGGCAGCCTCCGGCATGGGGGCCGCCTACCTTGTCTTTCTCTACCGGCGCGGCCTCAACATTGGTACGGCAGCGGCAGTTCTGCTCGCTATCGCCATCACTGATCTTCTCTTCCTGATTGCCATCTTTCTTTTTTCCTTGCTGTATCTTCTCTGTTTCCAGAACTCTTTGCCTGACGTGCGCATCATTCTCTGGCTGGCATCGCTCAGCTTTGGCACCACAGCTCTCTTATTTGCGATCTGGCATTTCCAGCGTCGACGTATCATTCGCGGCATCGATCGCCGATTTTTGCGCTTCTCCTGGTATCAACGCTACCGGCAACGCATTGCGCTGTTCTTTTCGCGTTTTCTGAAGGCCCTGGAGTTGCTGCGCGCACTCCCTTGGCGACAACGGGGGAAAATCTTTCTGAGTGCCGCCGGCTACTGGACACCACGCTATCTGGTCCTCTGGGCGTTGATGCAGTATGTTGGTGGTCAGGTCAGTGTGCCGTACATCGTGGTCAGTCAGACTTTACTCAACCTGACCTCGCAGCTGAGTTTCCTGCCCGGTGGTGCAGGCAGCGTCGGTGCAGCCTACGGTCTGCTCTTCGGCGCCAGCCTGTCCCAGGCCGATATTGCTTTTAGTCTCCTCGGTTGGCGTCTTTTCACCTATTACTGGTATCTCTTTCTCGGCATGCCGTGGTTCTTTTATGAGTGGGGCTGGGGCAAAGAGCATCCCGGCAAACATCAACGGAAAAGCGTATAACTCCCAAGACGGACAAGGCTCCCCTTGCTATCATTGCCGCATGAGTCGCCCCAACCAAGTAGAAATCTCTGTCTCTGCGCTGGCCCACAATCTGGCTGTGGCGCGCCGTGCCGCGCCCCACGCTCGGGTAATGGGCGCCATCAAGGCCAATGCCTACGGTCACGGCGCGGCTCTGGTCGCCACGCTTCTGGCGGAAGCCGGCATCGACGCCTTTGCCGTGGCCAGTATCGAAGAGGCCGAGGAACTCCGGAACTTGCAGCTCCGCCCCCGTTGCACCGCCCTGGCCGGTCCCTTTTCTGCAGGGGAGATTCCCCTGGCAGCAGCGCATGGTCACCGCTTGGTATTGCAAAATTTTGCCCAAGTCGCCTGGTTGCGGGAGAAGCGCTGGCAGGAGCCGCTGGAGCTTTTCGTCAAATTCGACAGCGGTATGCATCGGCTCGGCTTTTCCCGGGACGAGCTGGCGCAGGTATTTTTCCAACTGCTCGGCGGGGTCGGCGGACCTCTGCGGATTCTGGGCCTGCTGAGTCATCTGGCCCGCGCCGATACCCCAGAAGATCCCTACAATGCCGAACAGATCCGTGCCTTCCATGCGGCTTGCGCGGACTTCGGTCTGCACACTGCCGGGCAGCACTCTCTGCCCAACTCGGCGGCCATACTCGCCATGCCGGCGGCGATCACTCCCTGGATTCGGCCGGGCTTGCTGCTCTATGGCTTGGCACCCATCCACGGACGTAGCGCCGCCGACCTGGATCTGCAGCCCGTCTTACGTTGGCAGAGCGAGATCATCGCCGTTCGCCAGTTGCGCGCCGGGGACTGGCTGGGCTATGGCCCGAGCTGGCAAAGCCCGCGGGACTGCCGCGTGGGAGTGATTGCCTGCGGCTACGGCGATGGATTGGACCGCCGCCTGGGACTGCAAGAGGCCCCCATTCTGGTGAACGGGCAGTGGAGTCATTTGCTCGGCCGGATCAGCATGGATCTCGCCTTTGTCGCGCTGGATGGAATCACTGCCGATATCGGCGATCCAGTGCAAATCCTTGGCGGGCCAGAACTCCCTCTGGAAGACTGCGCCGAACGCCTTGGCACCATCCCTTATGAAATCGGAACCCGCATCGCCCAGCGGGTACCCAGGCTGCGCGTGCCGTGAGTCGAGAGCGCAGTCTCTACGTCTGCCAGACCTGCGGCGCCAGCAGCCCGAAATGGATGGGACGCTGTGGGGAATGTGGCGCCTGGAACAGCCTGGTGGAAGAGCGGGCAGCGCCGGCATCCAAAGGTAGCCGCGGCAGCAGTGCCTACGCCGTGGCCAGCCCGCCGCAACGCCTGGCTGCCGTGCCCATTACCACCATCCGCCGACAAAGTACCGGCCTGCAGGAGCTCGATCGCGTCCTGGGCGGCGGTATCGTGCCCGGGGCAGCGATCCTCTTGGGGGGAGAACCCGGCATCGGCAAATCGACCTTATTGTTGCAGGGCGCCGCCGGCATGGCGCAAAACGACTCGGTGTTATACGTGACCGGCGAAGAATCGGCCGCGCAGCTTGCCCTGCGTGCCCAGCGACTGGGAATCGGCGATCTCGCCATCGAGGTCCTAGCCGAAAATCATCTGGAAAGCATCGAGGCACAGACTGCCCAGCAAAGACCACGGGTATTGTTGATCGACTCCATCCAGACCCTGTTCAGCGAAAATCTCCAGTCGGCGCCGGGCTCCGTCGCCCAGGTACGAGAATGCGCGGCGCGCCTGGTACGTCTCGCGAAAACCCAGGATATCAGCCTGTGGATGGTGGGACACGTGACCAAGGAGGGGGCGATTGCCGGCCCTCGGGTACTGGAACACATGGTCGATACGGTACTGTATTTTGAAGGGGAAGCCGGTAGCCCCTATCGTATCGTGCGGGCCATCAAGAATCGCTTCGGCGCCGCCAATGAACTCGGCGTCTTCGAAATGCAGGAAAAGGGCCTGGAGGAAATCAGCAATCCCTCTCGTCTTTTTCTGAGTCAACACCAAAGGCCGGTTCCCGGCAGCATCGTGCTCCCCACTCAGGAAGGCAGCCGCAGCCTGCTGGTGGAGGTACAGGCGCTGGTCACTCCCAGCCCCCTGGCCAATCCGCGCCGGGTCGCGCTGGGGCTCGATCCCAATCGATTGTCCCTACTGCTCGCCATCCTGCATCGCCATGGTGGAAGTTTCTTGTTTGACCAGGATGTCTTCGTCAACATTGCCGGTGGAGTGCGCGTACTGGAACCGGCCGCCGATCTGGCCGTCGCTCTAGCGGTACTCAGCGCCTTTCGCAACGAACCGGTAGAAGAAGGCTTGGTGGCCTTTGGCGAATTGGGTCTGGCGGGGGAGTTGCGTCCCGTGGCCCACGCCGAGAGCCGCCTGCGCGAGAGCGAGAAACTCGGATTCGAGCACGCCGTCCTGCCCCAAGGCAAGATACCCTCCAGCGCCATTCGCCTGCATTCCGCCCGCTCCCTGGCCGACGCGGTACAATCGGCCTTTGGACACTAGACACACCGGGCCGGTCAGGCCGGTTGTGCATGCAAGCAGACAGCGTCGAGCAGGGCCGTAGAGAAACGCCGATGGCAGTCCTCCACGGCCGCCCAGTCGGCATCTCGCACTCTTCCATTTTCTGTCCGCAAACAGCCAATCAAGGCATGATACTCTTGGTGCAAAGTCATCAACGTGGCATCCGGAGCAAGCCCCAACTGTTCCAGTCGACGCTCCTCGGGACAGGCGTGCGCGTTCGCCATTGCCTGGAAATCAACGATTTCGGGATGCAGCCCCAGCGTCTTTTCGAGAATATCGAAATGAGAGATGTGCTGAGCGTATAGCCCCAGAAAACTTGCTGGAATACTGCCCCTATCCTGCAGGCTTCGATCCAGAAACTCCTGCAATATAGGCATCGGCATCGGACGAGCGATGGCATACCCCTGAAAATACCGTACCCCCATCTCCATCAAGGCATCGCGAATCGCATCACTTTCCACCCCTTCGGCCACGAGATCGATGTGCAAACCCTTGGTCAAGCCCAAGACCGACGTAAGCGATCGCTCCGCGGCGTTCTTTCGTTGAGGGTATTGTGTTGCCAGCATGATGGCTCCTTGGGACGCTTGGAGAAGTAAGATCATGCGCAGCTCGGAAGAAAAGACGCGGTATTGGCAGGAGATGGTGACGGCACAAGAGACCAGCGGGCTGTCAACGCCGCAGTTTTGCCAAGGGCAGGGTCTGGTTCTTTCGCAATTTTACTACTGGCGGCAGCGGCTGCGGGGTGGGGCCAGCCAAAAGACGGCGGCATCTTCCAGCGTTGCCCCCTTGCCCGAGTTCCTGAAGCTGGGATTGCCAAGCGAGCGGGAGACAGGGATTTCTTCCTTGGAGATTCGTCTGGACTTGGGCGCCGGCTGCACCCTTACCATTCGCCGCGGCTGAGATGTTTTTTCCCGAGGGGCGCATCCGGGTCTTCGTCTGCCGGGTACCGGTAGACATGCGCAAGTCTTTTGACGGGCTGTCGGCTTTGGTGCGGCAGTTCCTGGGGCAGGATCCCTTGTCTGGGCACTGTTTCGTCTTCGTGAACCGCCGCGCCACGCAGATGAAGGTGATCTACTGGGATCGCACAGGGTATTGCCTCTGGGCCAAGCGCCTGGAGCGCGGCCAATTCTGGAGCTGGCAGCGACCTCCAGCGGGGGAGTTGGATTGGACCGGTTTGAAACTCCTGCTCGAGGGCCTCGAAGTGGCCAAAACACGCCGTCGCTATCAGCGCCAAGTCCCCGAAAAACTGGCGGAAACTGGGAGTTAGCGCTATGATTCTGCAATGGAAACAGAGACTTCCTCGCTCCCACGCAACTACCCCGAAGCCCTCGCCGCTTGGCAATTGCAGGTGCTCCTCAACCAGTCCCTGCGGGAAGAATTTCAGGCACAGATCCAAGGTCTTCAAGCCCAGCTGGATTGGTTTCGCCGCCAGCTCTTCGGACCCAAGAGCGAGCGCCGTCTTCCGCCTCCTCCCATAGAGCAGCTCAGTCTCGGCGAGATCTTCGAGGCGCAGGAAAAACAGCCGGTTCCTACCCGTACCGTCGCTGCCCATACCCGCACGGTGGCCAAGCGCCCCGAGGAGAAGGCAGAGAGCCTGCCCTTCTTCGACGAATCGCGCCTGCCGGTCGAAACCATCGTGCTGCCGGCTCCCGAGACCCAGGGGCTGGACCCTTCGGCCTATGAGATCATCGACACCAAGATCAGCTATCGCTTGGCCCAAGAGCCCGCCAGCTATGTAGTTCTCAAATACGAGCGGCCCGTAGTGAAACTGCGCGACTCCGGAAAGATCACCCAGGCCCCGGCGCCTGCCGCGGTCTTGGAGGGTGGTCGGGCTGACGTCAGTCTCCTGGCGGGAATCCTGATCGACAAATTCCTCTACCATCTGCCCTTGTATCGGCAACATCAGCGCATGACCCAGCAGGGGCTGCGGGTGAGCCGCTCCTGGCTCACGGACTTGGTGCAACGCTCCATCTTCCTGCTTGCACCGATTTATGCGGCGCAGTTCGAGAGCATTCGCCAATCGCGGGTGCTGACCATGGATGAAACCCCCATCAAGGCCGGATTGTCAGGGAAGGGCAAGATGCACCGAGGGTATTTCTGGCCCGTCTTTGGCGATGCCCAGGAGATCTGCTTTCCCTATGCCGCCACCCGGGGCACGGTCCACATCGAAGAGCTACTCGGCAAGCTGCCGCCGGGCACCGTACTCCTGAGCGATGGCTATGCCGCCTATGCCCGGTTCCAGAAAGAGAACGAAGGGCTAGTCCATGCCCAGTGCTGGGCGCATAGCCGCAGAGAATTCGTCAAGGCCGAGGCCCATGAGCCCGAGCGGGTGGCCGAAGCCCTCCGGCAGATCCGGGAGTTCTATCGCATCGAGGAAGAAATCCAGGAGAAACAACTCACCGGGCAGGCCAAGCGGGAATACCGCAGACGACATACCCTGCCGCTGGTGACAGCCTTCTTCCACTGGGTAGAGCAACAGCTCCAGGACATCGCCCTGCTACCGAGCAACCTCTTCACCAAGGCCTTGGCCTATGTCCATAGCCGCAAAGGTCCGCTCCAAGTCTTTCTGGAAGATCCCGACGTACCCATAGACAGCAACCACATCGAACGACAGATCCGACCGATTCCCCTGGGCCGGAAGAACTGGCTCTTTTGCTGGACCGAGTTGGGCGCCGAGTATCTCGGGATCATCCAGAGCCTGCTCAGTACCTGCCGGCTTCAGGGGGTGGACCCGTACGACTACCTCGTCGATGTCCTGCAACGGGTGGCCACCCACCCCGCCAAGGACGTGGCGCAGCTCACCCCAAGACTCTGGAAAGAGCACTTCGCCGCCAACCCCCTGCGTTCTCCGCTGTATCACGTCCGCAAGCCCGCATAAAGAACGCCGCGGGGAGACCGGTTACAGACCGACTGCACAAAACGCAGATCCTGGGGGCGATCCTCCAGACAACGCACAAAGCCCTGATCCAGCTTTGCCTTATCGACCGGCAACTCTTTCAGACGCAAGAGGGAAGAATATCCACTGCCAATATCATCCAGCGCCAGGCGAAAACCCATCACCTTCAAATCGAGGAGGTGATCCATCGCTATCTGGCGGTCGATGAAGTCGTGACTTTCCAAAATCTCCAAAGTGATTCGCGCGGGATCGACGCGGAAATCATCGACAATCTTTTTTATCGCCCCCATGCAGGCAGTACCCAGTACCCGCGGATCGATGTTGACCGATACCCAGTATACCCGTCCCTCTCGCTCGAGGGCCTGCAAATCGACGATCGCCTGTCGCAGCATCTGCTCTGTCAAACAAAAGACATCTCTTTCGGTAAGCTGACCCAGGAAGTCACCCGGCCCCCAGACCTTGCCGTCCTCGTCCACCAAGCGCGCCAGTGCCTCCAAGCCAACGATCTGTTTACGTCGTTGATCCCAAATCGGCTGGTACCAGCTTCGCAGCCCGCCGGCACGAAAGAGCATCCGCAGCGGATACAAGCTCTGGACGCTTTCGTCCGCGCTCCAGAATGCCCACGGTGCATTCCGAATTCCCTTGTTCCGTTTGGATTCGAACATCGCCTGGTCGGCTTCTCGCAGCAGCAGCTCGAGGTTACTGTTGGCAGAGAGTGGGTAAATACTCACTCCCATGCTCACCTGAAGATGAATCTGCTCACCTGATTCCAGAACCAATGGTTTTTCCACCGCAAGATTGACCTTGCGCAACACACTCTCGAGCTGGTCAATATCGCGCAACCCTTCGAGCAGCAGGATAAACTCGTCACCACCGATTCGGACAACGCAATCCGAGTGCCGCAACGAATCCTGCAAACGCTGCGCGAGCCGCTGCAACATGGCGTCACCCAGGTCGTGTCCGATGCGATCGTTGACTTCCTTGAAGTCGTCCAGATCGAGCACGACCAAGGCCAAGAGGCGTTCACTGCGATCTGCCCGGGCGCGCGCTCGGGGTAATTCCTCTTCCAGCCCACGTCGGTTCATCAGGCCGGTCAACGGATCGTGCAGCGCCATTTTCTCCAGCTCCGCCTCACGTGCTTTCTGGTGGGTAAGATCATGGAAATAGCCAATATAGTTGGTTACTTCTCCCGCATTGTCACGTACCGCTCGAATCTGGAGAAATTCGGGGAGCAATTCACCATTTTTGCGACGATTCCAGATTTCTCCTCGCCACTCGCCATCCCGCTGCAGCTTTTCCCACATCAGCTCATAGAAATTGCCGTTCTGCAACCCGGAGTGCAGAATCTGCGGCGTCAGTCCCAAAACATCGCTTTCGGCATAACCGGTCAGCCGCGTAAATGCCTGGTTCACGCGCACGATGCGCTGTTGCGCATCAGTGATCATGATGCCTTCCTGGGCCTCGAATACTTGCGCGGAAAGGCGCAGCGCCTCGCGCTGCTGGCGCTCCACGCTGACATCCCGCTGCACACTCACAAACTGAACCACCTGCCCCTGATGGTCGCGTATTGGATTGATCGACAGTTGGTTCCAGAAGGAACTGCCATCTTTGCGATAATTGAGAATTTCTCCGCTGTAAGACTGCCCTGCATCCAGGTGCTGGCGTATACGCGCAATGGTTTCGGCTGAGGTCTTGGGCCCCTGTAATATGCGGCAATTCTTGCCGATCAATTCGGCCAGACCGTAGCCCGTCATCTGCGCAAATGCGTTGTTGAAATACAGAATGTTTTGCTCTGCATCCGTCAGCAATACGCCCTCACTGATCGAACGCAATGCCGCGGCAAAGCTACGATCACGTCCGTCTACTGGGGTCTGGAAGAGGATTTGCGCGACTACTGCAGCAATTCCCTCCAGCAATCTCTCCTGCTCTGGTGTCGGCGTACCCACCCGAAAACTGGTGAGTGCAAAGCTGCCAACTGCCTGGCCAAGAGGATCCCGAATCGGTGCCGACCAGCAGGCGCGGATCTGTAACGAATGGGCAAGTTCGCGTAGCCGCAGCCAACGCTCGTCCTCGGTTGCGTTGTGCACCAAAACTTTCTCACCGCTCAGAACGGCGCTGACACAGGAGCCGTTGCCTTCGATCACGCGCAAGCCGTCGAAGCGCTCCCGCAGTCCTTCGGGGAGACTGGGTCCCGCGTACAATCGAAGTTCCCCTTCCAATCCCAGAAGCATCACCGTCGCCAGCGCTCCAGGAACGATGCGCTCGCCAAGCAGACACAAGGATTCGACCAAGGGAAAAGCGGCGTCTGCCGCCTCGGGCACCACTGGATTACACGACAAACCGAGCACTGTACGGAACTCCCACCCCTACCACATGCCCCTTTGTGCAGAGGCTCGCCCCAACTCTCATCAACTTACAAGCAAAAAAGGCCCGCCAGTAAACCCTGAGATTCCAGCGAGCTTTCCCACAATACTCCAACTTTCAACAAAAACAAGTCTACAAGAGACTAGGGTGAGCAAAGATCAAAGGTACATGTCAGAACGGTTGCGCACATACGTATAGATATCAACCTTGGAATATCCATGCAACATATTGATTATGGATACCTTATAAGATTTTTTCAACAACAGACACGGATTATGTTGAAATAACTGTTTTGTTTCCGCGTTGCGCAAGGCCCTTCGAGCGTGGTACGCACTAAAAGGTGTACTGGGCACGGAGATTTTCCGATTCTAGCAACGTTGCACCGCCCTCCTCAAGTGGTCATGCCCACATATCGGGCACCGGAAGCAGTTTAGCCAGCGCTGCGGCTTCAGCGCTTCCATGCAGGCCGCCTCTGTACCAAAGCGCTCCCGCCACTGCACCAGATTCACCGCTTCCGCCTTCATCTTCAACCCTCCAACTCTATTCGCATACAAGGAGCTTCTGCTGAAAATAGTTCAGAGGCATGTATTTCTAAAACAACGGCGTCCACTACACCTAGACTATCCCATAAAGCATATCCAATGCGTCAAATTTCCATTTTTCGGATTCCTCCCAGGTAATTAGGTCATCGGTATTTAAGGGCTTCACGGATTTCCTTTAAAAAATCCTTAACGAACAGATCTACTTCCCGATTAGCCATGTCAGAGCGACCCTCCACGCGACACCGACCACCCAGACGACAACGCCTCGGCTTGCTGCAACACGGTTTGTACGGCAGTGTCCTGAAGATCAGGCGGATAGCCGTACTTCCGCAGGATGCGCTTGACCAGCACGCGCATCCTGGCGCGAGCCGAGTCACGGTGTGCCCAGTCAACCGACACGTTCTCGCGCAGGCCTATCAGCAGTTCGTGGGCAATCACACGGAGCTTGTCGTCACCCATCACCTGCACCGCGCTTTCGTTCTCGGCCAAGGCGTCGTAGAAGGCGATCTCTTCGTCTGACAGCCCGGATTCTTCGCCACGCTGGCACGCTGCACGGATATCCTTGGCCAGCTCGATCAGCTCCTGCAGCACCTCGGCGGTAGTGATCGCGTTGGCGTGGTAGCGCGCTACTGCGTCCTCCAATCGCTCCGAGAAGGCCTTGGTCTGCACCACGTTGGCCTTGCTGCGCGAGCGAATGCCGTCGTTGATCAGCTTGCGCAAAGCTTCCAGCGCTAGGTTCTTCTTCTCGATGTGCTGGAGTTCAGCCAGAAACTCATCGGATAGGATGGAGATGTCCGGGCTCTTGATGCCCGCTGCAGCCAGAATGTCCACGATCTCGGTCGAGACCACCGCGCGGCTGACGATTTGCTGAATAGCCAACTCGCGTTCTTGCTGGGTTACGCCAGAAGCCGTAGCGCTCTTGACCAGCGCGGCGCGGATCGCCTGAAAAAAACCGACTTCTTCCCGGATTTCGCGGGCCTCGTCGGAGGCGGACGCCAGGGCGAACGCCTTGGACAAGGCCAGCACGGCGTCCTGGTACCGGCGGTGAGCGCTCTTCTTGCCGTCCTGGGTTTTCTCTTCCGCTGCCAGCTTCTGTTGCAGGTCGAGAATCCATTCGATGGCCCCCGCCATCATCGCTAGGCGCTGTTGCGGCGTGCCGCTCATTGCCGATGCGTAGTCAAAGCCGTGGTACATGTCCCGTACGACTTCGTATTTCTCCATCATGACCGCGATGGCCTGCGTTTCGTCAACGCCAGTGTTTTCTTGGTCGTTTTTGGAGTACTGCTGCAGCGCCGATTTCAGGTTTTGCGCAATGCCGATGTAGTCCACGATTAGCCCCGCAGGCTTATCACGGAACACACGGTTCACGCGTGCAATGGCCTGCATCAGCCCGTGTCCGCGCATTGGCTTGTCCACGTACATGGTGTGCATACACGGCGCGTCAAAGCCGGTCAGCCACATATCCCGCACGATCACCAGCTTGAGCGGGTCTTTGGGATCGCGGGCACGCTTGGCCAGCAGATCACGCCGGGCCTTGTTGCCGATGTGCTGCTGCCATTCCTGCGGGTCGCTTACCGCGCCCGTCATCACGATCTTGACCGCACCCGCGTTGTCATCGTCGCTGTGCCACTCTGGGCGTAGCTTGACGATCTCATCGTAGAGCTTCACGCAGATGCGGCGGCTCATGCAGACGATCATCGCCTTGCCATCCAGTGCTGCCAAACGGGCCTCGAAGTGCTGCACGATGTCGGCTGCCACCTGCGCCAGACGCTTGTTGCTACCGACCAGTGCCTCTACCGTGGCCCACTTCTGCTTGGCACGCTCGCGCGAGGGCTCCTCCTCGTCCTCTAGAATCTCCTCGACCTCGGCGTCGATCTTCGGCTTCGCCTCCTCGTCGAGTTCGATGCGCGCCAGCCGCGACTCGTAGTAGATCGGCACGGTCGCGCCATCCTCGACAGCCCGGCTGATGTCGTAGACATCGATGTAGTTGCCGAACACCGCCGGTGTGTTCACATCGTCCGCCTCAATGGGCGTGCCGGTAAAGCCGATGAAGGATGCGTTCGGCAACGCATCACGCATGTACTTGGCGAAGCCGTAGGAGATTTCGCCGGTTTTCACGTCCACCTTGGCCTTGAAGCCGTACTGACTGCGGTGTGCCTCATCCGCGATAACCACCACATTGCGGCGCGTGGTGAGCGGCTCCGCGATCTCGCCGAATTTCTGCAAGGTCGTGAAAATCACGCCGCCCGATGCCCGGCTCAAGACCTTTTGCAGATCGTCGCGGCTCTCGGCCTGCACCGGCGTCTGCCGGATCAGGTCGCGACACATCGTGAAGGTCGAGAAGAGCTGATCGTCGAGGTCGTTGCGGTCGGTCAGCACCACCAGCGTCGGGTTGGCCATGGCCGGGTGTTTGACCAGAAGACCTGCGTAGAACGCCATCAGCAGGCTTTTGCCGGAGCCTTGGGTGTGCCAGATGACGCCCGCGCGCTTGTCACCCTGGCTTTGCGTCTTCACACTCGGCAAACCGTAGTCGGTTGGGTTTTCGGCCACACCTTGCACAGGGCTAGAAGCGCGAATCGTGGATGCCACTGCGTGCCGCACCGCGTGAAATTGGTGGTAGCCCGCGATGATCTTGATGAGACCAGAGCCCGTGTCGCCGAACACCGTGAAATCGCGCAGCAGATCGAGTAGGCGGCGATGCTCGAATACGCCTTCAATCAGTGTCGAAAGTTCCGGCGCACCTTTCGGGGCAATGTCCTCGCCGTCGGTGGTGCGCCATGGCATGAAGCGCTCGAGGTCTGCCGAGAGCGAACCCACCCGGGCGGCAATGCCATCCGAGGTGACCAGCAGCGCGTTGGTGTGGAACAGCGCTGGAATCTGCTTCTTGTAGGTCTGCAACTGGTTGAATGCGGCCACGAGATGCGCTCCCGCACTCCCCGGCGCTTTCAGCTCGATCACGCCCAGCGGCAAGCCGTTCACGAACACCACCACATCGGGGCGCCGGTTATTCTGGCCGTTGATCACGACGAACTGGCTCACCGCCAACCAATCGTTCTGCTCCGGGTGTTCGAAGTCGATGAGCGCGACCTTGCCCGCCGTCAAGGTGCCATCGTCGGCATAGTACTCAACATCCACGCCTTCGGTCATCAGCTTGTGGAGGCGGCGGTTTTCTTCGAGCAATGACGGCAGTTCGGACTGCGTCAACTTCCGAATTGCATCTTGACGTGCCTCCAACGGAAGGCCGGGGTTCAGGCGCGCGACGGCGTCCTCGAACCGTTTTTTGAGCACGACCTCATCGTGACTCTCGCGCTCCGGGCGGTGCCCATCGGGGCCGATGTCCTCCTCTCGTTCGATCTGGTAGCCCAGCGCGGCAAGCTGTTCCAGCAGTGCTTGCTCCACGGCGGCCTCCGACAGAAACGCCATTACGGTTCTTCTCGTTCCGCAGCGGCGGCAAAGAGGAGAACCAACGCGCGTTCATCAAAGCAGCAGGTCATGTCAACAATGCCTCCACACCTTGAACGAAGACCTGAAAGCTACGCGAGCGGTTGGCTTGCAGATCGAGTTTGGGAGCGATGCGCCGCGCAGCGTCGATTTTTGGATAACTGCTCTTGTAAATGCCGTGCTTTTTGAGGAAGCGGTGCAATGCTTCCCAGGAGCCGCCATTGTCGGGATTGCGGAAAATGCCTTTGCCGACATCGACCGTAGGCAGGCTGCTAAACGCCTGACGTAGAGCCGCAGCGTCACCGATAAACCAAGATTCCAACTCCTCGACTGCGATGCGGTTGACGACGTGGAAGTGTTTTTGGGCGTCGGGGTGGGTCTTGGTTGCGAGTCCCGCCGTCCTCGCCATGTCTTCGAGCTGGCGCTTGAGCGACGCGCAATCGTCGCTGTCCTGGTCTACCAGTACGACCACGCGCAACGGCTCGCCCCGGTCGATGCGATCACGGTATGCTGCAAGTCGGCCCGGCAGTGCCTTGAGCAGCTTGTGTTTGCTCCCCAGATTGATCAGCTTCCATCGCGCACGGCCACGCAACAGCTTCGGCAGCACATGCCGAAGCGCTTCTTCTGCCGAAGGCTCTTCGACCAGAAACTCGATCTGCGTCACGCCTCATCCCCCATTGCAAGCGGATCACCGGCGTCGAAATGCCCTTCCATCCAAAGCTCCCCAAGCGTCGCTCCCTGCCGGATGAAGTGCTGTATCCCCGGCATGTCGGCCACCCGGCGCACACGGGTATATCCATCGGCGGCGCGGTACAGCACTCGCACCTCTTCCGGTCGCAGGGGGTTGATGAAGAAGGGCGAATGGGTGGTGACGATCAGTTGCGTGCGATCCGCCGCCTGCTGGCACTCCTCGGCCAGCTCCGGCAGCAGGCGCGGATGGAGGTAGTTTTCCGGCTCCTCGATGCCCACGAGTCGAGGCGGGTCGGGGTCGTAGAGAACGGTCAGATAGGCCAGCAGCTTCAGCGTGCCGTCGGAGGCAAAACGGGACAGCACCGGCTTGGAAAACGGTGCATCCTTGACCAAAAGCAGCAAGCGGCTGTCTTCCAAAACCTGGGCTTCGACTTTTTCGATTCGGGGGATGCGCCGCCGCAGCGTCTCGAAGATCTGTTCCAGGCGCTCAGGGTGCTGCTCGCGCAGATACTGAATCACGTTGGGCAGGTTATCGCCCGTCGGTGAAAGGCGCTCCTCGGCTCCAGCCTCCGGATTGCCGCGCGCGGCGTCTGCCGAGAGATACGACAGGTGCCAGCCGGTGATGAAGTTACGCAGCGCAATCACGCGCGGGTTTTCAGCCAAGGTGCCCAAGGTGTTCACGGCCAACACGTCCGGGCCGGAGAGGCGCTTGTCGACGCGCTTGTCACTGGCCTCAGGCATCTCGCCGGTGATGACCTCACCCTCGCCGTAGCGGTAGTCGAGGAAATGAAAAGGTGCTGCCGGATGCCCGCGCTTCCAACGCAAAAATTCGCGCGAAACCACAGGCCCTCTGGCCTGCTCCTGGATTTCCAGGTGGTATGTGATGAGCGGCGTGCCGGGGCGCTCGCGGTATTGCAGTTCAATCACGATGGGGCCATCCCGATCACGGCTGCGCAGCTCGCGAAATCGCCCACGCCGATCCCATGCTTTGCGCAAGCCATCGCTGAAGCACTCAGCCAAAAACGCAAAGACATCGAATACCGTAGATTTGCCGCTGCCATTGGGCCCCAACAACACCGTCAGCGGCGTGAGGCGCTCCAAGCGAACATCTTGTAGTGCGCGGAAATTTCTCACACGCAAGCTCTCGATACGCGGTGGCGTAGGTGTCTCGCTCATCCATTTACTCCCCAAATCGCCTCGAGCGGCTGGCCGTCAGCCGAGTTTGCCTCAGATTTGCGCACCAGCGCCAGCGCCGCTTCCAGCTCGGCAGCGTTTTTCTCGAAGCGCGGTAACCGTTGGCCGCAGTATGTGAAAATTTTGCAACTACTGCGCCATGCGCACGCCGGTGCGATGCGCCGTCGGGTTCGGTGCCATACGCGGCCCGCGGGACACTTGTTCCCTGCAAGACAAGTGCGGCTTCTTCGACGGTGGATTCGGCAAAGGCGCTCATCCCTCGACCCAGTGCGCGACCGGCTGCGCGAGGAACTCATCGAGCGCGATGCCGTCGCCGCCGACCAGCAGCGTGCGCTTCGGCCTGAACGCTTCGGCGAAGGCGGCCATGCCCGCCGGCATTTCCCGCACGCGGCCGCTCTTGACTTCGATGGCGACAAGCCGGCGTCCCGTCTTCACGACGAAGTCCACTTCGCGGTTGCGCTCGCGCCAGTAGTAGAGCGCGCAATCGCCGGCCGCGGCGGCGTTGGCCAGATGCGCGCCGACGGCCGACTCGACGAGCCGCCCCCAGAACTCCCGATCGCCTCGCGCCTCATCGAAAGAGAGGCCGCTCGTCGCGCTCAGGAGGGCCGTGTTCAGCACCTGCAGCTTGGGGCTCGACCCGCGGCTGCGGGCAACGTCACCCGCGACCTTCTGCAGGCCGACGACCAGTCCCGCGCCCGCGAGCAGGTCGAGATAGTGCGCGAGCGTGGTCGTGTTGCCGGCATCCTGGAGCTGCCCCAGCATCTTCGTGTACGACAGGATCTGCCCCGAGTAGCGGCAGGCGAGATCGAACAGCCGCCGCAGCAGCGCCGGCTTGTCCACGCGCGCAAGCAGCAGCACGTCGCGCGAGACCGAGGTTTCGATCAGGCTGTCGGCGATGTAGCGGCGCCAGCGTACAGGCTCGCCGATCGAGGGTGCTGCACCCGGATAGCCGCCGAAGTACAGGAATTCCTCCAGCCCGAAGCCGAACGCCGCGCGCATCTCGGCAAACGACCAGTGCGGCAGGTGCAGCAGCTCGAAGCGGCCCGCCAGGCTCTCGCTCATACCGCGCGCGATCAGCAGCGGCGCCGATCCCAGCAGCACCACCTTGAGCAGCACGCGCCGGCGCGTGTCCTCGTCCCACTGGCGCTTGACCGTCTCAGACCAGCCGGGGATCTTCTGGATCTCGTCGAGCACGAGCACTGCACCCGCCTTGCCGGCTTGACCCGCGGCCAGGCGCGCCGCCTCCCACTGCTGCGCGATCCACTCCGTCCCGCGCAGCGTCGGCTCGTCCGCGCTGGCGTAGCGCACAGCGGCGGCGAGGTCTTCGGCGACCTGTTGCACCAGCGTGGACTTGCCCACCTGCCGCGGCCCGGCCACCACCTGAATGAAGCGCCGCGCTTCGGCGAGCCGGCGGGCCAGTTCGGCCGCCTGCGGACGGCGGTAGGGCGAACGTGAAGTGCTCATGACACTGAGTATTTTTACTCAATGCCATGAGTAACACAAGGAGGCGTGCCGGGCTGCGCGTCGCCCTGCGCCGAGAGGCGGCAGTCGGCTGAATACGAGTATGGGCGGCGGCTGAATGCCAATTCGACTCACGGCCACTGGAGCTCGCGGAACCATGTCCGATTGCGCAGCCGCACGCTTCCAGCCACGCGAGAGCGGCGTGTTCGACGACAGGCTCTGAGAATGTACGCATTGTTTAAGCTTTCCCAAGCTAACAAACAGTCATGTTTCTGTATGGCCCATCATGTGTTCTCTCCCTGGTTCATCGTTGAGGGAGCGCTAACCACGACACAGCCATTTATCCCCTCTATCTTCAAAACACCTTCCTTGAACTTCGTGTGTTCCTCCGTTGCCCGCGTGCAATCCCACAGGAAACTGACAATCCGCGCATCCTTGTATTTCGCGTCGGCGCGATAGAGGGAGGCGTCCTCGGCGATCTCCCCAATGAGCGTCGGGAAGGACTTCTTTACGTCCTTCCGGTATTTGACCTCGATGACCGTGTGCAGCGACGGCAGGTAAAGATCAATGCGCGGATTCTTCTGCCCGACAGGCTGGAGGTTCACTTCGTCCGCGATGTCGTTGAAGATCGGCCCGAGCAGGACATAGAGAAGGTTCTGGACGTGGTATTCGTTTTCCACGGGCCACTTCGCGGGTTCTGCGCCTCGTGTGCGGCCCGAATCTTCCCATGTCCACCGCTTGAGGCCGACAGGGATATGCTCCAGAAATCCCAGAAGGTCGTCGAGGCTCCAGCCCTTCGGCGGCACGATAGCCAAGTCCTGATTGACCTGATCGAAGACGTGAACCATCAGGCTTAAGAGCGCTGTCGATGCGTCCCCTTGCGCCTGCGCCCGGAACTCAACCATGAAGCGTCCGATCAGGGACATGCGGCTTTGGTGATCCTCGATCCGCCGTAGCCTCCTGTAGTGAAGGAAAAGCGGTACGCACGCGCTCGCATAGACGGCGGAGTCGCCGCTGAGGACATACGCCGCGATATCTTTCTCAAAGAGATTGAGATGGTCGCCGCTAATCTGCTGCGCCAAGAACTCTGAACTCCAATTCTCGAACTCGCGGGCGATCCGCGCTTCGTTCATCTGCGCAACTAGCCACTTCACGGCCATGACGCCGAACATGTCGGAGACCCACGGGCGCGGCGTGGAGTCGATCTTGGCAGCCTGCCCGAGCAAGCGCGAGACATCCTGGCTTGAAACTGTTTCGTCCAAAACACCGAGACCCGCAATCGCGCACCGCTGATACAAGGAGAGCGCCGCGAAGTCGAAGGACGGAAGGCCATCCTTCGACAATCCCAGGAAATGCAGGAAGGAGGATTTGAATGGATCGGCGTGCGCGCTCTCGATCACCTTGCGGTGCAGATATTCGCGCAGCGCGTATGCATTGTCCTTCTCTACAGGAACCATTGGGATTGCCCGATCTTCCCGATCATCACCGAGTCGTTCCAGCGCGGAAGCTGGTTCAGCCATCCGAGATTCCGGGCGATCAAGTCGGAATAGCTGATCGTCACCGGCATGGGATTGGGGAAGTAGCTACGCCAGGAGTGCGAGGCGAAACTGTAGAGCTGCGCGCTCAGATACTTGATGTCCTTGAAGGTTGAGTCCTTGTGAACATCGAGGATCACGCCGCGCGGATGCCCGTCCGTGTCCTGGCGTAGCTCGCGCTGCCCGATCAGATAGATCAGCATTTCATGCTTGGAGAGCTTGAAGGTCTTCCCTCGCTGCGGCGCCAGTTTTCCCTTCTGCACGCCCGCTGTCGCGGAGTCGAACATATGCAGCCCGTGATCTTCCGAGATTTTCAGGAAGGCGTATTCGATCTGATATTCTCGGTACTTGTCGATCACGGCGCGGACAGCTTCGATCTCTTCCTTGTTGAACTTCTTGACCTGCGCATGAAAGATCAGGCGGATCGTGTCGCCTTTCTGCCAGTTCATGCGCTTCTGAATCTTCTCGATGGTTTCAGCAAGAACGGAAGTCAAAGCCTCGCAGTACGCCTCCGGCACGACGGCCTTCGATGTGTTCGAGACGATATAGCTACCGTCCCCGGAGAAGACGGTGGTGATGCCCATAATCCGCTGATCGTTCGCGCCGCGCTCCTGCCCGATATTGGCGCTACCGATCCCGATTACGAGTTCATGGGAAAGCGTCGGCGAGGACTTGAGCAGCCACGGAACGCCGCCCATCTTGGCGTAGCAGGCAAGCGCCATGTTGTTGAGCGAGTAGCCGAGTGAGTAATCGGACTGCGCCAGAAGCTCGATGGTGAAATCCTGCACCGGAACTTGATGCAGGAAGAAGAGGCTCTTGCCCAAATAGTACGGATTCTCCGTGACCCTGAGCTTCTTGAAAGACTGTCGGACCTGCACGAGGGCCAAGTCCCATCGCCCGCTGTCATCTGCCTTCTTCCGGATCGCGGCCTCAATGGCATTCTTGTATGCCTCCACGCTGTCGGTGGCGGTCGCGAAGACTTCAACGCGGCTGGTGCCAAGCGTGAACTTGCCTTCAAGCCCGTTGCTGAAGTACCGGCTATTCGTAATGCCTTTGAGGAGCTTGCGGACGAACTGTTCGACGCGGCCCTTGTCATGCTGGGCGCAGATGACGCAGATCGACGGATCGTTTCGGTCAAACGTGCGCTTTGTATAAGGGCCGTACTGTGTCAGACCCCTCTCGGCCCAATCCGCTTCGCCGTTGTCGTTGAAGACAAACACCGGCTTTGGTATCTGCCCGCAATCCTTCTGGATATCGGGCGAATCCTTGATTTCGATGCGCGTGCCGTCGATCAACGTGATGCTCTTCGACTGGATGTACTTCTTGAGGGTGTCGATGCGCGCTTTCTTTTTCTCGCCGCCATTGAAGATAGAGACGGATTGCCGGATATCCTCGACAATGGAATCCTTTTCCGCGCCGTGCGTGTGCAGAATGTAGGCATCGAAGTTCTCACGGCTGGCCTCCAAATAAACGTCTTTCGCCTCGGCCTGAACCACCTGGCCGTCTGGCCGCGTGATGGAGAGCGTTTCGCCTTTGCGGCCATTCACCGATCCCAGGAGTCTTCTGCATCCGTCCGCCTGCTGCGTGACCACGTAACGGCCCGTGAGTTCGAACCCGTCGTTCAGGAAGAACAGGCCATTCTCTTTGACCACCCTGCGCGTTGTGCAATCAATGACAAGGCACGGTTTGCCTAGAATGGTGCGCGTGTCGATGGAGTATTTGGCGCAGACCTTGAAGGGGTAAGCATCGCCAAGTATGGGAACGAGAAGATTGTCTTCAGGCCGGGCGCTCACCAACTCGATAGGGTTGAAGCCGGAGGGATTGCGACCCAGCCCCACAAAGTGCCGCGTCAGCCCGTCCTTGACCAGCGAGCAGAAGATGCCGAAATTGTCTTTGAGCGCGATCGCCTGCGGCGTTCCAAGCACGGGGAACGTGCCATTTCCCGAGAAAATTAGGATGCTATTGCCTTGTCTGCGAAACGCATGAGTCGATCCGTGCTTCGCGCGAAGTTCGTCCAGAACCCCTTTGTCGTAGGGGATCTGGCAAGCTTCGAGCTCTAGCTCGGGAACTATCAGTGGGAATGCGTTCAGAAATACCGGCAAGGTTCGTCCTCTCATGGGTGAGAGAAAACAGTTTTCAGTGAATTCTGCTTTTCTAGCTGGGCAGCCCCAACGCGTAGCTCGCCGGAGATGAGCTTGGGCAGCAGCGTGTCGCGCAGAGCGGCGAGGGTGCGGGATTCGGCAAGAGCCTCGCGAATACGATCTAGCATCGGGCTGACGAGTGCTTCAAACGCTTTGATCACAGCGTGGGAAGGCGCTACGACTTGGACTCCCGCGAGGGTGTCACGAGTGATTGTGTCGAATACGGAGCCATGCGTCCGTTGCTGAAGAATCGAGACCAGCTGACGCGTTGCGAAGTAGTTGAAGAAGCCGCGATCGCCCAGCTTCCCTCGCAAGCCGTAGCAGGACTGGTTCATCGTCATGGGAACGCCCACAAGTGCAACGCGGCCAACTGTCCCGCGTGCGGAGATGATCGTTGTGCCGACCGGAAGAACCCGCGCCGATGAGTTCTCGACCCCGGCGTGGGTAATCTTCTTCTCAGTGTCCAATGTCCAGACATCTGACGGCGGTGGGGCATCGGCGACCGAGAACCATGGGACATCGCCGTTCCAATACTCGGCAACGGATGTCTTCGGTGTCCCGCCACCAATGATCTCCACAGTTTCCGCGAAGGCCTTGACCTCCCACCCCTCCGGAATCTCGCCGAGTTCGGAGTCGATGAGGCGGGCGGGGAAGAGGTCGGCGAGGGGCTTGGGCAGGCCGGGGTCGCGGCCCTCCATCTTGGCGCGCACGGGGTCAAAGTCCACGAACCACGACTTGAACAAGGCGCGGGCCATCGCCTCCAGCGTTTCGTTCTGCTTGCGGTTGAGTTCGATCTTGTCGTCCAGCGTGCCAAGGATATGGGCGATGGCGCGTTGCTCTTCGATGGGTGGGCATTCAAGTTCAATTTTGTTGAGATTGCCTTGCGTTAACTTCGGCATCACAGCGCCGGTGAGATAGCCGCTGATGTCAGACCCCTGAATGGCGTACATCAGAAATCTGGTGTCCGCTTTCTCGTTACCCGTAACAATGTGCGCGTGATTGTTGACCCACGATTTTCCACACGCCATGAAAGCAATAGGCGTTTGTCGAGTGCGCAAATTCTCGCCATCTTCAGCAATCAACAAGTAGTCGCCATCGAACAGGTAGCCGTCCACATAATCAACAATCCCAGAGGCTCCGTAATATGGATAAGGCCCGGGTCGCCTGTCTGATTCTTTTACTGGCTTGCGCTTGCCATCGTGGTTAACGGTCAGATCACCCAGCGAAGTCGTGCGCCACTCACCCGCCATACCCCAGCTCCTTCAGATTGGCTCCGATCGCCGCCTCCAACCGTCCCGCCCACCGCTGCCATCCCGCCAAAACCGACATTCTCATCCCTGCCCATCCTCCTCGAACAGCCGCAGATACGGCTCGAAGCGAAAGCGCCGGTTGCGGGCGTAGCCGGTGATCTCGCGCAGCAGGCCGATGCCCTCCAGCCGGGCGACGATCTGGTTGGCACCGGCGGGGGTGAGGCCCAGCCAGTCGCGCACGGTGGCGACGCTGACGATGGGGTGGTCGAAAAGCCGATCCATCACGCGCTGGCCGTTGGCGGCGGCGCGGCCCAGGTGCTCGGTGATGCGGGCGCGGTAATCCTCGCGCATCTTGAGGATGGCGGCGGCGGTCTGGGTGGCCTCGCGGCTCACCTCGGCCACGCCGTGCAGGAAGAAGGCAAGCCAGCCTTCCCAGTCGCCCGCGTCGCGCGCCGCTTGCAGCCGTTCGTAGTATTCGCTGCGGTGGCGTTTGAAATGGTGCGACAGATACAGCACGGGGCGCGACAGCAGCCCTTTTTCGGTGAGCAGGAAGGTGATGAGCAGCCGCCCGACGCGGCCGTTGCCATCCAGAAACGGGTGGATGGTTTCGAACTGGGCATGGGCCAGCCCCACCTGCACCAGGGGCGGCAGGCCGCCGCCGTCATGCAGAAACCTTTCCAACTCGCCCAGCGCCTGCGGGACTTCGTGCGGGGGCGGCGGCACGAAGCTGGCGGTGGTGAGCGTGCAGCCGGCAGGGCCGATCCAGTTCTGGCTGGTACGCAGCTCGCCGGGGGTGAGCCGCCCGCCACGCACGCCCTGCATGAGTGCGGCGTGGATTTCGCGGATCAGCCGCAGCGAGACGGGCAGTTCCTTCAGGCGCGCCAGGCCCAGGTTCATCGCCCGCACGTAGTTGGCGACTTCATGCACGTCTTTCGGGGTGTCGGGGTCCAAGAGCTGCGCTTCGGCGGCCAGCAGGTTTTGCAGCGAGGACTGGGTGCCTTCGATCTGACTGGAGAGCACCGCCTCCTTGCGCACGTACATGAAGACGAAGAGATCCGGATTGGGCAGCGTGAGCACCGCGCCATCGAGACGGCCCAGGGCGTAGTCGGCGGCGGAGAGTTGGTCACGCAGCGCCCCGGTGAGATCGAGCGGCGGGTCGCGCGGCGGCAGCGGCGCGGGGATGAAGGCGCGGCAGCCACTGGGCTGGCGGATGTAGCGCCCAGCGCGGCCTTCCTTGTTTTCACTTGTCTGCATCGTGGGGCGGTTCCGACCTCTTGCTATCTATTGTGTTTATTATGAGACAGTATCGCTTGTCTGGGAAACACAGCGTTTGCTATGGCAGGCGCCTTTTATCATGCACAACCTAGGGTTCTTTATGGGGCATCAAACCCTAGCACCTTCAAATTGGCCTCAATCGCCGCATCCAGTTTGGCCGCTGCTGTCCGTTGCTCGCGCCACTGTGCGGCCAGTCGAGCCATCTTTTCCGCGAAGGGTTCGCCGTCGTCTTCCTGTTCGGCCGCGCCCACATAACGCCCCGGTGTCAGCACATAGCCGTGCTTGCGGATTTCCTCCAACGAGGCCGACTTGCAGAAGCCGGCCACGTCGGCGTACTCCCCAGCGTCTTTCTCACCGCGCCAAGCGTGGTAGGTGTTGGCAATCTTTTGGATTTCTTCGTTGGTGAGTTCGCGCCGGGTGCGATCCACCAGCACGCCCATCTTGCGCGCGTCGATGAACAGCACCTGCCCGCGCCGGTCACGCAGGCCCTTGCCGGGGTTCTTGTTGCGGGCCAGGAACCAAAGACAAGCGGGTATCTGCGTGGAGTAAAAGAGCTGCCCAGGTAGCGCCACCATGCAATCCACCGCGTCGGCCTCGAGCATCGCCTTGCGGATGTCGCCCTCGCCGGACTGGTTGGAGCTCATCGAGCCGTTGGCCAGCACCACGCCCGCGGTGCCGTTGGGTGCGAGGTGGTGATAGATATGTTGGAGCCACGCGTAGTTGGCGTTACCCACAGGCGGCGTGCCGAATTTCCAGCGCACGTCTTCGCGCAGGCGGTCGCCGCCCCAGTCGGAGATGTTGAACGGGGGATTGGCAAGGATGTAGTCGGCCTTGAGGTCGCGCAGTTCGTCCTTGTGAAAGCTGCCCTCGTTGTTCCAGCGGATGTCGGAGTCGATGCCGCGTACCGCCAAGTTCATCTTGCACAGGCGCCAGGTGGTGTAGTTCGACTCCTGCCCGTAAATCGCAATGTCGCCGATGCGGCCGCCGTGCTCCTGCACGAACTTTTCCGATTGCACGAACATCCCGCCCGAGCCGCAGCACGGGTCGTAGACGCGGCCGGAATATGGCTCCAGCATTTCCACCAGTACCCGCACCACGGAGCGCGGGGTATAGAACTCGCCGCCGCGCTTGCCTTCGGCTCCGGCGAATTGGCCGAGGAAATACTCATACACGCGCCCGAGGATGTCCTTCGAGCGGTCGCCTTCTTCGCCCAGTGCAATGCCGGAGATCAGGTCGATCAGCTCGCCCAGCATCACCTTGTTGAGCGCGGGGCGGGCATAGTCCTTGGGTAGCACGCCCTTGAGCGACTCGTTGTCCTTTTCGATGGCGCGCATCGCGTCGTCAATCAAGCTGCCGATGATGGGCAGCTTGGCGTTGGCTTGCAGATGTGACCAACGTGCCTCCTTGGGCACCCAGAAGATGTTCTCGGCCAAGTATTCATCCTTGTCCTCGGCGGCCTGCGGGTCTTCAGCCAAGAGGGACTGGTGCTTGGCATTGAAGGCATCCGAGATGTACTTCAGGAAAATGAGACCGAGCGCGACGTGCTTGTAGTCGGAAGGCTCCATGTTGCCACGCAGCTTGTCGGCGGCTTTGAACAGTTCCGCCTCGAAGCCGAGGTTGCCGCCGTTGCCATTTTTGCTGGTGTCGTTCTGTGCCATCGTGTCCTTACTCGTTTTTTCGTGTCCGGTTAAATCGGAAAAGCCAATTTTACTTGTCTCATCGCCCCGATCGATTGATTTCTGGCAACGGCTTGTCCCAAGCGATTAGCAGGCCGCTGAAAAACCGCGCGATAAAACTGACCATGCTTCGGTTTTTTTCGGAAATGACTGCCTGAGCGCGCCTCTGGATGGATTTTCTGCGGTTTCTTTGGCCATTTCGATCGATTTACCGAATTCTGGGCGCAATGCTCCCATCATGCCACCCCCAGTCGTGCCATGCGCACCAGATTGTAGGCAGTGGAAACCAAGGTGAAATGCAGGCCCACACGATCCAGACCACGGAATCGCGTCTTGCGCATCCCACCCACGGTTTTCATCCAACCGAAGATCGACTCGATCCGTTTGCGCACGCGGATGCTCGTATACCCGATGTGACGGGTGCTGCGCCCATCAATCGCCGAACCTTTGCATTTTCGGGCCACATGAGGCGTAACGTTGCGGTCACGTAGATTCTGCACGAATTCGTGCCGATCATAGCCCTTGTCAGCACCCAGAGTGATGCGATTCGTACCGCCCAGATCATCGAGGAGCTGCACTGCAGCATCCACTTCTGCTGTGCCATCTGCCGTAGTAACCTGCTTGCTAACGATCAGTTCCTGCCGATTAACTGTTAGCACATACGCCAGAAAGGCCCGACGCGAATCATCTCCCGGCGCCTTTTTATAGAGGCGGCAGTCGGGGTCGGTCACCGAGGCATGGGTGTCATTGCTTCGCTTCTGCCCGCGAAAATCGGAGCCATCGCCCTGCCGGTCATCCGGGTCTTTGGGCTGAAAGGATTTCTGCGAAGCCCAGGCTTCCAGCAAGGTACCATCCACGGAAAAGTGTTCCTCGGAGAGTAGCCCCTGATTCCGTGCCTGCTCCACGACCGTCAGGAAAAAGCGTTGCACGGTTCCATTGTCCAGCAAGCGATCCCGCTTCTTGGTGAACACCGTTGGCACCCAAACCGGGGCATCCATTCCCAAGCCGACAAACCAGCGGAACAGGAGATTGTAATCCAGCTGCTCCAACAGCTGGCGTTCTGAGCGAACGCTGTAAAAGACCTGCAAAAGCAAAGCCCGGAGCAGGTACTCGGGAGGAATCGAGGGGCGGCCGAGGTCCGAATAAATCTGGTTGAAGTGTCCGTCGAATTCAGCCAAGGCCCGGTCCACGATCACTCGGATCGCTCGCAGGGGATGATCTGCCGGCACACGCTCCTCCGGGGATAGATAGCTGAACAACGCGCCCGTCTCTACCTTGGCTCCACGCATGATCGAATCCCTCCGTGCCTTGTCCCGCCATTTACACCACGGACTTTTTCAGCAACCTGTTAAAAAAGTGTTCGCTAAAACGGAATGTCGTCATCCTCAAACTGCTCCACCGGCGGACGCACCGAGCCTTTGGCCGGGCTTTGCGGAGCGGCATAGCCGTCCTGCTGACCATCGTCGAAATTCGCGGTGCCACCCCCGCGACCCCCCACGAGCTGCAGGCGATCACCAACGATCTCCGTGGTATACCGCTCCTGGCCTTCCTTGTCGGTCCATTTGCGCGTCTGCAGGCGTCCCTCGACGTACGCCATACTGCCTTTTTTCAGATATTCACCAGCGATCTCCGCGGTACGCCCAAACAGCACCACGCGGTGCCATTCCGTGCGCTCCTGGCGATTGCCCTCGCGATCCTTGAAGGTTTCGGACGTGGCCAGATTGAGGTTGGCAATGGCCCCGCCGCTGGGCTGATAACGCATCTCGGGGTCACGCCCCAAGTGCCCGAGTAGTATGACTTTATTCACTCCCGCCATGGTTTCTCTCCTGATGACCGGGGACGCGCGTCCCGATAGCCCGTATACTATCCCACTCTGGCAGCCAACAAAGCAAACGGCATGGACCATATCGAAATTCGCGGTGCCCGCACCCACAATCTGAAAAATATCAGCCTGCGGCTGCCACGCGACCAACTCATCGTGATTACCGGTCTCTCCGGCTCGGGCAAGTCCTCGCTGGCCTTCGACACCCTCTATGCCGAGGGGCAGCGCCGCTATGTCGAGAGCCTTTCGGCCTATGCGCGGCAGTTTCTTTCCTTGATGGGCAAGCCCGATGTCGATGCCATCGAAGGACTCTCTCCCGCGATTGCCATCGAACAGAAATCGACCTCGCACAATCCGCGTTCTACGGTCGGCACCGTCACTGAAATCCACGACTATCTGCGCCTGCTCTATGCCCGCGTGGGCACGCCCTGGTGCTGCGGAGAACCGATTCAAAGCCAGAGCATCGCCCAGATGCTCGATCAGATCCTCAGCTGGGAAGCTGGCACCCGCATCCTGGTTCTGGCTCCGGCACTGCGCGACCGCAAAGGCAGCCATGAGGAAATTTTCCAAGGGCTGCGCGCCCGCGGTCTGGTACGCGCCCGGGTCGATGGTCAGCTTTGCGAGCTGGAAGAGCTCCCGGCACTCGATCCCAAACGCAAACACCGCATCGAGGCGGTGGTCGATCGCCTGGTCCTGCGTGAGGATGTTCGGGGACGTCTGGCAGAATCGCTGGAGAGCGCGATGGCCATGGGCGACGAAGAGGCGATCGTGGTCAATCTGGATGAAGGAAAGGATCATTTTTTCTCTGCTCGCCACGCCTGCCACCAATGTGGCCGGTCCTTCCCTACCCTCGAACCCCGGCTCTTTTCCTTCAATAACCCAGCAGGCGCCTGCCCCCGTTGCGATGGACTCGGCGAAATCAACATCTTCGATCCCCAATTGATCGTCCCTAATCCGGCGCTGAGCATTGCCGACGGCGCGATTGCCCCGTGGCGTCAGCGTCAGAACGATATGCTGCCGGCACTTCACGCCCTCGCCCAGCGCCTCGACTTTTCTCTGGAAAGCGCCTGGGACGAACTGCCCGATACCGTGCACAATATTCTGTTGCACGGTTTCCCCGAACCCTTGACCATCCGTGGACGTAACGGCACAGCGGAAAGCCAGCGCTACCCCGGTATCATCCCCAGCCTGGAAAAACGACTGCGCGAGACGCAATCGCAGCTGTTGCGCGAAGAGATCCTGCGCTTCATGGGTCGCCTGCCCTGCCCCGACTGCGGTGGTAGCCGTCTACGTGCCGAAGCGCGCATGGTGCGGGTGGGCACCCTCGCCGCCGTACATGAGTTTTCCGCCCTGTCGATCGGCAGGGCCTTGCGCTCTGTCGAAGAGCTAAAGCTTTCCGGCAAAGACGCCGTCATCGCTGAGCGTATCCTCAAGGAGATCCATGACCGGCTGCAGTTTCTCATGGATGTCGGGCTGGACTATCTGACCCTCGACCGCTCCGCCGAGACCCTCTCGGGCGGCGAGGCACAGCGGATTCGTCTTGCCTCGCAGATTGGTGCCGGTTTGGTGGGCGTTATGTACGTACTCGACGAGCCCTCCATCGGCCTGCACCAACGGGACAACGACCGCTTGCTGCAGACCCTGAAACGCCTGCGCGATCTCGGCAACACCGTCATTGTCGTCGAACATGATGAGGATGCCATCCGTGCCGCCGATTATCTGGTCGATATGGGCCCCGCTGCCGGCGTGCACGGCGGCGAAGTGGTCGCCAGTGGTCATCCCGCAATTGTCGCCAGTAGTGCCGCTTCCCTGACCGGGAAATACCTGCGCGGTGAGCTCTGTATCGCCACGCCCGAACGTCGCCGTCCGCCAGACGAGGAGCGGATCTTGCGGCTCGTGGGTGCGCGTGGACACAATCTGCGCGACGTGACTCTCGAAATCCCCCTTGGGCTCTTCACCTGTATTACCGGGGTTAGTGGTTCCGGCAAATCGACGCTGATCAACGACACCCTCTTCCCCGCCTGCTCGCGCCGGCTGATGAACAGTCATCTCACCCCCGCAGCTTATGATCAGCTCCTCGGACTAGAGCATCTCGACAAGGTCATCTCCATCGACCAGAGTCCCATCGGCCGCACCCCGCGCAGCAATCCGGCGACCTATAGCGGGCTCTTCACTGCCGTGCGGGAGCTCTTTGCCGGCACCAACGAGGCACGCGCGCGCGGCTATGGACCAGGTCGTTTCAGTTTCAATGTCAAGGGTGGGCGCTGCGAGGCCTGCGAAGGCGAAGGGGTACTACGGGTGGAAATGCACTTTCTCCCCGACGTCTATGTAGAGTGCGACGTCTGTCAGGGGCGGCGTTACAAACGCGAGACCCTGGAGATTCACTACAAGGGGAAATCCATCCACGATGTGCTGCAGATGACGGTGGAGGAAGCGGCGGACTTTTTCGCCGCGGTGCCCAGCATCGCGCGCAAACTGGGAACCTTGCTCGACGTTGGCCTTGGTTATATTCAACTGGGTCAGTCCGCAACCACCCTTTCCGGCGGCGAAGCGCAACGGGTGAAGCTCGCGCGCGAGCTCTCCCGCCGGGACACCGGCCGCACCCTCTACATCCTCGACGAACCCACCACTGGCCTGCACTTTCACGATATTGCGATGCTGCTGAGCGTACTCCAGAAGCTGGTTGACGCTGGAAATACCGTGGTGGTGATCGAACACAATCTCGACGTCATCAAGAGCGCCGACTGGCTGGTAGATCTCGGGCCCGAGGGTGGTAGCGGGGGTGGCCAGATCATTGCCCAAGGAACGCCGGAGACTTTGCTGAGCGCCCAACAGTCGCATACCGGTCGCTATCTGGCACGCCATCTGGCAGTAGAAGCGAAAAAAGGCTGAGAGCCCCCGGCTCCCAGCCCCTTTTGCGCGACGCAGAAACGTCAGGAAGTGCTGGCTTGGCGATCCACCAGTTCGACAATCGCGAGCGGCGCGTTATCACCCGCTCGAAACCCGTACTTGACGATCCGCAGATAGCCACCAGGCCTTGCCTTGTAATGGGGACCGAGCTCATCAAAGAGCTTGACCACGGCCTCCCGATCACGAAGACGAGAAAATGCCAAACGCCGGCGCGCCACCGTGGGTTCCTTGGCCAAGGTGATCATCGGCTCGGCAAAGCGCCGCAATTCCTTGGCCTTGGGTAAGGTGGTAACGATACGCTCGTGCGCAAAGAGCGAGACCATCATGTTGGCGAACATCGCCCGCCGATGGCTGCTGTTACGATTCAGTTTTTTTCCACTATTGCCATGACGCATGACGTCACACTCCCCAAATTAACAGTAACGAGTCAGTCGGCCTCGACGGCACCTTTATTGCCCAGTGGCGGCAAGCCCTCGGGCGGCCAATTCTGCAGGCGCATGCCCAGGGAAAGTCCTTTCCCACCCAAGATTTCCTTGATTTCGGTGAGAGATTTCCGCCCGAGGTTCGGTGCCTTCAGGAGTTCGTTTTCCGACTTCTGCACCAGATCGCCGATATAAAAAATGTCCTCCGCCTTGAGACAGTTGAGCGAACGCACCGTCAACTCGAGGTCATCCACCGGCCGTTCCAACAAAGGCATCAAGTCTTCGACAACGGCAACCTTCCGCGTATCCTCGACGGCAGGCATTTCCCCGCCAACGAAGACGTCCAACTGCTGCCGGAGTATGCGCGCCGCTTCCTGAATGGCAGCAAGCGGCTCAATGGTCCCGTTGGTTTCGACATCAAGCACGAGGCGGTCAAGGTCGGTGCGCTGTTCCACCCGAGCACTCTCTACCTGAAAACTGACGCGACGCACCGGACTGAAACTCGCATCGAGAGCCAGCACACCGATCCGCTTTTCGTGGTCACGCAGGCGCGTAGCCGCCGCCTGGTAACCGCGCCCAAAGTCGAGGCGCAAATGCATGACCATTTCGACATCCCGGGTAATGGTCGCGATGACGTGGCCGGGATTCGCCACCTCGACGCCATGCTCGGCAACGATGTCGGCGCCAGTGACTGGCCCCGGGCCCCGTTTGCGCACGGTGATGGTCTGCGACTCCTGGCGGTGACTACGGATCGCCAGCTGTTTCAGATTCAGGAGAATGTCTACGACATCCTCCTGCACTCCTTCGAGACTGGAGTATTCGTGCAGGACGCCCTCAATTTCGACCTCGGTAACTGCAACTCCCTTCAGCGAGGAAAGGAGAATCCGCCGCAGTGAATTACCGAGAGTGTGTCCAAAACCACGTTCTAGAGGACCCAAACTGACGCGGGCGGAATGCGCACCGGTCGTTTCGATTTCGTAATTCTGCGGACACAACAGCTCGCCAACTTCAGCCATAAATAATCCTCGTTGCTCCGTATTACTTGGAGTAGAGTTCTACCACCATCTGCTCGTTCAAATCCTGCGGCATTTCGTCGCGCACGGGGACGGCCTTGATGGTGGCACTGAGTGCCTTGCTATCGACGCTGAGCCACTCAGGGTAGCCGCGACCTTCTGCTGCCTCAACAGCGCTTAGAATGCGCGCGTGCTCCTTGGCTGTAGCCGCCACCGCGACCACATCGCCGGCCCGGACCTGATAGGAAGGGATATCTACCCGCTTGCCATTGACAGTGAGGTGTCCATGGCGAACCACTTGCCGCGCCTCGGCACGCGACGCGCCGAAACCAATGCGGTAGGCCACGTTATCCAGGCGGAGCTCCAAAAAACGGAGAAGTAGCTCACCGGTGACGCCCTTCTTTTGCGAAGCGACGGCAAAATACCGGCGGAATTGCCCCTCGAGAACGCCGTATACGCGCCGGACCTTCTGTTTTTCGCGCAACTGCGTACCATATTCACTGACGCGCCCTCGACGTTGCCCGTGTTGACCCGGCGCATAGGCCCGGACCACAACTGGACACTTGTCAGAGAAACACTTTTCACCCTTGAGAAAGAGCTTGCCACCTTCGCGCCGGCATTGACGGCAACTGGGGCCGGTATATTTAGCCACTACCTACCTCCAAAAAAATCAAACACGCCGCTTTTTGGGCGGACGGCAGCCATTGTGCGGAATTGGCGTCACGTCGCGGATGCTGGTGATGCGAAAACCGACGGAATGCAGGGCACGTACCGTGCTCTCTCGCCCAGGTCCGGGACCACTCACCTCGACATCGAGGTTCTTCAGGCCGTATTCCTGCGCCCGGCGACCGGCATTTTCCGCCGCGACCTGGGCCGCAAACGGCGTGCTCTTACGCGAACCGCGGAAGCCGGAACCACCAGCGCTTGCCCATGCCAACGCATTGCCCTGCCGATCACTGATGGTGATGATGGTGTTATTGAAGGAGGCGTAAATGTGCGCCACGCCATCAACGACGTTCTTCTTGACTTTCTTGCGCACGCGCACATCGGTTTGTGTCTTTGCCATGGTATCGATCCTTCAGCTTCAGCGGGCGATAGGCTTCGCCGGACCCTTGCGAGTACGAGCGTTGGTTTTGGTCCGTTGGCCGTGAACGGGAAGGCCGCGACGATGACGGATGCCGCGATAGCAGCCAAGGTCCATGAGCCGCTTGATACTCATGGTCACTTCGCGGCGCAGGTCACCTTCGACGAGATATTTCGCAACCTCCGCGCGAATGCGCTCCAACTCGCCTTCGCTAATATCCTTCACGCGAACTCCGGTATCGACCTCTGCCGCCGCCAGAATGTCACGGGAGCGGGTGGCTCCAATGCCGTAGATGTACGTCAAAGCGACACCAATCTGCTTGTTATTCGGAATATTGACACCAGCAATGCGGGCCATTCCCTACTCCTTCCCATTCATCATAGTCAACCCCATCACTACGCTTATCCCTGCCGCTGTTTGTGCCGCGGCTCGACGCAAATCACGCGGACCACACCATTTCGCCGGATGATCTTGCAGTTACGGCAGAGCCTTTTCACCGATGCCCGAACTTTCATGGAACGCCTCCTTACTTGGCGCGATAGGTGATGCGCCCCTTGCTCAGGTCGTAAGGCGTCATCTCCACAGTGACCTTATCTCCAGGCAGAATCCGTATGTAGTGCATACGCATCTTTCCAGAAATATGTGCATTGACCACAAAACCATTCTCCAACCGCACCTTGAAGGTTGCACTTGGCAGGTTTTCTATGACTTCTCCCTGCATTTCGAGAGTGTCTTCCTTGGCCATCCCTTTACCTCAACAAAACCCGTATACGTTCGGTCACCGCTGCACTGCTGCCGGTGCCATCCACCTCAGCATACCCGGCCCGACCGCGGTAGAAAGCAACCAGGGGCGCCGTCTCGGCTGCGTACACCGCAAGCCGATGCCGAATTACCGCAGGCTGGTCATCGTCCCGCTGAAAGAGTTCTCCACCACAACGGTCGCAGCGTCCCTGGACCTTGGGTGGCTGGAAGCGCACATGGTAGATGGCACCACAGTCTCTACATACACGCCGCCCGGACAGCCGCTCAACAATTTCCTCATCATCAAGCACGATGTGCAGGATATGTGCGATCGCGACATCACCACTGCGCGCGAGCAAGCGGTCGAGCCCTTCTGCCTGCACCACCGTGCGCGGGAAACCGTCAAATACGACTCCCTTCTGAGCATCGCTTTCCTGCAGCCGCTCCGACACGATGCCCAAGATGATCTCGTCAGAGACCAAAGCACCGGACTCCATCACCGCCTTGGCCCGCTTGCCCATTTCGCTGCCGGCAGCAACAGAGGCGCGGAGCATATCACCAGTCGAAACATGAGGCAAGCCCAACTCCATAGACAGCACCTTGGCTTGCGTACCCTTGCCCACTCCAGGCGCACCCAGGAGGATGATGTGTCCACCAGACGTCATAATTATCGCTTACCCTGTTGGCCGCTTTTCCGCAGCAAGCCTTCGTAACGATGGGTGAGCAAATGACTTTGAATCTGCGCCATGAGATCCATCATAACGACCACCACGATGAGCAGGCTGGTGCCACCAAAGTAAAACGGCACGTTGTATTCCGTGATGAGAAATTCTGGCAACAGACAGACCACGGTGAGATAGATAGCTCCCCACAGGGTGAGCCGGCTCAAAACCCGATCCATATACTTGGATGTTTGCTCTCCCGGCCGCAGTCCGGGAACGAACGCGCCGGACTTTTTCAGGTTATCTGCAGTTTCGCGCGGGTTGAACACCATCGCCGTGTAAAAAAAGGCGAAGAATACGATGGCAATGGTGAATACCACGACGTACAGTGTGGTCCCAGGACTCAATGCCTGCCCAACCCGAGCCAACCACTCCATGCCAGGCACGTTGGCAAACCAGCCGGCGAGGGTGGCAGGCAAGAGCAGAATGCTGGTAGCGAAGATCGGCGGAATCACACCGGACATATTGACCTTGAGGGGCATGTGGGTACTCTGCCCGCCGTAGATCTTGCGCCCGACCTGCCGTTTGGCATACTGGATAGGGATGCGACGTTGTGCGCTTTCCATGAACACTACAAAGGCGAGGACCACCAGGGCCAAGACAAAAATGGCCAGGGCAAAGAGCGGCTGAAACTGTCCAGTGCGTACCAGCTCCAACATGGTGGCGAGGGCCTGCGGCAGACCAGCTACGATGCCCGCAAAAATGATGAGAGAGATACCATTGCCGATACCGCGTTCCGTAATCTGCTCGCCCAGCCACATGAGGAAAACGGTGCCCGCCGAGAGCGTGATCGTTGTGGTAAAAAGAAACAGTGGACCGGGATCGATGACCACCGGTACCGAGCCGCCATGCATCTTCTCGATGGCGACGGCAATGCCCAGTCCTTGCAGGAGGGATAATACGACTGTGGCGTAGCGAGTGTATTCGGTAATTTTCCGCCGCCCCGCTTCACCCTCCTTTTTCAGCTCCTCCAGCTGGGGAATGACTGAACCCCCCAACTGAAAAATAATCGAGGCACTAATGTACGGCATGATCCCCAAGGCAAAAACCGTGAGTCGCGATAGCGCACCCCCGGAGAACATGTTGAACATGCCGAGAATGGTTCCCTGTTCCTGGTGAAAGAAGGAAGCCATTGCCGCAGGATCGATGCCAGGAACGGGAATATGTGCGCCGATGCGGAAGACCAACAACGCCCCCAGCAAGAACAAGATTCGCCGCCGTAACTCCGCGATGTTGCCCGCACCCTGCGCGGCATTGCCAAGTGCACCGAGGGCGTTGGCCATCTTATTCCTCTACCTGACCGCCAGCGGCCTCAATGGCCTGCCGCGCACCTGCGCTGACACGCAGGCCCTTGACGATGATCGCCGCTTCCAGCTTCCCCGTCCGGATGACCTTGATCTGATCGACATCACCGCGGACGAAACGGCGCAGCCGCAGGGCTTCGGCATCCACCACGCCGCTGATCGCGGCGCTAGCAAGCATGTCCAAAGTCACCTCGGCCACCACCGGAGCACCAGCATTCCGAAAACCCCGTTTCGGGATGCGCCGCTGCAGCGGCATCTGTCCACCCTCAAAACCGACCTTGTGGTAGCCTCCGGACCGAGCGTGCTGTCCCTTGTGTCCCCGGCCCGCGGTCTTGCCGAAGCCGCTACCAATGCCACGACCGACCCGCACACGCTCCTTCTTGGCGCCTGGCGCAGGTGCAATGGTATTCAATTTCATGACTGTTCTTCCCAACGTAAAAGATACGGGATTTTCTGAATCATACCGCGAACCTCAGGAGTATCGCGGAGTTCCACGGTGTGGCCGGTGCGCCGTAAGCCCAAGCCACGAACCGTGGCGCGATGCTTTTCGGTGATTCCGATCAGACTGCGGACCAAGGTAATGCGCAGGGTCTTACTCATCCTCAGACCCCCCATGGCCGCGAATCTCCCGCAAGGTTTTGCCACGCTTCATGGCGATGGCCTGAGGACTCGCCAGTTTGGAAAAGGCATCGAAAGTTGCGCGCACAACGTTGATGGGGTTATTGGATCCCAACGACTTGGCCACCACATTGCGTAAACCGACGGCCTCGCACACTGCGCGCATGGCACCCCCGGCGATCACCCCACTTCCCTCGGAGGCCGGCCGCAGGATGACACGGGCAGCGCCATGACGTCCTTCCACGGGGAAGGGAATGGTGCCCCGCATCAGCGGCACGTGGGTAAGGTAACGGCGGGCTTGATCAGTCGCCTTTTGAATACCGGCGGGCACTTCCTTGGCCTTGCCCCGTCCAAAACCAACCTTGCCATCTCCGTCACCGACTACCATCAAGGCGGCAAAGCCAAACTGGCGCCCGCCCTTCACCACTTTTGATACGCGGTTGATATGGATAAGCTTTTCCAACATTCCGTCACTCGGCTGCTGGCTTTCACGGTTCTCTCTTGCCATTGTCAATACTCCGTCAGAAGGACAGGCCGCTTTCGCGTGCTGCCTCGGCGAGCGCCTTTACCCGGCCATGGTAGCGATAACCGCTGCGGTCGAAAGCCACCTCGGTAATACCCAAGTCTTTGGCCTTTTCTGCCACGCGCTTGCCGATGAGGGCCGCGCTATCGGTACTGCCGCCATTCTTGATGGTAGCGCGCATCTCTTTCTCCAACGAAGACGCTTGGGTAAGGACCTTGCCCAGGGCATCGTCGATGATTTGCGCGTAGATATGCTTGCCAGAACGATAGACCGACAAGCGCAGTTTGCCCTGATCGGCGATACGCGCACGGGTCTTTCTGGCCCGACGCAACCGGCTGATATTCTTGTCCATTGCTGATCCCCTCACTTCTTCTTGGCTTCTTTGCGCCGGACCTGCTCACCGGCGTAGCGGACGCCCTTGCCCTTGTAAGGCTCCGGCGGCCGATACGCGCGGATGTCCGCAGCAACCTGGCCGACCATCTGCTTATCGACGCCGCGAATGACGATCTCAGTCTGCGTCGGCGTCTCGATGGTGATCGACGCTGGGACCGGATACTCGACCGGATGGGAAAATCCGAGACTCAGACCCAGAGTGCTACCTTTGGCCTGCGCTCGATAGCCGACGCCAATGATTTCCAGCTTGCGCTCAAAACCCTGCGACACGCCGTGGACCATATTGGCCAACAACGCACGGGTGGTACCCGCGTGATGCACAACGCCCTCGTGCCAATTGACACTCGCACTGTCGCCGTCGACGTGAATCTCGATACCGCTTTGCAAAGCCATGGAGAGCTGCCCTTTGGGCCCCTTCACCACGACTTGGCCGGCGTCGATCCGCACCTCGACGCCCTTGGGCAAACTGACTGGTTGTTTTGCTATGCGTGACATGCTTCCCCCTTACGCGACGACGCAGAGCACTTCGCCGCCGATGCCTTCGGCACGCGCGGCGCGGTCGGTCATAATGCCGCGCGACGTGGAGACAATGGCGATACCATAGCCATCGCGCACCCGTGGCAGCTCTTGCGCACCGCGGTAGATACGCACACCGGGGCGGCTGATCCGCCGAATCTCAGAGATCACCCCTTCCCCTGCATAATACTTCAACGTAATCCGTAGGCTGGGATGCCCGGCGAGGATATCGTCAGCAACTTCCGCGATATAACCTTCATCCAGCAATACCCGCGCGATGGCTCGTTTCAGCTTGGACGCTGGGACCTGGACCGAATTCTTGCCTACTGCCTGCGCATTACGAATGCGCGTCAGCATATCTGCGATAGGATCTGTAATGCTCATCTTTCCCTCACCAACTGCTCTTCACGACGCCGGGGATGTTGCCGGCCGAAGCATGCTTGCGCAGGCAAAGACGGCAGAGTCCAAACTTGCGATAGTAACCATGGGCACGCCCGCAAAGCTGGCAGCGGTGGTAGGCACGCACGCGAAACTTCGGCGCCCGCGCTGCCTTGGCGATCATCGATTTCTTTGCCATAACTTTGCTCTCCTCAGGCGCGGAACGGCATTTTGAAAGCCTTGAGCAAGCCCAGGGCCTCCGCATCGTTCTTGGCAGTGGTAGTAAAGGTGACATCCATTCCGCGCAGTCGATCGATTTTGTCGTACTCGATCTCCGGGAAAATGATCTGCTCCTTTACCCCCATCGAATAGTTGCCGCGCCCGTCGAAGGATTTTGGAGACAGTCCCCGAAAATCACGGATCCGCGGGATGGCAATACTCACCAAGCGATCCAAAAACTCATACATGCGCTCACCGCGCAAGGTTACCATGCAGCCAATCGGGTACCCATCGCGAATCTTGAAGGCAGCAACAGACTTTCGCGCCTTGGTGATGATTGGCTTTTGGCCCGCGATCTTGGTCATATCCCCCACTGCGGCCTCAAGCACCTTCTTGTCGCCCACCGCCTCTCCGACCCCCATGTTGATGGTGATCTTCTGCAGGCGCGGGACCTCCATTACGCTCTTGAAACCAAACTCCTGAATCAGCCGCGGAACGATCTGATCCCTATATACTTTTTGCAATCGTGCTTCCATCTCTACCTGCCCCCTCAATGCGTCGCCAGCTGTTCGCCGTTGCTTTTGAACACGCGAACCTTGCTGCCATCGGCGAGGAACTTGAAACCAACGCGGTCGGCCTTACCCGTAGCCGGGTTGTAAATCGCGAGCTTGCACAACTGGACCGGGGCTTCCTTTTCCACGATACCGCCACCGTTACCCATGCGATCCGGGCGTTGATGCCGCTTGATCATATTCACTTTTTCCACGATGGCGCGGCCTTCCTCCGGCAACACGTGCAACACCTTGCCACGTTTGCCCTTGTCCTTACCGCTGAGCACCACGACTTCATCGTCCTTACGAATCTTGCTCATGCTCAACTCCTACAACACTTCGGGCGCGAGCGAAATGATCTTCATGAAATTGGCGCCACGTAGCTCGCGGGTAACCGGGCCAAAAATACGGGTGCCGATCGGCTGCAACTGGTTGTTGAGCAGTACCGCGGCGTTATTGTCGAAGCGGATGACCGAACCGTCTTCGCGACGCACGCCCTTGCGGGTACGGACGATCAGGGCGTTGTACACGTCACCTTTCTTGACCTTGCCCCGCGGAGCTGCATCCTTGATGCTGACCTTGATCACGTCACCGATGTCGGCATAACGCCGGTGAGAACCGCCGAGTACCTTGATGCACATGACCTCGCGGGCGCCACTATTGTCTGCCACGGCGAGCCGGCTTTGCATTTGGATCATGACGCGACTCCTTCAGCGATGGCGTGGCCGACGACCGATACCAGGCGCCAAGTCTTGGTCTTGGAGATGGGACGACACTCTTCGATGCGCACGGTATCACCGATCTGGCAACTGTTCTCCTGATCGTGGGCGTGAAACTTCTTCGAGCGCCGGATGTACTTCTTATACAACGGGTGCTGGATACGACGCTCGACGAGCACCACAATGGTCTTGTCCATACGGTTGCTGACCACGGTGCCCACCAGACTCCGGGGATTGTGTTCTGTGCTCATTGGCTCACCTTCGCCTTCTTCGTGATCTCGGTACGCACCCGTGCGATATCGCGGCGCACGCCCCGCAGGCGGGCGCTGTTCGCCAGTTGCCCGGTGCCGTGCTGCATCCGCAGTTTGAACTGCTCTTCGAGAAGCGCAAGCAACTGGGTCTGACATTCAGACACCGATAGCTGGCTCAAGTCTTGTCCTTTCATCCCATCACCCGCCGTTCTACGACAATGGTCTGTACCGGCAGTTTGGCAGCGCCGAGCCGCAGGGCCTCACGTGCCACATCTTCCGTTACGCCTTCCATTTCATACAAAACCTTACCCGGCTGAACCAAGGCAACCCAATATTCCGGATTTCCCTTGCCCTTACCCATACGCACTTCCGCCGGCTTTTTGCTGATCGGCTTGTCGGGGAAGATCCGCACCCAGATCCGCCCGCCACGGCGCACGTGCCGGTTGATGGCGCGGCGCGCCGCCTCGATCTGCCGCGCCGTGACCCGCCCGCGGGTAACGGCCTTGAGTCCGTAATCGCCGAAGCTGACTTTATTGCCACGCGTCGCCAGTCCGCGATTGCGACCCTTATGCTGCTTGCGAAACTTGGTCCGTTTTGGTTGCAACATCACCGCTCTCCTTACTTCTGTGCGGCAGCAACGCTAGCGGCGCTGCTCCATTCGAGAATTTCGCCTTTGAAGATCCACACCTTGACGCCGATGATTCCATAAGTCGTCTTGGCCTCGGCAAAACCGTAATCGATATCCGCACGCAGGGTGTGCAGAGGCACCCGTCCCTCGCGATACCACTCGGTACGGGCAATCTCCGCACCCCCCAGGCGACCAGCACAGTTGATGCGCATTCCCTGCGCACCAAAGCGCATCGCATTCGTAACGGCACGCTTCATAGCACGGCGAAACATGACTCGACGCTCCAACTGCTGCGCCACATTCTCGGCGACCAGCTGCGCATCCAGCTCCGGCTTGCGAATTTCCTCGACGTTGACGTGCACCGGAATCCCCATGCGCTTTTGTACTTCTATACGCAGATTCTCGATGTCCTCGCCCTTCTTGCCAATCACCACGCCAGGACGCGCGGTGTGCAGCGTGATGCGCGCGCTACGCGCCGGCCGCTCTACGGTGATATCGGAGATCGCAGCGCCACTCAAGCGTTTGCGAATGAAATCACGGATGCGGATGTCTTCCAGCAACTTATCCTTGAAATCTGCTTTGCCGTACCAGCGCGAGTTCCAATTCTTAATGATTCCCAGACGCAGTCCGATTGGATTGGTTTTCTGACCCATACTTTCCTCGCTTACTGTTCGGCTACGACAATGGTGATGTGACTGGTGCGCTTCAAAATTCGCGTGCCGCGCCCCTTTGCACGTGCGGCAAAACGCTTCAACACCGCTCCACCATCGATCATGATCGACTCGACCACCAACGCATCGACATCTGCGCCTTCGTTATTTTCCGCGTTGGCGATGGCGGACTCCAAGCATTTGCGAATTGGCAATGCCGCCTTTTTCCGGGTAAAGCGAAGGATATCCAAGGCCTTATCCACGGGCTGCCCGCGCACGAGGTCAGCTACCAGACGGGCCTTTTGCGGTGACATCTGCAATCCTTTCAATACTGCCGTTGATCTCATCTTGCTATCCTCAACGCTTGGCTTTCTTGTCGGCTACGTGACCCTTGAAGGTCCGGGTCAGCGCAAACTCTCCGAGCTTGTGGCCGACCATGTTCTCGTTGACGACAACGGGAATGTGCTGCTTGCCGTTATGCACGGCAAAGGTCAGACCGATGAAATCGGGCGTAATGGTGGAACGACGCGACCAGGTCTTAATCGGCTTGCGACTGTTGCTGGCCTGGGCTTCCTGGACCTTTTTGTCGAGATGCTGGTCCACGAAAGGACCCTTCTTGATGGAACGTGGCACGACGAATTCCTCTCCCCTGATCAGGACTTACGGCGGCGGACGATCATGCCGCTGGTACGTTTGTTGCGACGGGTACGATACCCCTTGGTCGGCTGTCCCCAAGGCGACACTGGATGACGTCCGCCTGAGGTACGACCTTCACCACCACCATGCGGGTGATCGACGGGGTTCATGGCCACGCCACGCACCGTGGGACGGACACCCCGCCAACGGGTGGCACCGGCCTTGCCCAGCTGGCGCGTGCCGTGCTCATCGTTACCCACAACACCCAATGTGGCGCGGCAGGATACATGAATTTTGCGCACTTCACCAGAGCGCAAGCGGAGTTGCGCGTAGTCGCCCTCCCGCGCCATCAACTGCGCAGAGGCGCCGGCGGAACGCGCAATCTGCCCGCCCTTACCAGGCCGCAGTTCGATATTGTGCACCACGCTGCCTACGGGAATCTTGCGCAGCGGCATGCAATTGCCTGGACGTACCGGCGTTTCCTCGCCAGAGATCAGGGTATCACCAGCCGATACCCCTTTGGGAGCGAGGATATAGCGACGCTCACCGTCGGCGTAACAAAGCAGGGCCAGATGGGCGCTACGATTGGGATCGTATTCGATCCGCTCGACCTTGGCCGGAATGTCGTTCTTATTGCGGCGAAAATCTACCAAGCGGTAATGCTGGCGATGCCCGCCACCGGCATGCCGGCGGGTTACCCGCCCGTTGTGGTTGCGACCCCCGGTATGCGCCTGGCTGGAGGTCAGAGCTTTGACCGGAGCGCCCTTATGCAGCTCCGGATTGACCACCTTGATGACGAAACGACGTCCGGCAGAGGTCGGTTTGGTTCGTACGAGAGCCATGATTATCCCCTATCTCTCTCAGGCAATGCCAAGGTCGATGCTGTTGCCTTCCGCAAGACGCACGTAGGCCTTCTTCCACGAAGAGCGGCGCCCAGCATGACGCCCCATACGCTTCGCCTTCCCTTCATAGTTCAACGTCTGCACAGACAACACGTTGACTTGAAACAGCCGCTCCACTGCGGACTTGATCTCGCGCTTGGTGGCATCGCGGGCAACCCGAAAGGCATACTGATTTGCAGCCTGGGTCTGCAAGGTACTTTTCTCGCTCACGATCGGCGCGAGCAACACCAGAAACTGCCGTTCGTTGTTCATCCGTACACCTCCGCGAACTTGTTGGCCGCGGCGGCATCCATCAGAACACGCCCATAACGCAGGAGGTCTGCCGGGCCAACATCCTGCCACTCCGCCACGCCAACGTGCGGGAAATTCCGCAGCGACAAAAAGAAATTGACCGGCGCCTCTGCCAGAACGACCAACACGTCATCGCCGCCCGCGGCCTGTAGCCAGGTCCGCCCGAGTTTCGCCTTGGGCTCGGCGAAGTCCTCTGCAGCGATGATCTGCAAACGGTCCTGCCGTAACAGCTCCGCCAGTGCGCTGCGCATGGCACCCGCCCACATCTTCTTGTTGACTTTCTGTTTGTAACTCTGTGTCACCCCCGGGAAGGCTCGACCACCGCCACGCCAGATGGGACTACGAATGCTGCCGGCGCGGGCGCGACCGCCGCCTTTCTGCTTCCACGGTTTGCGACCGCCGCCACGGACTGCCGCACGATTTTTTTGCACCGCAGTACCGCTACGCAGTCCTGCCAACTGCGCAACAACTACCTGATGCAGAAGCGCCTCGTTGTAGGGGGCGGCAAAAACGGCGTCTGCCAGCTCCACCTTTTCCCCCTTGCCACTGCTGATATGAATACTTTCTACTTCCATCGTCGTGCTCCCGCTCACCCGCGCACTGTCGGGCGCAATACCACATCGCCCTCGTTTGCGCCGGGCACACTGCCCTTGATCATTACGAGACGGCGCTCGACATCGACACGCACGACCTCGAGATTCAAGGTCGTTACCCGCTCGTTGCCCAACTGCCCGGCCATTTTCTTGCCTTTGAACACCCGACCGGGAGTCTGGCGACAACCAATGGAGCCCGGGGCACGGTGCGACAGCGAATTACCGTGGCTGGCGCGATTGCTGCGGAAATTGTGACGCTTGATGGCACCAGCAAAACCCTTGCCCTTGCTGATACCGGTCACATCGATGCGCTGGCCGACGGCAAACATATCCATCGACAACTCTTGTCCTGCTTGATAAGAACCGGACTCATTCACTCGAAATTCACGCAAAAAACGGCGCGGCTCAACCGCGGCCTTGCGGAAATGTCCAGCCATCGCTGAACTCAAACGCTGCGGCCGGACGCCGCCTACGCCAACCTGGATCGCTTCGTACCCATCGCTCTCTTTGCTTTTTATCTGGGTCACGACGTTTTCCGCGAGGTGGATCACGGTGACGGGCACTACCTTGCCACCCTCGCCCGCTACCCGGGTCATACCGATCTTGCGACCAATCATGCCGATCGTCATTTTCTTCTCCTTACAGCTTGATCTCTACGTCGACGCCGGCGGCAAGATCGAGCTTGATGAGCGCATCGACAGTCTTGTCATTGGGGTCGAGAATATCCATGAGCCGCTTGTGAGTACGCTGCTCGAACTGGTCACGCGCATTTTTATCCACATGCGGCGACCGCAGCACGGTAAAGCGCTCGATCTTGGTGGGCAACGGAATCGGGCCACAGACCCGAGCGCCGGTACGTCGAGCCGTCTCGACGATCTCCGCGGCGGAGATGTCGAGCATTCGGTAGTCATAGGACTTCAGACGAATACGAATCTTGGAACCTTCCATTGTCTCTTACTCCACAATCTTGGAGACGACGCCGGCGCCGACGGTACGGCCGCCCTCACGCACCGCAAAGCGCAGGCCGTCTTCCATCGCGATCGGGGCAATCAGCGTGACCCTGAACTGCACGTTGTCTCCCGGCATCACCATCTCGACACCTTCCGGCAAATCCACCGCACCCGTCACGTCCGTCGTGCGGAAGTAAAACTGCGGGCGGTAGCCATTGAAAAACGGCGTGTGCCGGCCTCCCTCTTCCTTCGACAACACGTACACCTCGGCCTCAAACTTGGTGTGCGGCTTGATCGTGCCCGGCTTCGCCAGCACCTGACCACGCTCCACCTCGTCCTTCTTCGTTCCACGCAGCAACACACCGACGTTGTCTCCCGCCTCTCCCTGATCCAGGATCTTGCGGAACATCTCCACACCCGTCACCGTCGTCTTGCTCGTCGGACGTATGCCCACAATCTCGACTTCCTCACCCACCTTCACCACGCCGCGCTCGATACGGCCAGTCACCACCGTACCACGACCAGAAATACTGAAGACGTCTTCGATCGGCATCAGGAAGGTCTTGTCCACCGGACGCTCCGGCATCGGGATGTAGCTGTCCATCGCTTCAGCCAGCTTGAAAATCGCCGGCTCGCCAATGTCACTCTGGTCCCCTTCCAGGGCCTTCAGCGCCGAGCCAATCACCACCGGGATGTCATCCCCCGGGAACTCGTACTTGGACAGCAGCTCGCGGACTTCCATCTCCACCAGCTCCAGCAACTCAGCGTCGTCCACCATGTCGGCCTTGTTCAGAAACACGACAATGTACGGTACGCCCACCTGCCGCGCCAACAGAATGTGCTCGCGCGTCTGCGGCATCGGACCATCCGCCGCCGAACAGACCAGAATCGCCCCGTCCATCTGCGCCGCTCCAGTGATCATGTTCTTGACGTAATCGGCGTGCCCCGGGCAATCGACATGCGCGTAGTGACGATTCGCCGTCTCGTATTCCACGTGCGAGGTCGCAATCGTGATCCCCCGCGCTCGCTCTTCCGGCGCGTTGTCAATCTGATCGTAGGCCCGCACCTCGCCACCAAACTTCGCCGACAATACCTTCGTCAGCGCCGCCGTCAGCGTCGTCTTGCCGTGATCCACGTGACCAATCGTTCCCACGTTTACGTGCGGCTTCGTCCGCTCAAACTTTCCCTTGGACATGACTACCTTCTCCCGTTACAACTCAGCGCTGACTTTTCTTGACGACGGCCTCGGCAACATGCCCAGGCACTTCCATGTACTTCTCGAACTGCATACTGTAAGTGGCGCGCCCCTGCGACAAGGAACGTACCGTAGTGGCGTATCCAAACATCTCCGCCAGCGGAACTTCGGCTTTGATGATCTTGGCACCGGCCTCGTCATCCATACCCTGCATCACTCCGCGACGACTGTTGATATCACCGATGATGTCGCCCATGTACTCTTCTGGGGTGACAACCTCGACAGCGAAGATTGGCTCCAGCAGCACCGGATTCGCCTTCGCAGCACCCGCCTTGAAGCCCATGGATCCCGCGATCTTGAACGCCGCCTCGGAAGAGTCGACATCATGGTAGGAGCCATCAAAGATGGTGACTTTGACGTCCACGACCGGGAAGCCGGCGACTATACCACTTTCCAAAGCCTCTTGCACACCCTTTTCCGTCGGCCCGATGTATTCCTTGGGTACCACACCGCCGACTACAGCGTTCTCAAATACGAAGCCCGAACCAGGTTCCAGCGGCTCCAGTCGCAACCAGACATGACCGTACTGTCCACGACCTCCGGACTGCCGCACGAACTTGCCTTCGGCTTCTACGCTCTTGCGGATCGTCTCGCGGTAGGCCACCTGTGGGGCACCCACGGTTGCCTCGACACCAAACTCCCGCTTCATGCGGTCGACGATGATCTCTAGATGCAGCTCGCCCATACCGGAAATGATGGTCTGACCCGACTCTTGATCAGTGCGCACGCGAAAGGAGGGGTCTTCCTGCGCCAACTTGCCCAAAGCAATGCCCATCTTTTCCTGGTCACTCTTGGTCTTGGGCTCGACGGCAACGTGAATGACCGGCTCCGGGAACTCCATCTGCTCGAGGATGATGGTTTTATCCATGTCACAGAGGGTATCACCGGTATAGGCGGTCTTGAGCCCCACGGCGGCGGCGATGTCACCCGCCAAGACTTCTTTGATTTCCTGACGCTCATTGGCGTGCATCTGGAGGATGCGACCGATCCGTTCGCGTTGGCCACGCCCCGGATTATAAACGGTGGAGCCAGCGTTGAGGACACCAGAGTAGACGCGGAAGAAGGTCAACTGGCCGACAAAAGGATCCGTCATGATTTTGAAGGCCAAAGCCGAAAACGGCTCGCTGTCATTGGCAAGACGAGTGGCCTCGGCGCCGGTGTTGGGGTCGGTACCCTTGACCGGGGGAATGTCGACAGGCGAGGGCATATAGTCCAACACCGCGTCTAACATTGCCTGCACACCCTTGTTCTTGAAGGCGCTCCCACAGAGAACCGGCACGATTTCGCTAGCAATCGTCGCCTTGCGTAAGGCAACCTTGAGCTCTTCGATGGAAATTTCCTCACCCTCGAGGTATTTCATCATCAACTCTTCATCGGTGTCGCAAATCGCCTCGATCATTACGTGATGCGCTGCCTCGGCGGCTTCCTTGAGCTCGGCCGGGATCTCCTCCTCCACGAAGGTGGTGCCCTGCGTCGCATCGTCCCAGTTGATCGCCTTCATCTTCATCAGATCGATCACGCCACGGAAACGCTCTTCCTCGCCGATCGGCAACTGAATGGCGACGGCATTGCCCTTCAATTTGCCGCGGATCTGTTCAACGACACGGTTGAAGTTTGCCCCCTGACGATCCATCTTGTTGACGAAAGCCATACGCGGCACGCCATACTTGTTGGCCTGACGCCACACGGTTTCCGACTGCGGCTGCACACCACCAACGGCACAGAACACCGCTACCGCACCGTCGAGCACACGCAGGGAGCGCTCGACTTCGATGGTGAAATCGACGTGCCCGGGGTGTCGATGATATTGATACGATGCTCTGCACGCTTGGCATCCATACCCTTCCAGAAGCATGTCGTTGCGGCCGAAGTGATCGTGATGCCGCGTTCCTGCTCCTGCGCCATCCAGTCCATGATCGCCGTGCCTTCATGCACCTCACCGATCTTGTGCGAGACCCCGGTGTAAAAGAGGATGCGCTCGGTGGTAGTGGTTTTTCCGGCATCAATATGCGCCATGATGCCGATGTTGCGATAACGTTCAATGGGGGTTGTGCGCGCCACGAATTGATCCTTGCGTTTGCGAAGCGGAGAGGGTTACCAGCGAAAGTGCGAGAACGCCTTGTTGGCCTCGGCCATACGATGCGTTTCTTCCCGCTTGCGTACGGCGTTGCCACGGTTTTCCGCCGCCTCGAGTATCTCGGCGGCCAGACGGTTGCCCATGGATTTCTCATTGCGCTTGCGTGCAGAGTCGCGCAGCCAACGCATGGCCAACGCCATGCGTCGATCCGCACGGATTTCCACCGGCACCTGGTAGGTTGCACCACCCACACGGCGACTCTTGACCTCCACTACCGGACGAACATTGTCCAGAGCCTTGCGGAAGATCTCCATCGCGTCGGACTTGCTTTTCTCGGCGACGATATCGAGGGCCCCATACACGATCTTTTCGGCAACGCTCTTCTTGCCATCACGCATGAGGACGTTGGCAAATTTGGCGAGGACCTCTTCCTTATATTTGGGATCTGGCAGCACGATCCGCTTCGGCACTTCTCTACGTCTTGGCATCTCTAACTACTCCTTGGGAATCCGATACCCTTACTTGGGCCGCTTGGCGCCGTACTTCGAGCGGCGTTGCTTACGATCCTTCACGCCAGCAGTGTCGAGGGTGCCGCGGATGATGTGGTAGCGCACACCCGGCAGATCCTTCACACGACCACCGCGGATCAGAACGACGGAGTGCTCCTGCAGGTTATGTCCCTCACCAGGAATGTAGCTACTGACTTCATAGCCGTTGGTCAAACGCACGCGCGCCACTTTCCGTAACGCGGAATTGGGCTTCTTTGGCGTGGTGGTGTACACGCGGGTACAGACACCCCGCTTCTGCGGATTGGCCTCCAGGGCCGGTACCTTACTCTTGGCCACCGGAGCCTTGCGCGGCTTGCGGACCAACTGGTTCAGTGTGGGCATACCTTCTCCAAAAACGAAGGGCGGCACATCACCTGCCGCCAATGAGAGCGCGCATTTTATGGATGCGCGTCCGAACTGTCAAGAAAGATCAGGGGGCTGCAGAATACCGATCAACTGGCGGCGATCGTCTCGGCCTCGCTCTGGCCACCATCAGCGAACAGACTCTCACCGCGATTCCGTCGGCGACGGTGCTCGTGATAGGCAAGCCCGGTTCCCGCAGGCACCAGACGACCGACAATCACATTCTCCTTCAGACCACGCAGATCATCGACCCGTCCGGAAACTGCCGCTTCGGTCAGAACGCGGGTGGTTTCCTGGAAACTGGCAGCGGAGATGAAGGATTCTGTCGATAGACTCGCCTTGGTGATACCGAGCAGCATCGGCGTGAAACGTGCAGGCTCTTTGCCTGCCGCTTCGAGAACTGCGTTCTCCTCTTCCACCCGCGCACGATCGACCTGATCGCCGGTGATGAAGCTGCTATCACCGGCATGGGTAACTTCGACTTTGCGCAGCATCTGCCGCAGGATGACCTCGATGTGCTTGTCGTTGATCCGTACACCCTGTAAACGATAGACATCCTGAACTTCGTCGACAATGTAGTTGGCCAGCGCCTGGACGCCCAGGACACGGAGAATGTCGTGCGGCACCGGCTGGCCTTCTACCAGAGGTTCACCGGGGCTGACTCGCTCACCTTCGTAGACGGTGACATGACGTCCCTTGGGAATCAGGTATTCATGCGTATCCCCGTTTTCATCGGTGATCAGCAAACGTTGCTTGCCCTTGGTGTCCTTGCCAAAGCCGACGATGCCGTGGTGCTCCGCAATAATGGCGTAGTCCTTGGGGCGCCGGGCCTCGAAAAGTTCGGCCACACGCGGCAAGCCACCGGTGATGTCACGGGTCTTACTGGTACCAACTGGCAAACGCGCCAGGGTATCGCCAGGCTGCACCTGTGCGCCATCTTGCACCGCGATGATGGCTCGCGGCGGCAGATAATAGCGCGCCGGCAGATCCGTACCCGGCAACTTGAGATCCTTGCCCTTGGCATCCTGCAAGAGGACCACGGGACGCAGATCGCGACCGCTGGCCGGCCGCTGTTTGGGGTCGATCACTGCCTGGGTGCTGAGGCCGGTGATGTCATCGGTCTGAGAGATGACACTCTGGCCCTCGATGGCGTCTTGCAGCGATACCGTACCAGCGATCTCGCTGACAATGGGGCGCGTATGCGGATCCCACTCGGCAATCCGCTTACCGGGCGTTACCACCTCGCCATCCTGGACCAGGATGGTGGCACCATACGGCACTTTATAGCGTTCTTTTTCCCGCCCTTGCTCATCGGTCACGGCGATTTCGCCGTTACGGCCAACGACCACATGACGGCCACTGGGGTGCTCCACTGAACGCAAGCTGCTGTGGTAACGAATCAAGCCACCCTGCTTGATGTCGATGCTGCTCTGCGCCGCGGCACGACTTGCCGCACCACCGATGTGGAAGGTCCGCATGGTCAGCTGGGTGCCGGGCTCGCCAATGGACTGCGCAGCGATCACTCCCACCGCTTCGCCAGCATTGACCAGGTGACCACGCGCGAGATCGCGCCCATAGCAGAGGGCACAGACTCCATAACGCGATTTGCAGGTCAGGGGAGAACGTACCTTGAGGGCATCGACGCCGAGTTCGTCGAGCTGCCCGAGCAACTGCTCGGTAAGTAAGGTGTTCCGCGGAATGGCAACCTCACCGGTGTTGGGATGCAGGATATCCTCCGCCGTCACCCGCCCGAGAACGCGTTCACGCAACGCCTCGACGACTTCACCGCCCTCCACCAGGGCCATCATCGGCAGACCGTCCTCCGTCCCACAGTCGTGCTCGACGACCACCAGATCCTGCGTCACGTCTACCAGACGGCGGGTGAGATACCCGGAGTTGGCGGTTTTCAAGGCGGTATCGGCGAGACCCTTACGCGCCCCGTGGGTGGAGATGAAGTACTGCAGTACATTCAGCCCTTCGCGGAAATTCGCGGTGATCGGCGTTTCGATGATGGAGCCGTCCGGCTTGGCCATCAATCCACGCATTCCAGCCAACTGACGCAACTGTGCCGCCGAGCCACGCGCACCGGAGTCCGCCATCATGTAAATGGAATTGAAGGAGACCTGGTCGGTTTCCTCGCCATCGGGCAGGGTGACCTTTTCCTTGCTCACCCGGTCCATCATGGCCTTGGCCACCTCCTCGGTGGCGCGCGACCAGATATCGACCACCTTGTTGTAGCGTTCGCCTTCAGTGACCAACCCAGAAGTGTACTGATCCTGGATGGTTTTCACTTCTTCTTCGGAACGCGCCAGAATGGCGTCTTTTTCCGGCGGCGTAACCATGTCACCGGCGCCAAAGGAGATGCCGGCACGGGTCGCCATGCGATAACCGGTGTACATGAGCTGGTCAGCAAACACCACCGTGTCCTTGACGCCCAAGGTGCGGTAACAGGTATTGATCAGCTCCGCGATCGCCTTCTTCTTCAGGACGCGATCGATGACGGCAAAAGGCAGCCCCTCGGGGAGGATATCGCTGAGCAGGGCGCGGCCCACCGTGGTTTCGATGCGCTCCCCACGGAAGCGTAGGGTTACACGGGCATGCAGGCCCACTTCACCGTTCTCGTAGGCGCGGCGCACCTCGGCGCTATCGACGAAGCGCATTCCCTGCCCCTTGGCATCCAGGCGTTCCTGCGTCATGTAGTACAGGCCCAGCACGATATCCTGGGATGGCACGATGATCGGATCGCCATTGGCCGGGCTGAGGATGTTGTTGGTGGACATCATCAACGTGCGCGCTTCGAGCTGCGCTTCGAGCGAAAGCGGCACGTGCACGGCCATCTGGTCACCATCGAAGTCGGCGTTGTAGGCTGCGCAAACCAGGGGGTGCAACTGAATCGCCTTGCCCTCGATCAGCACCGGCTCGAAGGCCTGGATACCCAGACGATGCAGAGTGGGGGCACGGTTGAGCATCACCGGATGTTCGCGGATCACCTCTTCGAGGATGTCCCAGACCTCCGGCTTTTCGGCCTCCACCAAGCGCTTCGCCGCCTTGATCGTGGTCGCCAGACCGCGCTCTTCCAGTTTGTTGAAAATATAGGGCTTGAACAGCTCCAGTGCCATCTTCTTGGGAAGTCCACACTGATGCAGACGCAATTCCGGCCCGACGACGATCACCGAGCGGCCGGAGTAATCGACACGCTTGCCGAGCAGATTCTGCCGGAAGCGCCCCTGCTTGCCCTTGATCATGTCGGCCAGAGACTTGAGCGGACGCTTGTTGGGGCCGGCAATGGCGCGTCCCCGACGACCATTGTCGAGCAGTGCATCTACCGCCTCCTGCAACATGCGCTTTTCGTTGCGGACGATAATGTCCGGGGCCTTGAGCTCCAAAAGCCGCTTCAGACGATTGTTGCGGTTGATGACCCGGCGATAGAGATCATTCAGATCCGAGGTCGCAAAGCGGCCGCCATCCAGGGGTACCAGCGGCCGCAAATCCGGCGGCAATACCGGCAACACCTCCAGAATCATCCATTCGGGACGGTTTCCCGAATTCACGAAGGACTCCAGAATCTTGAGCCGTTTGGCCAGCTTCTTGGTCTTGGTGTCGGAGTTGCTGGCGAGGAGTTCCTCGCGAATCTGTTCGATCTCGCTTTCCAGCGGGATGCCCTTGAGCAATTCGCGGATGCCCTCGGCGCCCATCATCGCCTGGAACTGATCGCCGTAGGCCTCGAGGGCGTCGAGATACTGGTCCTCACTGAGAATCTGTCCACGCTGCAGGTCAGTGACCCCGAGATCGACATCGATGACAACATAGGCCTCGAAATACAGGACCCGTTCGATATCCCGCAAGGGCATATCGAGGATCATGCCCATGCGGCTGGGCAGGGACTTCAGGAACCAGATATGCGCTACCGGACTGGCCAGCTCGATATGGCCCATCCGTTCCCGGCGCACACGCGCCTGGGTGACTTCCACGCCGCATTTTTCACAGACCACGCCACGGTGCTTGAGACGCTTGTATTTACCGCAAAGACACTCGTAGTCCTTGATCGGGCCAAAGATCTTGGCGCAGAACAGACCTTCGCGTTCGGGTTTGAAGGTCCGATAGTTGATGGTCTCCGGCTTCTTTACTTCGCCGTAGGACCAGGAGCGGATCTTGTCCGGCGACGCAATGCCAATGCGGATGGCATCGAATTCTTCCTGCCGATCATTCTGCTTGAAAAGCTTGAGGAGGTTATTCAAGTGACTCTTCCTTATCCGAAGCCTGCGGATACCTTAGACCGATTGTTCCAGTTCGATGTCGATGGACAGCGACCGCAGCTCCTTCAACAACACATTGAAGGACTCCGGCATTCCCGCATCCATGCGGAAATCACCTTTGACGATGGATTCATACATTTTGCTACGCCCGGAAACGTCGTCCGATTTGACCGTGAGCATCTCTTGCAGGGTGTAGGCGGCACCGTAGGCCTCCAGCGCCCAGACCTCCATTTCGCCAAAACGCTGGCCACCAAACTGCGCCTTGCCGCCCAGCGGCTGCTGGGTGACCAGACTGTACGGCCCCGTGGAACGGGCGTGCATCTTGTCATCAACCAGATGGTGCAGCTTGAGCATGTACATGTAGCCAACGGTGACCGGACGATCGAAGGCCTCGCCGCTACGCCCATCATAGAGAGTGACCTGGCCGCTGCGCGGCAGGCCAGCGAGTTCGAGCATATCGCGAATATCTTCTTCGCTGGCACCATCGAAGACCGGCGTCGCCATCGGTACGCCATTGCGCAGATTCTGTGCCAGTGCCAGCACATCGTCGTCGCTCAGACTATTGATGTCCTCCACTTTGCCCGTACGGTTGTAGATTTCCGTAAGAAAGCCACGGAGCTCCGCCATTGCTCGCTGCTGATCGAGCATTTCCGCAATGCGCCGTCCCAAACCTTTGGCCGCCCAGCCCAGATGGGTTTCGAGAATCTGCCCAACGTTCATACGCGATGGCACACCAAGGGGATTGAGCACGATATCCACGGACGTCCCATCGGCCAGATAGGGCATGTCTTCCACCGGTACGATCTTGGAGACTACCCCCTTGTTGCCGTGGCGACCGGCCATCTTGTCACCCGGCTGCAATTGCCGCTTCACGGCCACGTGCACCTTGACCATCTTCAGCACGCCCGGGCTCAGATCATCACCCTGCGTAAGCTTGCGCCGCTTCTCTTCCAGGACCGCATCCAGGCGCTCACGCTGCTGCTCGAGCTGGGCACGGATCTGCTCCAACGCTTCGTTACTCTCCTCACTGCGCAGACGGATATCGAACCAGCGGTCTCGAGCCAACTCCTTCAAATAGCTCTTGGTGATCTTCGCACCTGGCGCCAGACCTGCAGGGCCGCCTTCAGCAACCTTCCCGAGGAGCAGACGTTCGATACGCTGATACGTATCGGCCTCAAAAATGCGGTATTCATCCTGCACATCCTTGCGGATCTTCTTGAGCTGCTCCTCCTCGATCGCCTTGGCCCGCGCGTCTTTTTCGATACCATCGCGGGTAAAGACCTGCACGTCGATCACCGTCCCGTACATACCTGCCGGCATGCGTAAGGAATTGTCCTTCACGTCCGAGGCCTTCTCGCCGAAGATCGCACGCAGGAGTTTCTCTTCGGGGGTAAGCTGGGTCTCGCCTTTGGGCGTGACCTTACCGACCAGAATGTCCCCCGGCCCGAGTTCTGCCCCAATCACCACGATCCCGGATTCGTCCAGATGGCGCAGGGCGCCTTCAGAAACGTTAGGAATGTCGCGGGTGATCTCTTCCGGCCCAAGTTTCGTGTCTCGGGCATAGACCGGAAACTCCTCGATATGGATGGTGGTATAGCGATCTTCCGCCACCACACGTTCGGAAATGAGGATGGAGTCCTCGAAGTTGTAGCCGTTCCACGGGGTAAAGGCGACCAGGATGTTCTGCCCCAGAGCCAACTCCCCCAGTTCCGTACTCGGGCCATCCGCCAATACGTCCCCCCGCGCAACCTCATCGCCGACGCGCACGATCGGCTTCTGGTTCAGGGTGGTATTCTGGTTGGAGCGCGAATATTTCACCAGATTATAGATATCCACGCCCGGTTCCCCCGGCTGCGTTTCGTCATCATTGACGCGTACGACGATGCGCGCACCGTCGACACTGTCAACAACGCCACCCCGACGGGCAGTAATGGCAGCGCCGGAGTCGATGGCGACAACTCGCTCCATGCCGGTACCCACCATCGGGGCATCGGAACGCACCGTAGGCACCGCTTGACGCTGCATGTTCGAGCCCATCAGCGCCCGGTTGGCGTCGTCATGTTCCAGGAAGGGAATGAGGCTCGCGGCCACGGAAACGATCTGCCGCGGCGAGATATCCATGAGCTGTACCTGATCCGGGGCTACCAACAATGTTTCGCCCTTGTGTCGGCAGGAGACGAGCTCATCCAGCAGGTGATTATCCGGGCCCAAAGGGGAGTTCGCCTGGGCGATGACGTAATGTCCTTCGTCAATGGCGGAGAGGTAGATCACTTCATCGGTAGCCTGTCCTCCGATCACCTTGCGGTACGGAGTCTCCAGAAAGCCGTAGGCGTTGGTGCGGGCAAAACAGGCCAGACTGTTGATCAGACCGATGTTGGGCCCTTCCGGCGTCTCGATGGGACAGATACGCCCATAGTGGGTGGGATGTACATCGCGTACCTCGAAGCCCGCGCGCTCGCGGGTGAGCCCCCCAGGACCCAAGGCCGAGACACGGCGCTTGTGGGTGACTTCGGAGAGCGGGTTGGTCTGGTCCATGAACTGCGAAAGCTGGCTCGAACCGAAAAATTCATTGACCACCGCCGCAATCGGCTTGGCGTTGATCAGATCTTGCGGTGTGAGTCCCTCGCTTTCGGCCAGCGCAAGACGATCCTTGACCGCCCGCTCGACACGCACCAGTCCCAGACGGAACTGATTTTCCATGAGTTCACCGACCGAACGCACGCGCCGGTTACCCAGATGATCGATGTCGTCAATCTCGCCGATACCATTGCGAAGATCGACCAGCACCTTCATCACCGCAATGATGTCCTCATTGCTCAACACGCCCGGGCCGGTAATTTCTTCCCGGCCGACACGGCGATTGAACTTCATCCGTCCCACCTGCGAGAGATCGTAGCGCTCGGCGCTGAAAAACAACCCCTGGAACAAGGTCTGCGCAGAATCCTTGGACGGTGGTTCACCCGGACGCATCAAACGATAGATCTCGATCTGCGCCTCATGGGCATCCCGCGCGGTATCGATCCGCAAGGTTTCCGAAATGTAGGGGCCGCGATCGACTTCATTGATGTACAGAGTCTCGATGTGCAAGGGTGCCGACTGCCGCAGCTTTTTCAACGCCTCGTCATCGATCAGGTCGTTGGCCTGGAGCACCAGTTCGCCGGTGGCCTCATCTACCAGATCTCGCGCGAGTACCTTGCCCAGCAGGAATGCCTCCGGCACTTCCACCTCGATCGACTCACCGATTTCCTGCAATTGCCGCACATGGCGGACGGTAATGCGCTTGCCCTTGGCGACGATGATCTCGCCGGTCTTGGGATGCGCAACATCGAATACGGCAATGTCCCCCTGCACGCGGCTGGGGCGCAACTGGTAAAAAATCTGCGCGCCCTCGATCCGAAATTCCTCGGTATCGAAGAACATCCCCAGGATGTCCTCGGTACCATACCCAAGGGCCCGCAATAGCGTCGTTGCCGGCAGCTTCCGGCGCCGGTCGATGCGCGCGTAGAGGTGATCCTTGGGATCGAATTCAAAGTCGAGCCAGGAACCGCGATAGGGGATGATGCGCGCATTGAAGAGCAACTTCCCGGAAGAGTGGGTCTTGCCGGCATCATGGGCAAAAAACACACCCGGTGAACGATGTAGCTGGGAAACGATCACCCGCTCGGTGCCATTGATGATGAAGGAGCCATGCTCGGTCATCAGTGGCAACTCGCCCATATACACGTCCTGTTCCTTGACGTCCTTGATGCGCTTCGCCCCCGTGCTGTCGTCTTTTTCGTAGAGCGCCAGACGCAGCCGCACGCGCAGGCCGGCGCAATAGGTAGCGCCACGCTGATGACACTCCATGACATCAAAGACCGGACGCTCAAGACGATAGCTGACATAGTCCAGTCGCGCATTCCCGGAATAGCTCTCCATGGGAAAAAGCGAGCGAAATACCGCTTCGAGGCCCGTATCGCTGCGCGCCGCAGCGGGAGTTTCAGCCTGGAGAAACTCGCGATAAGAATCCATCTGGGTCGCCAAAAGGTAAGGCACCGGAAGGATACTTTGGCTATTACCAAAGTCTTTACGAATCCGTTTCTTTTCCGTAAAAGAGTAGGCCATGAGTGCTCCGCGCGATAATCGCTAGATTACGAACCAAAAAGACGGCATGCCGCCAATAATGAGGGGCCGACGACCAAAGGTCGCCAGCCATGTGGGGTAGAGACAGGAGATCTTACTTGATCTCGGCCTCGGCACCCGCTTCCACCAACTGCTTCTTGATGTCTTCCGCTTCCGCCTTGGCAATACCTTCCTTGACCGGCTTCGGCGCTCCGTCCACCAGGTCCTTGGCTTCTTTCAAACCCAGACCGGTAATGGCACGCACCACTTTGATGGTGTTCACCTTATTGGCGCCGGCACTGGTTAGGATGACGTCAAATTCCGTCTGCTCCTCGGCCGCTGCCGCAGCGTCCCCACCGGCAGCACCGCCAGCGGCCGGCGCCGCTACGGCAACCGCAGCGGCAGATACACCAAACTTCTCTTCCATATCCTTGATCAGCTCGGAGAGCTCGAGGACGGTCATGCCAGCGATGGCATCCAGAATTTCTGCTTTTGATAAGGCCATGATTGTATTGCTCCTAAAATGGAATTACGCTGCTTGATCGCGCACGGCCGCGAGGGTGCGGACGAAACGTCCGGGAACCTCGTTGAGGGTACGCACAAAGGTAGAGATGGGCGCCTGCATGGTTCCCATGAGCTTGGCCAGCAATTCCTCCCGCGAGGGCATCTTGCTGAGCTGCTGGAGCGCTTGCGCGTCCATCAACTTGGCTCCCAGGGCACCACCAGTGATGACCAGCTTGTCGTTGCTCTTGGCAAAGTCGGTCAGAACCTTGGCCACGGCCACCGGATCTTCGCTGGCCGCGAAAACCAAGGGACCACTCAACAACGGATTCATCACCGCAAAGTCGCTATCCGCCAGCGCACGTTTGAGCAGAGTGTTCTTCACCACCTGCACGTGCACCGACTGCTTGCGCGCCGCAACACGTAGCGCCGTCATCTGAGCGACGCTCAGACCCCGGTACTCGGCTACTGCCATCGCTTGCGCGTTCACCAACTTTGCTTGCAGGGCAGCAACTACTTGTTCTTTATCAGCGAGTTTGAGACTCACGGTTTGCTACCTCCAGTTGGACAGAGGCGGCCAGAAATTCCTGGCGCGCCGTCGCCTACGCAGGGTATGGGTTTGAGGCCGAAGCCCCCTGCGGTCTTTGAACGCCGGCTTGCGCCGACACATCCCGCCAAAATGGCAGAATTCCTCTTAGAGCCCGGCCGGATCCACGGCGACGCCGGGCCCCATGGTCGGGTTGACACTGATCTTGCGAATGTAAACACCTTTACTGGTCGCCGGTTTCGCTTTCTTCACGCTATCCAGCAGCGCGATGAAGTTTTCCTGCAGATCGGCGACAGAAAATGACGCCTTGCCGATACTGCTATGAACGATACCCCCCTTGTCGGCGCGGTAACGGACCTGACCGCCCTTGGCATTTTGCACCGCCGTGCGCACGTCGGCAGTTACCGTGCCAACCTTCGGATTGGGCATCAAACCGCGCGGGCCCAACACCGGACCCAAGGCGCCCACCACGCGCATGGCGTCTGGAGTGGCGATGACCACATCAAAATCCATCTGGCCTGCCTTGACCTGTTCGGCCAGGTCTTCCATGCCTACCAGATCGGCACCCGCGTCCTTCGCCTCGTTGGCCTTTTCCCCCGTCGCGAAGACCGCTACACGCATCGTCTTGCCGGTGCCTTTGGGCAACACCACCGCACCGCGGACTACCTGATCCGACTTCCGCGGATCGATCCCGAGGCCGATCGCGACATCTACCGATTCCGGAAATTTGGCGGTGGCCGTCTGTTTTACCAGAGCCAACGCCTCTTCGAGATCATAGCGCCGGCTGCGGTCGATCAGCGCCCGGGCCGCAATGATACGCTTCGATTTCTGTGCCATCGCTTACCCCTCCACCGTCAGGCCCATACTACGGGCTGTTCCACGAATACTGCGCTTGGCCGCTTCCAGGTCCTCCGTATTCAGATCCGGCAATTTGGTCTTGGCGATTTCTTCCACCTGTGCCTCGGTCACCTTCCCAACCTTGTTGGTGTTGGGACGTCCACTACCGGACTTGAGGCCGGCGGCCTTCAGCAGCAGCACCGGCGCTGGCGGCGTCTTGACGATGAAACTAAAGCTCTTATCGGCAAACACGGTGATGACCACCGGCAACGGCAGCCCCGGCTCGATGCCTTGGGTTTGCGCATTGAATGCCTTGCAGAACTCCATGATGTTCAGACCGCGCTGACCCAAAGCCGGACCAATGGGCGGACTGGGGTTGGCCTGGGTGGCCTTTACCTGGAGCTTGATGTAGCCCGTAATTTTCTTTGCCATATTGACTCCTCGAGGTACAAGCGCCGTACGGCTCCCTCAAACGATAAAATCAGATCTTCTCGACCTGTCCGAAATCCAGCTCCACCGGAGTGGAACGTCCAAAAATGGTCACCGAGACACGCAGTTTGCTCTTCTCGAAATTGACCTCTTCCACCACGCCATTGAAATCTTTGAAGGGACCTTCAATGACGCGAACCTGCTCACCGGCCTCGAAAGTGAACTTGGGACGCGGTTTCTCCACGCCTTCCTTGATCCTCTCGAGGATCGCATTGGCTTCCGCCTCGGAGAGAGGATGGGGCTTACCGACACTTCCGCCCACGAACCCGGTAACCCGCGGGGTACTTTTGACCAGATGCCAGGTCTGATCGTTCATCTCCATCTGCACCAGAACGTAGCCCGGGTAAAACATCCGCTGAGAGGTTGCTCGCTGGCCGTTGCGCATCTCTACCACTTCTTCCACCGGGACCAGTATTTCACCAAACTGATCCGCCAAGCCTTCGCGCCGAGCGCGCTCACGGATCTCTGCCTGCACCCGCTTTTCGAAACTGGAAAAGGCATGTACCACGTACCAACGCATTGCCATGATTAAGCGCCTCCCAAGGCAAAACGCACGACCGCCAGCAAGGCCAGATCCACCAGCCACAAAAAGAGGGCGATGACAATGATCAGCCCGAGAATGACTGCCGTGCTGCGCAGCAGTTCAGGGCGGCTGGGCCACACCACTTTCCGCAGCTCCACGTAGGCCTCGCGAAAGAACTGCAGCAGTGTAGACGCGCCCTCGCTCCAAGCAAAAAAGCCCAGCGCAAACAGGAGGCCAACAATCAGAGCGATACTGGGTACGTACGTGCCGAAATGGAGCGGAATCAGAAAATAGGCGAGCACCCCCGAGGCAGCAAAGAATGCCGCAGCATAGAGTTTCACTTTTTCTGACATGAATGCCGCTTCCTAAAATATGGCAGGGCAGGAGGGGCTCGAACCCCCAACCTGCGGTTTTGGAGACCGCTGCTCTACCAGTTGAGCTACTGCCCTGCAGAAACACAGGCGGCCGCTACGGCCGCCGTCTTTGGAGTCTAGCAAAGTAGACCCCAATCCGCGAATTACTCCACAATCTTGGAGACGACGCCGGCGCCGACGGTACGGCCGCCCTCACGCACCGCAAAGCGCAGGCCGTCTTCCATCGCGATCGGGGCAATCAGCGTGACCCTGAACTGCACGTTGTCTCCCGGCATCACCATCTCGACACCTTCCGGCAAATCCACCGCACCCGTCACGTCCGTCGTGCGGAAGTAAAACTGCGGGCGATAGCCATTGAAAAACGGCGTGTGCCGGCCTCCCTCTTCCTTCGACAACACGTACACCTCGGCCTCAAACTTGGTGTGCGGCTTGATCGTGCCCGGCTTCGCCAGCACCTGACCACGCTCCACCTCGTCCTTCTTCGTTCCACGCAGCAACACACCGACGTTGTCTCCCGCCTCTCCCTGATCCAGGATCTTGCGGAACATCTCCACACCCGTCACCGTCGTCTTGCTCGTCGGACGTATGCCCACAATCTCGACTTCCTCACCCACCTTCACCACGCCGCGCTCGATACGGCCAGTCACCACCGTACCACGACCAGAAATACTGAAGACGTCTTCGATCGGCATCAGGAAGGTCTTGTCCACCGGACGCTCCGGCATCGGGATGTAGCTGTCCATCGCTTCAGCCAGCTTGAAAATCGCCGGCTCGCCAATGTCACTCTGGTCCCCTTCCAGGGCCTTCAGCGCCGAGCCAATCACCACCGGGATGTCATCCCCCGGGAACTCGTACTTGGACAGCAGCTCGCGGACTTCCATCTCCACCAGCTCCAGCAACTCAGCGTCGTCCACCATGTCGGCCTTGTTCAGAAACACGACAATGTACGGTACGCCCACCTGCCGCGCCAACAGAATGTGCTCGCGCGTCTGCGGCATCGGACCATCCGCCGCCGAACAGACCAGAATCGCCCCGTCCATCTGCGCCGCTCCAGTGATCATGTTCTTGACGTAATCGGCGTGCCCCGGGCAATCGACATGCGCGTAGTGACGATTCGCCGTCTCGTATTCCACGTGCGAGGTCGCAATCGTGATCCCCCGCGCTCGCTCTTCCGGCGCGTTGTCAATCTGATCGTAGGCCCGCACCTCGCCACCAAACTTCGCCGACAATACCTTCGTCAGCGCCGCCGTCAGCGTCGTCTTGCCGTGATCCACGTGACCAATCGTTCCCACGTTTACGTGCGGCTTCGTCCGCTCAAACTTTCCCTTGGACATTCAGAAGACCCTCTCCAATCAAAAAGCGACCTGAAAAATGGAGCCCACAACCGGATTTGAACCGGTGACCTCTTCCTTACCAAGGAAGTGCTCTACCGACTGAGCTATGTGGGCCAAACTTGGAGCGGGTGATGGGAATCGAACCCACACCATCAGCTTGGAAGGCTGAGGTTCTACCATTGAACTACACCCGCACGACCGAACTCGGCAAATCTGGTGGAGGGGGAGGATTCGAACCTCCGAAGGCAGAGCCGTCAGATTTACAGTCTGATCCCTTTGACCGCTCGGGAACCCCTCCAGCGGTAGCGGCGAATTATCACTGCGTCCCCCACCACTGTCAAGACCTTTTCGTCGCGCTAACTGATCGGGTAGACACACATTTTATCGCAGAACAGTAGCGTTCCAGACAGGACGGATATACCCGCTCCTTGACAGCGTTGTCGAATTACAACATTCTTCCGCCTGTTGTAAAAATACCGTCGCCTTGTCCGTGGGACGGCTCTACATTTGGTATTGAGGAGGGTATTACAATGTCGAACAATCTGCGATTGACGCTGGCAATCTCTGTCGCTGCGGTATTGAGCTCCAGTACGGCTCTGGCTAGCACCAATCCCTACGAGGGTTATGCGGTAACTGCCCAGGGTGCACCGGTGGTCACCGCCAAGGGCCAGTGCGTGCGCGGCGGACGACCCGACGCCAACGGGCCAGCTCCCGCTTACTGTGTGCCACCCGTGAAGGTCGCTGCGCCGGCTCCAGCTCCAGCCCCTGCTCCCGCGCCGGCACCCATCGCACCAGTCGAACAGACGGTTTTGGTCAGCAAACCGATCACGATCACCGGAATCAACTTCAAGTTCAATTCTTACAAGTTGCTCGACCATGACATCAAGGTCCTCGATGAGGTGGCGGACTTCGCCAAGAATCACCCCGATGCGGTGCTCAACGTAAATGGATATTGCAGCAAGGTAGGTACGTACGCGTACAATCTGAAACTGTCCAAACAACGTGCAGAGAGTGTAGCGCAGTACCTGGAGAGCCATGGAGTCAGCCGTAGCCGCATGGTTCTCAAGGGCCATTCCTACGATGATCCAGTTGCTACCAACGCTACCGCTCAGGGACGCTTCCTCAATCAGCGTGTGGAAATCAACAGCACCATCAAGGTGGAAAAAACCGTAACCAAGTAAGAGCGGATTCCTGCTTTCTTTGGGGCCCCCTGCGGGGCCCTTTTTCGTCCCATTCTCTGGTAAGCATGCTAGAATCCCGCCATGCGCCAATCTTATCTCCGCTCCCTTCGCATCTTTGAGATCACTCGCGTTCTGGTTCGCTACCGGCTGGACGAGTTGCTCTATTTTCTGCCGTTGCTGAAGCCCTATCAGGCCATCCTCAAGCTGAACCCCGGGCGCTGGATCATGCCCAAGCCGGAGGGAAGTTTTGGCGCGCGTCTACGGCTCGCCCTGGAGGCCCTCGGCCCAACCTTTATCAAACTTGGGCAGATGCTATCCACGCGACGCGATTTGTTACCAGAGGAGATCACCCGCGAGCTGGCCAAACTACAGGATGCGGTGCCACCCTTTCCCTCGACGCAGGCACGGCAAATCATCGAACACTCTCTAAAGAAACCAGTTACCGAACTCTTCGCCGAAATAGAAAACGAGTCGGCTGCCGCGGCATCGATAGCCCAGGTTCATTTCGGCCGCCTGCACGATGGTCGCGAAGTGGCCATCAAAATCCGCCGACCTGGCCTGCGCCGCATCATTGAACAGGATCTGGGGATTCTCGCCTGGCTGGCCGAGCTTGCCGAACGCTATTCCCAGGAAGGCCGACGTTTGCGGGTGTGTGCGGTGGTTGCGGAATATGCCAAGACACTTCGCGGCGAATTGGATTTTCTGCGCGAGGGTGCCAATGCGAGTCAGCTGCGCCGCAACTTCGCCCACGAGCCGGAACTTCTCTACATTCCTGAGGTGTATTGGGACTACTGTAGCGAAGAGGTGTTGGTGATGGAGCGCATACGCGGGATTCAGATTGGACAACGCGACGCGCTGCGGGCCGCAGGCATCGATTTTGATCAGCTGTCGCGCCGTGCCGCCGAGATCTTTTTTCGCCAGGTATTCCGCGACTCCTTCTTCCATGCCGACATGCATCCTGGCAACATCTTCATCGATCCGAGCAATGGCCGTTTCATTGCCGTTGATTTCGGCATCATGGGGAGCCTGGACGAGGCCAGCCAGCATTACCTCGCCGAGAACATGGTCGCCTTTTTCGGTCGCGACTATCGGCGAGTGGCCGAAGCCCACATTGAGGCCGGCTGGGTGCCAGCAGATACCAACGTCCAGGATTTCGAAACGGCGATCCGCGCCATCGCCGAGCCCGTGTTTGAAAAGCCTTTACACGAAATTTCCGTGGCCCAACTGCTCCTGCGTCTATTCCAGACGACGCGCCGCTTCCAGATGCAGACCCAGCCGCAACTGCTACTCTTACAGAAGACATTGGTGAATGTGGAGGGGATTGCGCGGGACTTCAACCCTACCCTCAACATCTGGGAGGTGGCAACGCCGCTATTGCGCGACTGGTTGAATCGGCAACGCGGCCCCCAGGCGTGGTGGACGCAATTTCGCCGTCACGCGCCGCAATGGGGCCTAGTGTTACCGGAACTACCGGAACTCGTACACAGTCTGCTGCAAAAGACGCAGCGTGGCGAGCTGCGAGTACCCGTGCAGAATGAGGAACTGGAAGCGATTCGGCGGGAGTTACGGCGCGGTCTGCAGCGCCTTGCCGTGTTGACCAGTTCGGTGATCGTGGTCATGGGCCTCGCGCTCATTGCCGCGGTCGAAGGGGATCTGAATGCTCTGCTGCTGGACCTTCCTATCTGGCTGTGGCTGCTCAGCCTGCCTTTTGTTGGCTGGGCGCTGACACGTTGGTTTCAGGCGGTTTTCATTAGATCGCAACACTAGGAGAGATACATGTGGATTCTCTTTTCTCTGCTCCTTGCGGGCTTGGCGGTGCTGTTCGCGGTGCAGAACAATGCCCTTAGCGGCGTTCGCTTCTTTACCTGGGAGTTTCAACAATCGATCGGGGTGATCGTTTTGATTGCCTTCTTTGCCGGAGCCCTGGCCAGCGCCATTTTTTATCTACCGACGCATTTGCGCAATCGCTGGCGGATTCGCCGACACGCCAGACAGATCAACGAGCTGGAGAAGAGACTTCTGGGCGAGCAGAACCACAGACTGACGCTGGAGCAGGAGCTGCATAAGGCATCTGCATCCGATCAGCGGGAGCCGGAAGACTACCCGCCGCAGAGCCTCTGATCGCTTACGGCGTGACGCGGGTCTTTTCAGCGACCTGCTGGAGGTTTTTCGCCTGCCACTTCTCCAACACCGCCAGGTTGGTCTTGGCTTGCGTTACGCCCAGGCCGGCCGCTTTCTTCCACCAATAGGCGGCCTTCTCAAAATCCTGCTTTACACCAATCCCCTGGTAATATAGGTTCCCCAAATTGTATTGTGCTGACGGGATGTTTTGTTCAGCAGCGAGCTGCCACCAATGGGCGGCCTTCTCGTAGTTCTGCGCTACTCCCTGACCGAAATAATACTGCATCCCCAGATTGTACTGTGCCTTACCGTAGCCAATCTTGGCGGCCTTTTCGAACCACTGTGCCGCCAGGGCATAGTTTTGTGGCACCCCCTGGCCAAGCGCGCAGTGGGTACCAATGTCGTTTTCCAGTTTGGCGGTGGTGAGAAGCGCAGGCGACGTGCTTGCCGTATCCTCCAAAGTGGCTTGTTCGGTCTGGCCCGCCCATGCCGACGCGGAGAGGACGGTGCTAAAAGCCAGTACAGCGGAGATAGCGATGGACTGTGAAATCTTCATGAGACCCTCAAAAGAAAACTCTGGCAGTCAGAAGGTTACATCAGAAAGCTCATGTATGGCTATAGCTACATCGTGCTAACTTTCGACCTTGGGAGAATGCAGCTCCACGGCCCGCCAGCGGCGGGCAAGCTGGTCCAAAACGCCATTGATGAAGCGGTGACCCTGGTCGGCGCCAAAGGCCTTGTCGAGCTCGATGGCCTCATTGATGACCACCCGGTAGGGGGTGTCTGGTGCAGAGTGTAATTCAAAGGCGGCGAGGCGCAGGATGGCACGCTCGATCTCGTTGACTTCATCTTCCCAGCGGCGATCACTGATAGCTTCGATGATCGCCGGATCGAGTGCGTCCACCTGTTCGCAAAGCGCGGTCCAGACCCGATCGAAGAAGGCTACGTCTGCCGCTTGCAGGCGCTCTGGCTCGCCATGGAACTGTTCCGCCAGCTCCTGGCAGGAGGTGGGATTGAGCTGCCATTGGTACAACGCCTGCACCAACGCCATTCGCGCCAGACGTCGACGACTGGGAGTGCGGGGCTCGTTCACAGGTTTTTCAGCAACCGAACCATTTCGATTGCCGTGAGGGCGGCATCAAAGCCCTTGTTGCCGGCCTTGGTGCCCGCCCGCTCGATGGCCTGTTCGATGCTGTCCGTGGTGAGGATGCCAAAAATTACGGGGACGCCAGTCTCTAGGCCAACCTGTGCGATGCCCTTGGCCGCCTCGCCTGCCACATAATCGAAGTGGGGTGTACCACCGCGGATCACCGCTCCCAAACAAAGGACAGCTGCGTATTCACCCGAACGCGCGAGCTTTTGCGCCAATAGCGGGATTTCATAGGCCCCAGGGCTGTAGATCACCTGAATCTGTTCATCGCTGGCGCCATGCCGTCTGAGACCGTCAATGGCGCCCTGCTCCAACTGCTGCGTGATGAAACTGTTGAACCGGGCGACCAGCAGTGCGTACCGCTCGTCAGCGCCGACCTGCAAAGTACCTTCGATGCGCTCGATCATGGGTGTTTTCCTGTTTCGAGAAAGGGAAGTTGGCCGACGATTTCGAGACCGAAACCGCCAATGCCACGATACTGAAACTGACTGTCACTGAGGACCAGCGCCTGATGGACGCCAAGATCGGTGAGGATCTGCGCGCCAATACCAAAGGTGCGGAGAATTTTCCCCGAGTCTCCTGCCTGCCCAGGACCCTGAGGCCGTGCCGGCAAGTCAGCAATCTGGGCAAGGAGGGTCTCGATGCCGTCGGCATGTTGCAGATACACCAGCACACCAGTATCTTCTTTTGCCAAGCGCGCCAAAGCATGGGCCACAGGGCCTTGATCTCCGAGAAAGAGATCGGTGAGCATCTTTCCCACCTGTACCCGCACCAAGACCGGCGCACCGCTCTCTTCTGGCCGCCCCTTGACCAGGGCAAAATGTGTCTCACCAGCAATCCAGTCACGATACAGATGCAGGGTAAACTCCCCCCACGGGCTCTGCCAGGGGCCACTACCTTCGCGCCGGACGATGCGCTCGCGTTCCAGGCGATAGCGGATCAGATCGGCAATGGTCCCGAGCTTCAGGCCATGGCGCGCGGCGTAGGGCAGCAGGTCCGGCAGGCGCGCCATCTCCCCATTTTCGTTGAGAATCTCGCAGATCACGCCAGCGGGCTTGCACCCCGCGAGACGGGCGAGGTCGACAGCAGCCTCGGTGTGGCCAGCCCGCACCAACACCCCGCCAGGCTGCGCGGCCAAGGGAAAGATATGCCCCGGCATGACGATATCCTGGGGGCCGGCGCCATCGGCGATGGCCGCCTGAATCGTGGTGGCGCGATCGGCAGCGGAGATTCCGGTGCTGACCCCGCGCGCCGCCTCGATCGAGACCGTGAAGGCCGTGCCCAGCTGCGCAGTATTGTGACGCACCATCTGCGGGAGTTGCAGTTGCTCACAACGCTCTTGCGTCAGGGGCAGGCAAACCAGACCGCGGGCCTCCCGCACCATGAAGTTGATGGCCTCGGGGGTGGCATGCTCTGCCGCCAGGATCAGATCGCCTTCGTTTTCGCGGTCCTCGTCATCCATGAGGATGACCATTTTCCCCGCCCGAATGTCGGCAAGAATCTCTTCCGTGGGGCTGATATGGGTTTCCGTCATCAACTGAATCCTTTCGCGGCCAGACTTGCAGCGTCGAGCCGGGATTCTACCGCGCTTTTCCCGTTCTCGGCCATGAGGCGCTCGAGATAGCGAGCGAGGAGATCGACTTCCAGATTGAGTCGTTGCCCCGGTTTCCAGAACTGGGCTGTGGTCTGCGCCAGACTGTGGGGAATGAGATTGAGCGCGAAACCATCAGGATAAAGCGCATTGACAGTGAGACTGATGCCATCCACGCAGATGCTCCCCTTGGCCGCGATATAGCGCCGCAATTCCTGGGGCACCTGCACCCGATAGACCTGGGAGCGGCCGGAGGCCTGCGCGCTGAGCAGCGTGCCAACCCCATCGACATGGCCAGCCACCAAGTGCCCACCCAAGCGATCGGCGAGGCGCAAGGCCTTTTCCAGATTGACCTGCGCACCCGGTGCCAAATTGCCGAGGGTGCTGCGCTCAAGGGTTTCGCGGGAGACATCGACGGCGAAACGCCCATGATCCAAAGCAACGGCAGTGAGACAAACGCCCGAAACGGCGATGCTATCCCCCAACTGCACGTCACTCAGGTCCAGACTGCCAGCAGCGATCCAAAAGCGCTGATCACCGCCCAAGTGCTGACGTAGCTGTAGGGTTCCGAGCGCCTGTACGATTCCGGTGAACATCAATCCTCCTGCTGACAGAGGTAACGAACCTTCATATCTTCTCCAAGAGAACGACTCTCCCGCAGTCGCCAACGCGGAACCCGGGCAAGCTCATGATAGGGGCCGATCTCGGCAAAGGCGCGGGCGTCCTGGCCCAACAGCAAGGGGGCAAAATAGAGTAGATATTCATCAACCAACCCGGCACGGAGCAGGCTGCTGGCCAAGCGCCCCCCAGCCTCGACCAACAACTCATTGATTTCTTCGGCTGCCAAAAACGCCATCAGTGCAGCAAAATCGACGCCGACACCCGAGCTCGCCGCCGGCAGAGCGACGAGGCGGACACCGGCAGCGACCAAGGCAGAACCCTTGTCGGCACCGATATCATCACGATGCACGATCCAGATGGCGCCGGGGCTACGCAACATGGCCGCTGTGGGAGGGGTACGCAGGCGTCCATCGAGGACGATCTTGACCGGGTAGCGCGGCAGCTCAGTGGCAAGTCGTGGAGCCAGCCGCGGATCGTCCGCCAGGACCGTACCTACGCCGACCAGGATAGCGCTCGCCTGCGCCCGCTCCTGCTGCACGTCCTCCCGTGCCAAGACTCCGGTCAACCACTGGCTCTGGCCATTCGCGAGGGCAATCTTGCCATCCAGGCTGCTGGCCTGCTTGATGCGAATCCAGGGACGTCCAGCTCGCATGCGCTGGAGGAAACCACGATTCAGCCACGCAGCCTCCTCTTCTAGGCAAGGCACATCGACTTCGATACCGGCAGCGCGCAGACGTGCGATGCCCTGACCAGCCACCAGGGGATTGGGGTCGACCATGCCCACCACCACTCGGCGCACTCCGGCGGTGATCAGGGCATCACTGCACGGCGGCGTGCGGCCATGATGGGAACAGGGTTCGAGAGTGACATAGAGGGTCGCGCCGCGCGCCGCGTCCCCCGCCTCACGTAGAGCCAAAACTTCCGCATGCGGGCCACCCGCCAGCCGGTGTGCTCCGCGACCAATCTCCCTGCCATCACGCACGAGGATGGCACCCACCCGCGGGTTGGGGTGGGTACTGTAGAGTCCCTGCCGCGCCAGCGCCAGCGCCTGCCGCATGTGCTGAATGTCGCTCTGGTCAATCGGCATCGCTGGCGGGCTCACCGTCGTCACCGGGATCGAGTAGGGCCTGAATCTCGCTGCTAAAGGCATGCAGATCATCGAAACGGCGGTATACCGAGGCAAAACGCACATAGGCAACCGGATCAAGCTCACGCAACGCGGTCATCACCAGATCGCCAATGCGACGCGCAGGAATCTCTCGTTCAGCGTGGCTGCGAATCTGTTTCTCGATCTTGCGCAGCGCCAGATCCAATTCCGCGGTAGAGACCGGGCGTTTACTCAGCGCACGCCGCAAACCGGCAAGAAGTTTCTCCTGCCGGTAGGGCTCCCTCCGGCCATCTGCCTTGACCACCATGGGAAAGGCCAGGTCGGCACGCTCATAAGTGGTGAAGCGCTGGCCGCAGGCCGGACACTCCCGGCGTCGCCGCACCGCTTCGCCATCATCGACGATGCGGGAATCGACGACACGGGTATCGTCATGCGCACAGAAGGGGCAATGCACCGTCAGCCATAGACCGGGAATTGCCGGCAGAGATCGAGAATGCAACTCTGCGCTCGCTGCAGTACGGCCGGGTCTTCATGGGCATCGAGAACGTCGGCGATGGCAGCCCCGAGAGTCTCCATTTCGCCCTCGGCAAAACCGCGGGTTGTCGCTGCCGGGTGCCGATGCGAATTCCGCTGGTTACTGCCGGCGGGCGGGCGTCGAACGGTACCGCATTTTTGTTGACCGTGATATTGGCGCGACCCAAAGCTTCTTCCGCCTCTTTCCCTGTCACCTTTTCACCGAGATCAAGGAGAAAGAGATGGTTGTCGGTGCCACCGGATACCGCCTGATAGCCCCGCCCGGCCAGGACGGCGGCGAGCTTCTGCGCATTGCGGATGACCTGCGATTGATAGGATTTGAACTCTGGTTGCAAAGCCTCCTGAAAGGCAACCGCCTTGCCAGCGATGACATGCATCAACGGGCCGCCCTGAATGCCCGGGAAAATCAGAGAATTGACCTTTTTGGCGTACTCTTCACGGCAGAGGATCAGGCCCCCGCGCGGTCCACGCAGGGTCTTATGCGTCGTCGTGGTGACGAAATCGGCGTGCGGCACCGGGCTCGGATGCAGGCCCGCGGCCACCAGGCCGGCAATGTGCGCCATGTCGACCAGAAGGTAGGCGCCAATACTGCGGGCAATCTCGCCGATGCGCGCGAAATCGATAATCCGCGAGTAGGCGCTGGCCCCCGCAACGATCATTTTCGGGCGTTCCTGCTCAGCTTGCGCCGCCATGGCATCGTAATCGATGCGCCCGTCCTCACGGCGCACGCCGTAGGCCACCACGTCGAAGACCTTCCCCGATAGATTCACTTTGGCGCCGTGGGTGAGATGACCACCGTGGGCAAGGCTCATCCCCATGATCTTGTCACCCGGCTTCAGCACTGAAAAATAGACGGCCTGATTCGCCTGCGAACCGGAGTGCGGCTGCACGTTGGCGTGTTCGGCGCCAAACAACTGCTTGGCCCGATCAATGGCCAACTGCTCCACCACATCGACATACTCGCAGCCGCCGTAGTACCGCTTGCCGGGATAACCCTCGGCGTACTTGTTGGTGAGCACCGAGCCCTGCGCCGCCATCACCATCGGACTCGTATAGTTTTCCGAAGCAATCAATTCGACATGATCTTCCTGCCGCACGCGCTCGTGCTCCATGGCCGCTGCCAGGGCGGGATCAAAACCGGCGATCGTTTGGGAAGAAAACATGGGGGCTCCTGCGTCTATCAATTTTCCAGGCGGAACAGTAGCAAGGCGAGCAGCTTTCCCTCAAGCGCAAAATCTGCTCCCTGGCCATGAAGAAGATTCAACTGGCGCGCACTTTCTGCGGTCGCGCCTGCAAAACCGGGAGCTGTACCGACCTGCTCGCACGCTTGCGCCGCGGCCGCTGCTTGTTGGCAAAGATGTCTTCATACGCGACATGGACGATAGGTGGCCCCAGCACCCAGACCAAAAGCGCCAGCCAAACCTGCGCCGGTAACGGCAGAATGACGCTGGCAACCAGAAGGATGGCCCATAAGGCAATGAGTGGATCACGCAACTCCTGACGAAACAGCAAGGCAAGCGTCGTTTCGACTTCCGCCTCCAGCCAGCCATGCCCCTTATGCAGCGCCAGGGCCACGCCGAAGAAAGCCGGGGAAAACCAGAAATACGGGGTCAGAGCGAGATCGGTCAGGCGCTCACTGAACCCCATCCACCAGCCCCAGAATCCTGGCTCCTGACCGATCTGCCAGTTACCCTGCACGCCGCTTAACAGCGCTCCGAGCAGCACTGTTTCGCGGCCAAATTCGAAAAGCAGGCCAAACAACGTCAGCACCATTCCCCACAACACCGCCACACTGAGGGCGTGCCGTATTTGTGCAGCGGTATATTCCTGCCCGTCACAGCGTCCGGCGAGGTAGAGTCCGCCGAGCAGCCCGAGAGGGGCGATGCCATACATGAGCCAGAAGGGCAGCGGCAGGGCGGTGAGGACCAAAGGCACGAGCAGGAAGCGCGCCCAGCGGCCCGGGTGTGCGCGGACGATATCAACGCCGCCATGCACCCAACTTTCCATTCGCTGCAGCCACTGTTTGGCCAACCCCATCCCTCCGCAACCGCACCATTTTGACATTCTAGTGAAGGCAAGCTACAAACTCAAAAAATTGTCGATCTTGAGGACTTTTGGGTGCAGGAACTTCCAGCGTTTCGGGAGCAGGTACGTAGGGCGCACGCACAGCTCATTGTACAGGTCGTTGCCGCTTGTCAGAACGTCGACCGGCGGCCGGCTCTACGGGACAGTCTGCGGGTGGCTACTGCCAACGGCTGGGAAGAGCTGGTCGCGCGCCTGGAACGAATCGTGGCGGGCGAGAGAGATGCCACACTTTTGCTCGGCCTGGACGACGAGGACTACATTGTCGTCGAGAGCGTCCTGCAAGGTCTGCAGGATCCCCATTCTCTCCCTTCTCCCGACGCCCAAGCCGACCCGAGCTTCGCAGCTCCCGGGATTGCCGGAATCGTCGTCGCTGCCCAGCGGGGCGACACCCAAGCCCTGCAATGGCTTGGGCAGATGGCCAGCCAGATGCAGCGGGCGGGAGGCGAGATGGCAAAGTTGGGCGCCTGTCTGGGACCATTATCCCAAGGGAAAACCGACGTAGAGCGCTTGGGCAAAGGACTGGGTGCCAGCACCCGCAGCCTGCTGCACCAGATCGTCGAGGAAATGCACAAACTGCAGGCACAGTGACGCGCTCACGGCGACAACGTATCGTGTAATCATGTTCAGAATCCGAAGAGCAGGAGTGGAGTAGATGGCGTCTGGTTCCCACGTGATGGATGTAAACCTGGGCAATTTTCGCGAGGCCGTGGAAGCCGAGTCCTTTCGTCGCCCGGTCGTGGTGGATTTCTGGGCTCCCTGGTGCGGCCCCTGTCGCGCCCTGGGTCCCGTTCTGGAACGCTTGGCCGAAGAGATGCAGGGAGGGTTTTTACTCGCCAAGATCAACTCGGATGAAAACCCCGAGCTCTCTCGGCAGTATTCCGTGCGCGGCATCCCTGCGGTAAAAGCCTTCCTTGATGGTAAGGTCGTCGACGAGTTCACCGGCGCCTTGCCCGAGTCGGCCATTCGCCAGTTTCTCGACAAGATTTTGCCCAAGGCCGGCGATGAGCAGCGCAAAGCAGGGCTCGAAGCCCTCGCACGAGGCGATACCGCAGCGGCCGAGAAAGCATTTCGCTTGGCGCTGGAACAAAATCCACGCAACGACGAGGCGCACCTGGAGCTTGCGCGCCTTCTGATCGCCCGCGGCGAGCATGACGCCGCCGAGGCCGAATTGGCGGCTCTGAGTCCGGCCTTCTCGGTGCGGGAGGAGGTCGAAGCGTTGCGGGCCCTCGTGGAATTTGCTTCTGACCTGCGCGATGCGCCGCCCAGCGCGGAAATCTTGCGCCAACTGCAGGAAAGCAGCGGTGATGAGCAAGCACAGGCCATGTATCAGCACGCTCTCAGCGAGCTGTTGCAAGGTCATGAGCAGGCGGCACTGGATCAGCTCATCGAGATGGTGCAGCGGCATCGAAAATATCGCGACGATCTCGCGCGCAAGACCCTCCTAAAAATTTTTCTCGTATTGGGCAAGGAACATCCCTTGGTCAACGAGTATCGCAGCAAATTGGCGCGGGCACTCTATTGAGCCTGTTTTCTGGCGGAACCTCTCCGTCGCACCGCCCTGACAGGCACCCATTAGGAGCATGACTGCATGTCCGACCTCATTTCCCGTTTTCCGCAACGTCGCGCCATTTTTGCGGCATTGACTCTGGTCCTGCTCGCTTCCGGTTGCGCGCAAGCGCAGGTGAGCGCACCGAAGCCGGTCCCCAGTCCAACAGCGCCCGTCACCGCAACCCCGCAAAGTGCTGCGTTGCCGCCCTTGGTCAATCTTCCCGATTTTACTCCACTCATCGAGCGCTATGGGCCAACGGTGGTGAATATCAGCACGACCTCCGAACAGGCGATCCCTGGGGCCGGCAATCCCTTCCCGCCAGACTCGCCCTTTTACCGCTTCTTTGAGCACTTTGGTGCGCCCAATGGCCAGTCCAAGCAACCGCCGCAAGAGAAAGTCGAGTCCCTCGGCTCGGGCTTTATCCTGAGCAGCGATGGCTACATCGTTACTGCCGCCCATGTCGTGCGCCATGCCAAGCACATCATTGTCACCCTCGCCGATCACCACGCCTATCCAGCCAAGCTCGTCGGCTTGTCTGTGCGCTACGATACCGCGCTGTTGAAGATCGACGCCAACAATCTGCCCACCGCACCCATAGGCAACTCGAACGATCTCAAGGTGGGACAATGGATACTCGCGGTGGGTACCCCCTTCGGCTTCTCTAACTCGGTCACCCAGGGCGTTGTCAGCGCCCTGGATCGACCACTGCCGGACGATGAGTACATTCCCTTCATCCAGAGCGACGTCCCCATCAATCCTGGCAACTCGGGCGGGCCACTCTTCAACATGTATGGTCAGGTGGTGGGCATCAACGACCAGATTTACACCAACAACGGTGGCTACATGGGCCTGTCCTTCTCCATCCCCATCAATACGGTGATGTCGGTGGTAGAGGATCTCAAGGCACACCGCGCGATTCAGTTTGGCTATCTCGGAGTCGAGGTGCAGAGCGTGACACCAGACATGGCCGAGGCACTGCGTCTCCATGAACCCGTGGGCGCTCTCGTCGCGTCGGTCGAGCCCGACAGCCCAGCGGCGCGCGCGGGCCTGCAGGCCGGGGATGTCATCGTCACCTTCGCGGGCAAGCCGGTCTACAGTGTCGGCCAACTGCCCTTGCTGGTGGGCACGAAAAAGCCTGGAACTCAGGTAGAAATCGGTATTCTGCGGCACGGCAAGGCGGTGAATCTGCCGATCACCGTCGGCGCCTTGCCCAGCCCGCAGAAAGCCAGCGATTTGGAGAGCAGTCCGACGCCGAATCCCAGCGTGCTCAAAATCGAACGGCTGGGGATCTCTACCAAACCGCTCTCTGCCAAACTGAAACAAGAGTTGGGAATCGATCAGGGCGTAGAAGTAGTGGACGTACACGAAGGCGCAGCGGCGGAAGCCGGCGTGCAGCCGGGGATGATCATCGAACAGTTTGACCAGCAGGTGGTGCAGAATCCGCAACAACTGCAACGTCTGGTCGCGGCTACCCCTGCAGACAAACCGGTTCCGGTGCTGATCCGACAAGGGAAATCGAGCATTTTCATTGTCCTGCGCCTTCCCAAAAAAGGGAGCTGAACCTAGCCGCGCGGATGATGCGCGGCGTGCAGGGCCTGGAGACGTGCCTGGGCAATGTGCGTATAGATTTCCGTGGTGCTGAGCTGGGCATGCCCCAGCATCAGCTGCACACTGCGCAAATCTGCACCATGATCGAGTAGATGGGTGGCAAAGGCATGACGCAGACTGTGGGGAGAAAGCCGGCAACGGATGCCGGCGACCCCGCCATAATGCCGGATCAGTTGCCAGAAGCGCTGACGGGTCATCGGCGCGGCCCGCTGGCTGAGAAACAGGGCGCTCTGGGCACCCTGCTGCAAGAGCTGGGGGCGTGCGCGCCGCAAATAATCGGCAAGCAGTTCCTGGGCCCGTTCGCCGATGGGCACCAGGCGTTCCTTACGTCCCTTGCCGAAGGTCTTCAGCACGCCAGCGGCTATGTCCACCTGTGCTAACTGCAGGCTCACCAACTCCGATACCCGCAAGCCGGTCGCATAAAGCAGCTCCAGCATGGCCGCATCCCGCAGACCCAGGGGATGCGACGGATCGGCTGCGGCGAGCAGTGCCTCCACTTCCGATTCCGTCGGCACCTCCGGCAAGTGCCGACCCAGACGGGGCGAGCTGAGATCCAGACTGGGATCGCGGCGCATCCAGCCCTCGCGCAGGGCGTAGGCATAAAAACTCCGCAAACTGGAAAGCTGGCGTCGCACGCTCCGCAGGGCCGCGCCAGCGTTGAGGCGAGCAGCGAGAAAACTTGCCAGGTCGGCATGCTCTGCCTGACGCAGCCCGCGCGGCTGCAGGTACCGGCACAAGGCATCGAGATCCTGGCGGTAGGCCTGCAATGTATGCGCACTCAGGTTTTTCTCCAGCCACAAGGCATCGAGAAATTGCTGGACATCCGCATCCAGCTCCCCGGTAGAGATCTTAGGCATGCGCATTCCCCACCCCCTCATGCCGGAGAAGAAGTTCCTTGTAGGCCAGCGCTGCCCCCTTTCGTTCGCCCGCATAGCCGCCGAGACTGTCCTTGGCGAGTACTCGATGACAGGGGATGAGGATGGCAACGGGATTGCGGCGGCATGCCTGCCCAACCGCGCGGGGCGCGTTCTGCAAACGGCGAGCGAGGTCGCCGTAGCTGCAGACCTGACCCAGAGGAATCTCTTGCAGGGCGCGCCAAACCTGTCGCTGAAAGGGCGTTCCCGTTACCCGCAACAGCAGGAGGCGGCAGCATCGCTCATACTCCTGGAAGTCGGCTGCTGCATAGGCGGCCAGCGCCTGGGCGACCGGGTGATCGGCGCGGAGATCGGGCAATTCCTCGGCCTGTCCGAGAACGGGACTCAGGCCTATCAATGCAGCGTCACAAAATTCCAGAGTCAGCGTGCCGATCGGCGCGACGCTGTGGCGCCAACGGCTTACGATTCCGGGTGCAGGCGCAGAAAAACCAGAGGATGAATCCATAACAACGGTCCGGCAAGTTCCTGGGTAGCCCTTTGCGTCTCCTGCCAATGTGCCCAAAAGTCTGTCGCGGGCTCGGCAGCTACGCTGAGATATTGCTCGGCCCGCCGACGATACCAGGAGGCCAGGGCCTCGCTGCCCAAGGCTTGTACCTGGAGAATACGCTGCCAGTCCTCGCTGAAGATTTGCGGCGTATGCTCCTCGGACAGGGCATGGCGAAAGGCCGCGAGTTCGGTATATCCCGGCCAGTCTTGCTGCGCCTCCCAGCCGGCAAAGCGGAACAGATCGGCAGCGGCACTGAAGAGGATACGCCGGCAACGCCGCAAGCTGCGGTGGGGCATCTGCAATACTGCTGCCAGCCACAGGTAGATGTCTCCCAATTCACGCAGTTGCACGTTCGCCGGATATTCCAGGATCATCAAGCCGAGCGCCAGAAAGAGCTGACGCAACGCGGCAATCGGTTGGTCCCCCATACCGCGCAGATGCTCCATATACGCCGCCAGATCGCGCTCCCGGAGGCTCTGTAAGAGCGCCTTGCCACTATCGGCGCGCCGTTCCGCCCGCCCTTCGGGCACCACCACCGCGCAAGCTTCGGCCAGGCCCCAGTGTTGCCGCAACGCTGCCAGAGTAAGCGCTACGAAATCTTCCGCAGACACGATGGCGGCGAGCTGTGCCCAGGCATGGAAGAGGCTGCTGCGGAAGCCATGCGCGAAACCATCTTCCGCGACCCGCAGGCGCAGGCGATCGATGATCAGGTGCCGGGCCTTGACGTCATCGGCCATGCTGCGCAGCAGCGGCAAAAGTCGTTGCTCATCCCGATGTTCGACGGCCTCGGCGAGGATATCGAGTTCCATGTCGATCGGTAGAGGCGCGTCGGGGATTATTTGCCGCCAAGCGACGGGAGCGAGGGCATCCGTCGCCATCGCCGACCAGGCCCGCGCCACCAAATGGCCAGGCAGGGAATTCGCCGCAATGGTCACGCTAAGTCGCGCCATCCAGCAGCGACCGAGATACAGATCGGCCTGCCCCTGAGATAGAGGCAGGCCCTCACGCAAAAAACCAGACTGCAGGGCTAGGCGCGCAGCGGCGTCTGCCCACATGCGGTCCTGCTCTGGCGCCGCAGCCATCCGCCATTGCGTCAGCAAGGCGGTGGACTGCTCCCCGCTCATCAGCCGAGCTTTTCGCGGATGCGCGCAGCCTTACCGGAGAGATCGCGCAGATAGTAGAGCTTGGCACGCCGGACATCGCCGCGACGCTTCACCTCTACTTTGGCGACCAGTGGCGAGTGCATCGGGAAAACGCGCTCAACGCCTTCGCCACTGGAGATCTTGCGCACCGTGAAGGACGAGTGGGCCCCGCGGTTACGCCGGGCAATACACAGACCCTCGAATACCTGGATACGCTCACGCTCGCCTTCCTTCACGCGAACATGCACCGCCACGGTGTCACCGGCGATGAAGTCGGGGATCTCGTTCTTGGCCTCTGCCTGATTGATTTCATCAATGATATTCACAGCACTTCTCCTTACATCCTGCCACTTTCATCCGCGCTCTCTGCTTCCTGCAGACAACGTATATCCGCGACCGACAACTGACGTTGCGCCCAGAGGTCCGGGCGCCGCGTCTTGGTTCGCAACAACGACTGTCCCCGGCGCCAGCGTGCGACTCGCGCATGATCACCCGACAACAAAACCTCTGGCACCCCCACCCCATCCCATTGCTCCGGTCGGGTGTAATGCGGACAATCCAACAGGTCCGCCGCCGCAAAGCTGTCCTCCTGCGCCGATGCCTCATGACCGAGGAAACCGGGCAGGAGTCGCGCCGTTGCCTCCATCAACACCAGCGCCGGCAACTCTCCGCCGGCGAGGACGTAATCTCCCAGCGACCACTCCTCATCGACCTGTGCCATGACACGCTCGTCGATACCCTCATAGCGCCCGGCAAGGAGAACCATCCCCGCACGGCGGCTGAAGCGCTGGCAATCCGCCTGCCGCAGGGGCTGCCCCTGGGGCGATAGATATGCCACCGGCGCCTCTGGATTTTCCCGGCGCGCCGCAGCGATGGCCGCCAACAGCGGCGGCGCCATCATCAGCATCCCCGGGCCACCGCCAAAGGGCCGGTCATCCACCCGCTGATGCGGCAGATCGCTGAAATCCCGGGGATTCCAGACCTGCAATGCGAGCAGGCCGCGCTGCCGACCGCGGGCCAAAACTCCCGCCTGGAAATATCCTTCGATCAACTCGGGAAAGATACTGATGACATCAAAACGCATCACCAATCTTTCTCCCAGTCCACCACCATACGCCGTTGCGCCGCGTCCACCTGTACGTCCGCTGTCCACGGAATCAGAATTTCGCCACTTGGCTCGCTCTGCACGACGAGAACATCATTGGCGCCAGTCTCCAAAAGACCTTGCACCTGCCCTAGCCGTTGCCCCGCACGATTGATGACCTGCATACCAATCAGCTCACGCCAGTAGTACTCCCCTTCCGGCAGCGGCGGCAGCGCCTCGGCAGGAACGGTAATTTCTTGCCCAATCAATGCCCGGGCGGCCTCGCGATCACCGACCCCCTGCAGCAGGGCAATCACTGCGCCCGCCTGCACCCCACCGGAGAGGACGTCGACGGGCCGATGCGCGGCACCCAGATACCAACGCGGATGGTCGAGGATGCCGTCACGTTCCTCAGTATAGGAAAAGACCTTGACAGCGCCGCGGACACCATAGAGGCCGGAAATCCGCCCCAGAGGCACCCATTCCGCGCTTTCAGGCGGCGTTGACACCTGTCTTGCTCACGCCCTCGGCCTTGAGGAAACGCGCCACGGTGTCCGAAGGCTGCGCCCCCTGGGCCAACCAGTAAGCAGCACGTTCCTTGTCGAGCCGCAGCTCCGACGGATTACTGACGGGGTTGTAAAAGCCCAAACGCTCAATGAAGCGTCCGTCACGCCGTGCCCGACTATCCGCCACCACGATGTGGTAGAAGGGCCGCTTCTTGGCGCCACCCCGAGCCATCCGAATCACTACCATGTCCGTTCCTCACAAAAGTTACGATACCGCGCCCGCGCGGCGGGAAAGGCGAGAATCATAACCAAAAATTTCCCTTATTGAAAGGGCAGACCGCCTTTCATCAGATTGCGCGGATTCATCCCCAGCAAGCGTCCCAGGCCCTTGCCCCCCTTGCCCATCTTTTTGAACATCTTCTGCATCATCTCAAACTGCTTGAGCAGCTTGTTGACCTCGGCGACAGTCGTGCCGGAGCCTGCGGCAATGCGGCGGCGGCGAGAGGCCTTGATGATTTCCGGGTGGCGCCGTTCCTCCATAGTCATGGAGTTGATGATCGCCTCCAGGCGCCGCATCGGCTTCTTATCCTGCAAGACCCCCTGCGCTTCGCTGGGGATTTCGTTCATCCCCGGTAGTTTCTCGAGAATGCTGGTCAACCCGCCCATGCGCTCCACCTGGCGCAATTGTTCGCGGAAATCCTCGAGATCAAAGCCCTTACCCTTGCGCAGCTTGTCGGTCATCCGCTGCGCCTGCTCCAAGTCGACATCTTGCTGTACCTGCTCCACCAGGCTGACGATGTCGCCCATGCCGAGAATCCGCGAGGCCATCCGCTCCGGGTGGAAGGCCTCCAGTCCCTTGCGCACCTTCTCGCCCACGCCGAGGAACTTGATGGGTTTGCCGGTGATGGCGCGAATGGACAGGGCCGCGCCACCGCGCGCATCGCCATCGGCCTTGGTCAGGATCACCCCGGTCAGCGGTAGAGCACTGTCAAAGGCCTTGGCGGTATTGACCGCGTCCTGGCCGGTCATGGCATCGACGACAAAGAGCAGTTCCGTCGGCTGCACCGCGGCGGCGAGGTCGCGAGCCTCGCGCATCATCTCCTCATCGACGTGCAGACGTCCGGCGGTATCGACAATCAGCACGTCGTACACCTGTCGGCGCGCCGCATCGAGAGCATCACGGGCGATCTGCACCGGCGCCTGGCTGGGGTGGCTAGGAAATACCTCGACGGCGATGTCACGTCCGAGACTGGCGAGCTGCTCCATCGCCGCCGGCCGATAGACGTCGGTACTGACCATCAACACCCGCTTCTTTTCCCGTTCCTGGAGCCAGAGGGCGAGTTTGGCGCTGGTCGTCGTTTTCCCGGAGCCCTGCAGTCCGGCCATGAGGATCACCACCGGCGGCCGCGCCTGCAAATCAAGCCGGTCGTTATGAGAACCCATCAGACGCGTCAGCTCGTCGTTGACGATCTTGATGAAGACCTGGCCGGGGCTCAGGCTGCGCAGCACTTCTTCGCCAAGGGCCTTCTGCCGCACTTCGGCAACGAAATCCTTGACCACAGGGAGTGCGACGTCCGCCTCGAGCAAAGCCATACGTACATCACGCAAGGCATCGCGGATGTTGTCTTCGCTAAGACGGGCCTGGCCACGCAAGGCCTTGAAACTCTGGTTGAGACGTTGGCTGAGGGATTCGAACATGGGCACCTCGACAAAGCGAAGGGCCATTTTGCGCGCTCAGGGATATGGGCGCAACGTCGCCGGCGCGAGCAATTCCGGCTGGTGACAGACTTGGAGAGCGTTGGCGGGCATGGCAG